>CALVKT010000043.1 GCA_944333055.1 uncultured Clostridia bacterium
ATCGTAGAGTGGCTATGCGTTTCGAGAAGCTTGCACGGCGCTTCTTGGGCATGGTATATTTGGCAGCTTGCCTTGTCTGGCTTGCATAATTGCTCGGCTCTGGACACTTTAGAAACACACCCTAATATATACATGAGTGGAGACCAAAAGTCAACCGTGGTGAAATAAATGGTAAATTTTCAAATTCTTTCATCTATCGTTCAACTGACGATCAAATGCGATCAATAACGTCATTGCAGGAGGAAACGGATGATTATTGAACAACGACGGGAAAAGATTTTTTCGATCATTAACGAGAAAAAATATGTCACCATCGCAGAACTGGCTGCTATGCTACACTTTAGTGAATCCACTGTACGGCGCGATTTAAAAAAAATGGAGCAGGAACGTTTGATTTCCTGCACGCGGGGTGGAGTGGTGTCTAACATTCATCCCAATACGGAGACGCCTCTGCAGTTGCGCCTGTCCACCAACCATTTTTATAAATCGCTCATCGCTAGACGGGCGGCTGAAATGGTGGAAGACAATCAGATCATTATGATGGATGCCAGCACAACTGTCATGGAGATGATTCCTTATCTCAGAAAGAAGAAGAATCTGACGATCATCACCTGCTGCCTGTCCACGGCTATTCAGGTCAGCGAACAATTGCACTGCACCCTCATTTGCACGGGTGGGCGGTATCACGCACCCTGTGCATCGCTCGTAGGCTCATCGGCTGAAAATATGCTGAAAAGCTGGTTTGCCGATATCATGTTCTTCTCTGTCAATTCGATTGATGCACAAAAGGGGCTCACCGATCAGGGCGAGGAGGTGGCGCACATCAAGAATACCATGCTGCGCCAGGCGCAAAAGAAAGTCCTTTTGGCAGATGCCAGCAAGTTTGGAAAGTCGTCTTTCTATTGGCTGGACCCTCCTTCGCTCAATCATATCATTACCAACTGGGATCCCAAGTTTGAAGACAAGTGCTGGGATTCATATCGCAGTATCATGATTTTTGCGCGTGACGAACCAAAGGAATGAGGCAGATCAGGACGCTGAAACACAGATGGATGGCTGTCAGCCAACGAACAATAGAGGATGGAACAAGGAGGTGCGCTTGATCCGCATATCGCATTGCGCACAACCATCATGCGAGCCAGGTTTGCGGATGGGCTAAAATGGGATTTCGGTTAAACAAAAAAACACCCGCCTGATTTCTCAAGCGGGTGTCTGGCAGGGGCAGAAGGACTCGAACCCTCAACAAAGGTTTTGGAGACCCACGTGTTACCATTACACCATACCCCTAAGCACCTGCCCAGTATAGCATATGGATGTGCATTTGTCAACGGTTTTTTGTCAATTCTGCGCGTGCGCCGGAAATCAGCCGGCGCATGCACGGGGCGGACGGTGAAGCGAACCGCCTGCTGCAAGGAGCGGCAGGCGGTTCGCTTTTGAGAAGAATGAGGGAGAGGGAGATTACTGCTGTGCCAGCTCGGCGGCGGCCGTCTCGCCGGCCACACGGCCCATGGTCGCGTAATAGCCCAGCGAGAAGGAGCCGAAGTAATGGTCTGCAAAGAGCGTGGAGGTCGCCGCTTCGCCGGCGGCAAACACGTTTTCGATGATGGAACCGTCCTCGCGCAGCACGTGGAACGTGTCGTCCGTGATCGCGCCGCCGAACGTACCCCAGGCGGCGGGCATCAGATAGGCGGCGTAATAACCGCCCTGCGCGGCATAGGGCACCAGATGCTCGGCGGCCTTGCCGAAGTCCTCGTCGACGCCCTTTTCGCAAAGCGCCTGATAGCGATCAAACGTCGCGCGCAGCGTCGCGGGCTCCACGCCCATCTTGACGGCCAGCTCTTCGATCGTCTCGGCGTAGACGACGATCTTGCGGTTTTCCTGCGGCGCCAGCGCCTGCATCTTGGACAGGAAGGACTCGTCCGTATGGACGGTGTCAAAGATGACGTAGTAAGCCGGGCTGGCTTCGCGCAGCATGTATTTGTTGAGCATGACGGAGCCGTTGACGGGGCTCTCGTTGGTGAAGCGCTCGCCGTCCGCGTTCACCAGCAGATTCTTTGCGGGGTCCTGATTCGTCAGATAGTAGAGGTGGAAAGCGGCCGCGTAATCCGGCGCGGCGGACTTGATGCGCGGGCCCGGCCCCATTTTCGCTCCGATGCGCTCCAGCATCACGAAACCGTCGCCGCTGTTGCCGATGCTGGTCTCGTCGAACAGATCGACGACCGCCAGCTCCGGATTGCCTTCGAGCATGAGCGCTTCGTTGTAGTTCGCGCCGCCGGTGGCGATGATCACCTTGTCGGCGTGGATGGTGAAGCTGCCGACCGCATTTTCGCACGTGAGGCCGACGGCCTTTTCGCCCTCCATCACGATTTCACGCGCGGTCGTCTCGGTGAGCACGGTGACGCCGACTTCGGCGAGGCTCTTTTCGAGCATCTGCGTGGTCTCCGCGCCGGAGCCGAACGTGCCGCGGGTGTAGTAACCGCGGTCGGCCGCCTGCAATTCATAGCCGAAGCGATTGACGAGATAATCCATCGTCGCGCCGCTGCGGGCGATGATGGAGGAGGCCAGATCGTAGTCCATGTCCATTTCGGAGGTTTCGTTCATCTGGCGCATCCAGACGAAGATGCGATCCAGACTGTCGTCGATGCCCATGTCGCGCACCACCTGGCTGTTCGCCACGGCAAAGCCGCCGTTGGACAGCCCGAAGCTGCCGCCCAGATAGGACAGCTTTTCGACCAGAATGACGTCCGCACCCTGATCAGCGGCGGAGAGCGCCGCCATCATGCCGGCAAGGCCGCCGCCGGCGACGACAATCTGCGTATCCATGTCCTGCGCGGCGGGCAGGGGCTTGCCGCAACGGGCGCGCTGCGCAGCACGGAGAGGTTGGCGCCTGCCTGAGCGAGCGCGTCGGCGGTCGCCGAGAGGATGGCGCTGGAGGTCACGGTCGCGCCCGTCACCGTGTCCACCGCCAGGGACTGATTGGCGATGATGTCCGGGATGACCGTCTCAAAAACCCGGTCGGAGAGGATCGGGAATTCGTTGCTCTGCACGACGTCGATCTTCTCGATCCTGTCCGCGCTGACGGAGACGGAGACCGTCACCTCGTCCATGCGGCCAAATGCCTTGCCGGTGTACACGCCCGGCACGTAAGAGAGGGTGTCGTCGCCTTCCCGCACGCCGGCCTCGACCAGCGCTGCGTGAACGGCGTCCAGCACCGCGTTGCTCGTCACCGTCGCCTGCGCAACGGCATCCACATCCGCCGAACCGGAAGCGAGAATCGCCTCGGTCAGTGTCTGCACCGCGGCGCCGCCGATGGCGGGCGTTTCGCTCGCGGCATCGATGGTCAGCGCGGTGATTTTCCCCGTCTCATCGACGCTGACTTGCGCGCGCACTTCGCCGCCGAAGCCCTGTGCGTTGCCGGTAAACGTGCTTTCCGCCCCGGCTGCCCCCGTGAGCAGGAACAGCGCGAGGAACGTGGCCAGAATGTGCTTCATCTTGTTTGCCCCTTTCCAATCCGGCATACTTTCGGCATATGCCCGTCGATCTGCCTTCATTATAGATCGGAAGGAGAGGGCGGAGAAGAGACAAGTTTTCATGCAGTTAATACCTTTGGGTATAAACAAAAGGCCCCTCGTCGGGGCCTTTGCCTGTCGGCTGTGCGGCCTGCGCTCATCCAGCGCAGACGGCCGGCGGATCGGCTTCCTCCGGCACGCCGGCGAAGACGTGCTCCACGTGCGCGCAAAGCTCGCGCCAGGCGTCCGTCTGGCCCAGTTCCGCGCGCAGCAGCGCGGCGCAGCTTCGGTAATACCAGGCGTGCCGCCGCTTGTCGTGCTGGTGAAAGCGGCAGAAGAGCCGCTCGCCGTATCGATCAAAATCCCGGTGGATCGCGCGCATGTTGCTCAGCTTGTCGCTCAGGGCGATGATCTTTACCGCGCGGTCGCCGCGCGCGATCTGCTCGATCGCCCGGCGCTTGCGCATGTCCCACGTGCTGTTCGGGTCGCCGAAGGCATCCTGCGTCTCGCAGCGCACCAGATACGCCACCCGCTCGCCAAAGCGCTCGGAAAGCGCCTGTTCGCTCACGCCGCAGTCCTCCATCACGTCGTGCAGCGCGGCGGCGGCGAGCACCTCCTCGTCGTCCGTGAGCGTCGCGGCGATGGCCGCGACCTCCGCCGGATGCAGGATGTAGGGCAGATTCGTGCCCTTGCGCAGCATGCCGTCGTGGGCACAGGCGGCAAAGATCATCGCATCAGAGACGAGCGTCATGTCTTCTCCTCGCTTTCCGCAGGTCACGGTCACAGCGCGATTTCCCCGTCGAACACGTGCGTCGCAGGCCCGGTCATGAACACGCGCCCCGTCGCCTCGTCCCATTCGTTGAAGAGCTCGCCGCCGTCCAGCGCGATCGTCGCGCGTCTTTCGGCCAGGCCGCACAGGTGCGCCGCCACCAGCGCCGCACAGGAGCCTGTCCCGCAGGCCAGCGTGACGCCGCTGCCGCGCTCCCACACGCGCATGCGCAGGCGGTCGGGTGCGAGCACGTTCACAAACTCGATGTTCGCGCGCTGCGGAAACGCCGGATGCGTCTCCAGCGCGGGGCCGTAGCGGTGCAGATCGAAGGTCTCCACCGGCTCGTTCAGGAAGATCACGCCGTGCGGGTTGCCTGTGGATATGGGCGTCACCTCGAAGGCGCGCCCCAGCGCCTCGATGGGCGCGCGCGTGACCACGCCCGTGCCCAGCAGGCAGGGCACCGCCTCGCAGCGCAGCTGCGGCGCGCCCATGTCCACGCGCACCGACGCCACGCGGCCGTCGCGCACGTGCAGGTGCAGCGTCTTGACGCCGGCCAGCGTCTCCAGTGTGACGGTCGTGCTGTCCGTCATGCCGTGATCGTAGACGTATTTGCCCACGCAGCGGCTGGCGTTGCCGCACATCTCGCTCTGTGAGCCGTCCGCGTTGTACATGCGCATCTGAAAATCGGCGACGGCGCTGGGCGCGATGAGCACCAGCCCGTCCCCGCCGATGCCGAAGTGCCGGTCGCTCAGGGCGACGGCCAGCGCGGCCGGGTCTTCCACGCGCTCCGTGAACGCGCTGACGTAGATGTAATCGTTGCCAAGGCCGTGCATCTTGGTGAATCTCATGGCGGCGGCTCATTCCTTTCCCGATCCTGCTTATTTCATTTCGCCCCCGCAGGCCCACATTCCTGCGTCCGGGGAAAAAAGAGGACGCGGCCCGGACTGGAAAAATGCAGTCAATCCGCGCGAAAAAGCTGAAAATGCTTGACGAAACGGGAGGTTCACGGTATAATCGTGCGGAATCCGTAGCGATGAAGAGCATGACAGGAAAAGGAAGAAAGCAATGTTTGTCGATCACGTCAAGATCACCGCGAAGGCCGGAAACGGCGGCAACGGCGCGGTTTCGTTTCACCGGGAAAAATTCGTGCAGAACGGCGGTCCGGACGGCGGCGACGGCGGCAAGGGCGGCGACATCGTCCTGCTGGCCGACGTGAACATGCACACCCTGATGGACTTTCGCTTCAAGCGCAAGTACACCGCCGAGAACGGCGGCAACGGCAGCGCCGCGCTGTGCCGCGGCAAGAACGGCGAGGATCTGATCATCAAGGTGCCGGTGGGCACCATCGTGCGCGGCGCGCAGGACGGCCGCCTCTGGGCCGATCTGCACGAGGCGGGCCAGCGCCACGTGCTGCTCAAGGGCGGGCGCGGCGGCTGGGGCAACGCGCACTTCGCCACGCCGACACGTCAGGCCCCGAACTTCGCCAAGCCGGGCCAGAAGTGCGACATCGTGGAGTTCGAGCTGGAGCTCAAGTCCATTGCGGATGTGGGCCTCGTCGGCTATCCGAACGTGGGCAAGAGCACGATCCTCTCCGTCGTCACGGCGGCCAGGCCGAAGATCGCCAATTACCACTTCACGACGCTCGCGCCGAATCTGGGCATCTGCCGCCAGTACGGCCTGGATTTCGTCATGGCCGATATCCCCGGCATCGTCGAGGGCGCCAGCGAGGGCGTGGGCCTGGGCATCCAGTTCCTGCGCCACGTGGAGCGCACGCGCCTGCTGGTGCACGTCGTGGACATCGCCGGCAGCGAGGGCCGCGATCCCGTGGAGGACTTTGAGCACATCTGTGACGAGCTGGTGGGCTATGGCAACCTCGCCGAGCGCCCCCAGATCGTCGCAGCCAACAAGATGGACCTGCCCGGCGCGCAGGAGAACCTCGAACGCCTCAAAAAGCACCTGCGCGGCACGGACATCGAGGTCTATCCGGTCTCGGCGGCCACGCGCAAGGGCTTCGATGAGCTGATGGGCGCGATCGTGCGCATCCTGCCCACGCTGCCCGATACGCTCGTCTTTGAGGAGGAGCCGATCTGCGTCGAGCAGGAGCAGGCGCCCTTCACGGTGCGCAGGGAGGCCGACGGCTATTACACCGTCGAGGGCAGGGCGATGGAGCAGCTCATCGGCTCCGTCAACTTCGAGGACGACGAGTCCATCAACTACTTCCATCGCACGCTGCGCAGCCGCGGCGTGATCGACGCGCTGCGCGAGGCGGGCGCGAAGGAAGGCGACACCGTCGCGATCTGCGACATGGAATTCGACTTTATCGAGTGAGAAAGGACATCGACTGATGACGAGCAAACAACGCGCGTACCTGCGCGGTCTGGCCAATACGATGGAGCCCATCCTGCATGTGGGCAAGGACGGCGTGAACGAGAACATGGTCAAGCAACTTGACGACGCGCTGGAGGCGCGCGAGCTGATCAAGGGCACCGTGCTGCAAAACTGTCCGCTGAGCGCCCGCGAGGCGGTGGACGCGCTGTGCGAGGCGGCCAACGCGCAGCCCGTGCAGAGCATCGGCAACCGTTTTGTGATCTACCGCGCGCGCAAGGACGATCCCAGAATCGTCCTGCCGTGAGGATCGCCCACATACGCCTGCTCCGCGCCCGCGAGCGCGGCGAGCAGCACATAGACGAAAAGCGCGACGCGCAGTCCACGCAGGACGCCGCCGCGCTCTTTTTGTCGCTCAAACCGCCAGCCGCCCAGCAGCGCGCCCAGCGCGAGGGCCATCGGAATCCGGAGGGGAAAGACCTGCGCGCCGCCGGAGAGCAGCGTGAGCAGCAGCGCGCTCGCCTGCGCGAGCAGCCCCAGCAGCAGCGCGGCGGCGGGGACGGCGCGCCTGCGCACACCTTCCCGTGCGGCGAGCAGGAAGAGCGCGCTTGCGCCGCAGCCGAAGAAGCCTTCCGCAGCGGCGCAGCACGCCGAAAGGGCGAAGAGCCCCGCGCGGGAGCGGGGCAGGCGCATGCGCCCGACGCGTCCGGGCAGCAGCGCGGCGGCGCACAGCACGAGCAGCGCGGCAGCTTGCAGCTGCGCGAGCGCGAGGCTGCCGGAAAAGCGCGCCACGAACAGCAGCAGCGCCATGCGCCCCAGCGTGCCGCCGACGACGGCCGCGCAGGCGACGGGCGGGCGCTGGGCTGGCGGCACGGCGCGCAGGCCTCCCCGGCCTGCCAGCGCGCCCAGGTGCCCGGAGAAGGCCGCCACGGCGGAGAGCGCGATGGCCGCGCGCGGGGAAAAGCGCAGGCACGCGGCGAGGCCGCAGCGCAGCGCGAGCGGCGCGTGCGCCGGGGAGAGGGAAAAGGCCAGGCACGCGGCCACAAACAGCACAAACTCCATGACTGACCTCCGCAAAAATATACCCGCAGGATGCCCGTGCAGCGCAAAAGCTATGCGCGGCGCGGGCGAAACGTGCTATCATGAACGTACAAAAACGCTCTGAGGAGGCATTCGTATGTGGGCGGTATACGCGCTGTTGTCGGCGGTCTTTGCGGCGCTGACGAGTATTCTGGCCAAGATGGGCATCGAGGGCGTCAACTCCACGCTTGCCACGGCGATTCGTACGTCGGTCGTGCTGGCGATGTCCTGGGGCATGGTCTTTCTCACGCATGTGCAGGGCGGCGTGGCGGCCATCGGGCGAAAGAGCTGGCTGTTTTTGATCCTGTCCGGGTTGGCGACGGGCGCGTCGTGGCTGTGCTATTATCGGGCGCTTCAAATGGGCGAGGCATCCAAGGTGGTGCCCATCGACAAGCTGAGCGTGGTCATCACGCTGGTGCTCGCGTTTGTGATCCTGCGCGAGCCGTGCAGCGCCAAATCGATCGTGGGCGCGGCGCTCATCACGGTGGGCACGCTCGTGATGGTGCTCTGATACTGATTCTTGATGAAAAAGCTTAAAACAGCGCGAAGCGAAGAAGGGGTTGATCAGACGATGCCCCGGAAGCTGAACGTGAAGGTGAGCGGCTGATCTGCCGGGATGCAATACTCCGGATGCGTGCGCGCGCCCCAGCTGTCGTCGCCGGCAATGCCCATCTGCTTGAGCGACGCGCGCACGACGGTGTAGTGGACGGGCGGCAGCTCGTCCGGGTGCTGGGCGCACTCGATCTCATGCGGCGTGTAGGGCAGCGCGGAGAACTCCATCGCCTCGCCGGTGAAGCGCAGGCCGCGCCCGCGCACGTCCGTCACCTCCGCCCAGCGCACGCCGGTGCGGTTGCCGCACTCCTGCGGGATGAGGTAGGGCGTCATGTTCTCCTGCGTGCTCGTGCGCCAGATGCCCAGCTTTGCGCCGCCGCTGCGGTCGCAGTAGCACTCCTGCGGCCCCATGCCGTAGTAGCGAATCTGGTCGTAATCGGCGTCGAGCTTCATCATCATGCCGAACTCCGGCATCTCGGACAGGCCGCTGACCGGCGCGAAGTCGAGCGTCACGTCGATCGTGCCGTCGGGATGGACGGCATAGGTCACATCGACGGCGGATGCGGGCGTGGTGGGCAGCGCGTGATGGAAGCGGACGTGGACGGTCTCGCCGTCCTCGGTGACGACCGGGTCGCGCGCCTCGCCGGGCGCGCTCATGTTGCCGTAGAGCGAGGCCAGCTTCCATTGGCCGCAGCGGATGGGCATGCGATTGCCGCGGTCGTTGTCCGTCGGCGCGCGCCAGAAGTTGGGCATGGGCAGGGCCTTGAGCATCTCCCGGCCGCCGTAGCGATAGGAAACCAACCCATTGAGCGCGTAGGAGAACAGTGCGCTGAAGTGCTCGCCGTGCACGCCGAGGTTCTTGCCGCCGCGCACCACGCGCAGCGGGCGATGCGGCCTGCGCGCAGCCTCTCCGGCGACCGTATAGACGCCCTGCCCGAAGGCCACCTCGTGGCCGCGCGGGGCCCATGCCGTGTCCTCCCGCAGCAGGAAGGAGACGGTCACGGCGTATTCGCCGGGCTGCGTCTGGGGCGCGAGCGGCAGGTCATAGCGGCGGCTGTGAAGCGGCGGCACGTCGGTCTCCAGCGCGGCGCGGGCGATGGTTACGCCGTCGCGCGCAAGCGTCACGACGCAGTCGTAGGCAGCCGTGCTGGTGAAAAGGTGGCGATTGTGGATGCACACGCTGTCCGCGCCGACCTCGCAGGCGATGTTCTGATAGTGATAGCGGACAGCCTGCGTCTTCGGACTCTCGCTGCCGTCGCCAAAGAGGATGCCGTTGCCGGAGAAATTGCCGTCGTGCGGGCGGTCGTCAAAGTCGCCGCCGTAGCCATAGCGCACGCCGCCGCAGCGGTTCTTCGTGCGCACGCTCTGGTCCAGATAGTCCCAGATGAATCCGCCCTGGAACAACGGCTCTTCGTAAGCATATTCCGTGTACTTGTGCATCGCGCCGCAGGAGTTGCCCATGGCGTGCGCGTATTCGCAGAGGATGTACGGCTTGTCGCGGTGCGTGCGCAGGTATTCGCGGATGTCCGCGGCGGGGATGTACATGGTGGAGACGACGTCGCTCTCCTGCGGGAAGCCGGGCACGCGGTAAGCGCCCTCGTAGTGCGTCAGCCGCGTGTCGTCGAGCTCACGGAACAGCGCCGCCATCGCGTCGATGACCTTGCCGCCGCCGGACTCGTTGCCGCAGGACCACATCAGCACGCAGGCGTGGTTCTTGTCGCGCTGATAGGTGGAGTTGACGCGATCCAGCAGGATGGGCAGCCAGTCCATCCGGTCGCCGGGCAGCATGTATGCCGCCGGCTTCCTGCCGGAGTAGACCATGTCCCAGACGCCGTGCGTCTCCATGTTGTTCTCGTCGATGACGTAGAGGCCCAGCTCGTCGGCGAGGCGGTAGAGGCAGGAGGCGTTCGGGTAATGGCTGGTGCGGATGGCGTTGATGTTGTTGCGCTTCATGGTGATCAGGTCGCGGCGCACCTTCCATTCGGGCACGGCGCGGCCGCTCTCGGCGCAGTAGTCGTGGCGGTTGACGCCCTTGAACACGATGCGCCGGCCGTTGAGGTGCATCACGCGGTCGATGAGCTCGAAGCGGCGGAAGCCGACCTTCTCGCGGACGAACTCGATCTCGCGGCCCGCATCGTTCAGCAGCGTCAGATCCAGATCGTACAGGTTCGGCGCCTCGGCGCTCCAGAGTTTGGGCGCGGCGACGGGCAGGACGACGTGCACCGTGGGCGCGATCTCCTGCTCGCAGGCGGCGAGCGTGTCCTCGCCGCGCAGCGCGAGGCAGAGGCGTCCCTGCATGCCGGGCGCAACGTCCAGCTGCACGGTCACATCGAGCGTGGCGTCGGTGCAGGCGCCGTCCAGCAGCGTCTTGATCTTGAGATCGCGCACGTGCGCCTCAGGCGCGGCGTAGAGGAAGACATCGCGGAAGAGGCCGGAGAAGCGCATGAAGTCCTGATCCTCCAGCCAGCTGCCAGAGCACCAGCGCACCACCTGACAGCAGAGCTTGTTTTCGCCCGGCACGAGGAAATCCGTCAGCTCGAAGTCGGACGGCGTGAAAGAGTCGGAGGAGAAGCCGACGTAATGCCCGTTGAGCCAGACGATGACGCAGCTCTCCGCACCCTGAAAGGAGACGAACACGCGCTTGCCGGCAAAGCGCTCCGGCAATGTGAAGCGCTTGCAGTAGCTGGCGACGGGATTGAAGTCCTGCGGGATCTCGCCGACTTCGGCCTGCTGCATGCCGTCCCACGGGTACTGGACGTTGGCGTACTGCGGCGCGCCGTAGCCCTCCATCTGGATGTGCGCGGGCACGGGGATGTCCGCCCAGTTGCCGCAGTCGTAATCGGGCTGCTCAAAGCCGGGGATCGTCTGGTTAAAGCTGCGCGCATGGTGGAACTTCCACAGGCCGTTCAGGCTCATGCGCAGGCCGTTCTCGCCCGCCTCAAACTGCGCGCGGGAGGGGTAGGCGACGTGGTCGGAATGGGCGTCCACGCGGTTCTCCGCGAAGAACGCGGGGGATTTCAGCTTGTCGTAATCAAACATGTCAACACCTCAATCGCATACATGTCGGGATATGGATTATTTCGACAGCCGTCAAAAAACTCCCCCGCCAAAACGGGGGAGCAGGGAAAATTTTTGTTCACTTGACGGCGCCGGCGACAGCGTTGGTGAAGCTCTTCTGCAACAGGAAGAAGATGATGATCGTCGGCAGCGAGCAGAGCGTGACGCCCGCCATGACAACGCCGTAATCGATGACGTAACCGGCCATCAGGTTGGAGACGAGCATGGGCATGGTGGTCGCCTCGCTGGTCTGCATGATGACCTTCGGCCAGAGGTAGGAGTTCCACGCGTTCATGAACGTGATGGTGGCGGCGGACGCGTAGGTCGGCTTCATCATCGGCACGAACATCTTGACGAAGATCTGGAACTCGTTGAGTCCGTCGATGCGCGCGGCTTCGATGGTGTCCTTGGGGAAGGAGCGCGCGCTGTTGCGGAAGTACATGATGAGGAACGGCGTGGCCAGGCTCGGCAGGAAGAAGCCGATCCAGCTGTTGAGCAGGCCCAGCTTGGAGAAGAGCTGGAACAGCGGCACCAGCACGGCGACGAACGGCACCATCATGGCCAGCATGATGACGCTCATCACGCCGTCCTTGTACTTGTCGTGGTAGATCTCAAAGCCGTAGCCCGCAATGGAGGAGACGGCCAGCGAGAGCACGACCTGCAGGAGAGAGGTGGCGAAGGAGTTCTTCATCGCGCGCCAGACGTCCTGCTGGGCGAAGAGGTTCGTCAGGTTCTCGATCAGGTGCGTGCTGGGGATCATGCGGCCGCCGAGGATCTGCTGCGTGTTGTTGAACGCGGAGATGAACGCCCAGTACAGCGGGAAGACGGACATCAGCGACACAAAGATCAGGAACGCGTACATGACAAAACGGGATGCGTGCTTGGAAAAAGCGCCTTCTCTCATCGCTTGTCACCCACTTTCATCTGGATTGCGGACAGGACGGCGACCATGATCAGGATCACGAAGGACATCGCGGCCGCGTAGCCGAAGTTCGGGTTCTTGGTGAACATCGTGTTGTAGATGTAGTGCGACATGGTGATCGTCATGTTCGCCGGGCCGCCGCGCGTCAGGTTGACGGACTCATCGAAGAGCTGCAGCGTGCCGTTGATGGACATGATCGACGTCACCAGGATGATCGGCCTGAGCAGCGGGATGGTGATCTTGGTGAGCTGCTGGAACTGATTGGCGCCGTCGATGCGCGCAGCCTCGTAGATCGAATACTCGATGCCCTGCATGCCGGAGAGGAAGAAGACCATGTTGTAGCCCGTCCAGCGCCAGATCAGACCGATGATGATGACGACCTTGGCGTAGAAGGGTTCATTGAGCCAGTTGATCGGTTCGGAGAGGATGCCGCTGCCCAAGAGCACGGCGTTGACCATGCCGTCGTAGGTGAACAGCGTGCGGAAGATCATGGAATACGCGACCAGACCCGTCGCGCAGGGCAGGAAGATGCAGGTGCGGAACAGGCCGCGGAACTTCAGATCCTTGTTGTTGAGCAGGGATGCGAAGATGATGGCCAGCACCAGCATGATCGGCACCTGAATGATCAGGTAGGTGAAGGTGTTGGTCACGGACTGGATGAACACCTTGTCGCTGAGCATGCGCTCGTAGTTGCGCCAGAGCGGCTCGCAATACGTCAGCCTGGTGGGCAGGCCGCGCTTGAGGGAGGTCAAAAAGGCCTGAATCATCGGCCAGAAGCTGAAGATCACGATGAGCAGCGCCGCAGGCGTGAGGAAACACCAGCCGGCAGCGCTCTGCTTGCGCTCCATCGTCCAGAAGCGTTTCTTCTTGGAAGCGGGTGTCGCTTGGGTCATGGGAATGATCCACCTCTCTTCTTGATGATGGCCCATGGTGAGACAGCACAACAGACGCGATGGTTTTCCATTGGATTCGTATGTGCTGTTTCACCATGGGACAACTGCCGCCCCGGCGGGCCGGAGCGGCAGTTGCGGGGATGCAAACGGATGAACCGAATTAGAAGCCCATGGCGAAGTTCACGGTGTCCTCGGCATTGGCCAGCTCGGACTCCAGGTCGGCGCCGTTGATGTAGTTGGTCAGCGCGGTGCCCAGAGCTTCGCGGGCGTCATAGTAGAACGCGCCGGTCTGGTTCGCCGGAACCTTGGCGGTGTAATCGACGATCTTCGCGAAGATGGCGTCGCCGCTGTAGAAATCGTTGCCCGCGGTGTAGTTGGAGCCTTCCTTCGCCGGCGCCCAGGTGGCGATGGCGGAAGTGGTCGGCAGGATCTCGTTGTAGAAGTCGACGTTGCGGTAAGCCTGCATGAAGTCAAGCGCCAGGTCGATGTCGGTGCCGTTGGTGAAGACCCAGGAGGAACCGCCGTTGTTGGAGTAGTTGGTCGCGGTCTCGATGCCCGGGAGCTTCGGGATGTTGGTCAGCGCCCACTTGCCGGACTGATCCTCGACGCCCATGATGGTGCCCAGGATCCAGCAGCCGTTGATGGTGCCCACGACGGAGCCGTTGGAGAGCGTGCCGCAGTATTCATCCCAGGTGTTGACCTCGATGAGGATGCCTTCCTGCACCATGGTCTTGTAGTACTCCAGCACGGTCTTGCAGACGTCGCTGTTGGTGAAGTTGACGGAGCCGTCTTCGTTGAACATGGACGCGCCGCAGGACTGCATCATGATGAGCACGGTATCCACCGCGCCCGCCTGAGCGGAGAGCATCGGCATGCCGGTCTTGGCCTTCACGTCGCGGCCGATCTCCAGGAAGCGATCCCAGTCGATATCGGTCATGTCGTCGATGGTGTAGCCCGCCGCCTCGAGGTAATCGGTGCGGTAGGTGCCCACGGTGGTGCCCGCGTCAAACGGCACGCCGTAGTTCTTGCCGTCCACGATGGAGTAGGCCAGCTTGCCCTCGGCGAAGTCGGTGAAGTCATACTTGCCGGTGATGTCGGCGTAGACCTCCGGATAGCTCAGGATGAACTTCTGCGCGGAGTTGTCCTGGATGAGCATGATGTCCGGCAGGTTGGAGATGTCGCCGGCGGAGGCGGCGGTGATCACGCGGGTTTCGACGTCCTCAGAGAGCACTTCCTCGATGATGATCTCCACGTCCGGGTGATCCTTGTTGTACATCTCCTTGGCGACGTTCATCGCCGCGATGTTGAAGTTCGGGTCCCACGTCCAGATGGTGATCTTGCCGTCCTCGGCGGCCAGCGCGGCTGTGCAGGACAGGATCATCGTCAGGATCAGGAACAGGGAAACAAGCTTTTTCATGGTTTTTTCCTCCTGAAAGGTTGTTTGTTCAGTTCGCACGATAAACGAACCAAATCATTGTCATCATTATAACATGCAAATGCGCCGCATTGTGCGCAAATTCGGTTCAAATCTGAGCATATTCGCTCATTTTTGCCCCGATTGCGCACAAAACGGCGCACTTTATTTGTTCAAACAGCTATGCCGCCAGCGGCTGGGACTCATGCCGGCATGACACTTGAAATTCCGGTTGAATGCAGCGATGGAGGAAAAACCGACGCGCCCGGCGATGATCTGAACGGCGTCGCCGGTGTTGTACAAAAGCGCCATCGCCCGGTGGATGCGGTAGCGGTTGACGTGCTCCATGGGGCTCATGCCCATGATCCGGTGGAACTGCTTGCGGAAGTAGCTTTCGCTCATCGAGCAGCTCCTGGCCAGGTCGCCGATGCGGATGTCTTCCTTATAATGCTCGCAGACGTAGGCGAGCGCGGGTTCGATGGGCTGGCGCAGGTGGAAGTCGGTGGGCCGGCCGGGCGGCAGCATCCGGGCGCTGCGCTTCTGGCGCGCGATCTCCAGCAGCAGCAGGTAGACGCACAGCTCAAGCTCCGCGTCGGCGGAGGCGTCGTCGATGCGGCGCAGGTCGTACATCAGCTTGCCTACGGCGTCCATGCCGCCGTCCACGCCGCTCTCCAGAAACAGGCCCGTGTTGCGGATCTCATCGAGCAGCGCGGCGATGGGCTCGCGGCAACGATCGGGCATGCGCCGCTGCAGGCACTCGTCGTTGACGGCGAGGTAGCGCCAGTGGGTGAGCGGTTCGCCGGTGTTGTGCTGGCTGTGGTAGACGCCGCGCGGGGCGACGAGCACGGAACCGGCGCGAAAGCGCCATCGCCTGTTCAGCAGGGAGACCTCCCCGCAGCCGGAGAGGCACAGGGCGATCTCCAGGCAGTTGTGGCAGTGCGGGATGTCGGGCACGTGGGGCGGATAGCAGGGCGTGTCGAACATGGTCATCAGCACGCGGTCATCCGCGAGGGGATAGGGACGGTAATCGCCGCTGAGCGGCTCCTCCATCTGGCGGCGCAGTTCGATTTCAGACGAGTTCGACATGGGTGAACACCTTTCCGGGACAGAGTGTGCGCAGGCAGTGGAGCAGCGGGCCCGTGGGCTGCAGGTAGATGCGCACGATCATGCCCTCCTCCGGGCCGGAGCCGCGCGCATAGAGGACGACGCTGGGCTTGTCCGGGTCCTGCGCGGAGGTGTAGTAGGTGACGCGGCGCTTTTTCCCGGCGGCCTCGAAGGCGGCCTCGCCCTGGGCGATCTGCTCGGAAAACTGGTCGGCGATGACGATCAGGCGCGTCAGATCGACGTAGGCGAAGGCGACGTTGACGGGCTTGGCGCGCGTGCCGCTCAGGCGGCGGATGTGCAGGTCGTAGCCGTCGAGCTGGTATTCGTAGGTGATGCTGTTGACGCCCTTGTAATACCAGGCGAAAAACAGCGTGCCCAGCGTGGGGATGAGCATCAGCGTGCCCCACATGGCGCCGAGGATCGCGAAGATGAACACGGCGACGTACATCAGCGCGAGCACGATCTTGTTGGCCGTGGGAATCTTGCGGATGACGCTCTGGCGGTAGGTGATGTTTGCAATCTCTGGGTTGAGGGCCATGGGAAAACGCCTCCTGACGATCGGATTGCTTTCACTATATCATATTTCGCGCCGTTTGAAAACTGGATGTTGTGTCCGCGTGCGCTGACCTGTATAATATCATCGTAGACGGATGACAACGCAACAGACACAACGGCGACGGAGGAATGACCATGTTTTCAAGCGAATGTATCGCGCAGGCGCGCGCGCGCGCGGCGCGCACGACGGGCATCGAGCTGCCCTATGCGATCGAGGCGGAAAGGGGCGAAGGGCTTTGCGTGACGCTTGCCGGCGGCCGGGCGCGCATCGCTGCGCAGGACGAGAACGCGCTTGCGCGCGGCTTCTTCCTGCTCAGCTGCTGCGTGCGCGCGGGGCGCGACGCGCTGAGCGTCCGCCAGAAGCGCCACTTTGCTTCCTGCGGCGCGATGGCCGACTGCTCGCGCGGGGCGGTGCTCAAGGTGGAGCGCGTCAAGCGGCTCATCGATCAGCTCGCCTGCCTGGGCATGAACCTGCTGATGCTCTACACGGAGGACACCTGCGAGGTGCCGGAATACCCGTATCTGGGCCACCTGCGCGGCCGCTACACGCAGGCGGAGCTGCGCGAGCTGGACGAATACGCGGCGGCGGCCGGCGTGGAGCTGGTGCCCTGCATCCAGACGCTGGGCCACATGCGCCAGTTTTTGCAGTGGCAGGACAGCGCCGCGCTGCGCGACCAGATGGACATCCTGCTCATCGACGAGGAGAAAACGTATGCGTTCATCGAGGCGGAGATCCGCGCGATGCGCGCGTGCATGCGTTCGGGCCGCATCCACATCGGCATGGACGAGGCGCACGGCGTCGGCCTGGGCGAGTACCTGCTCAGGCACGGCCAGACGGACCGCTTCGCGCTGCTCAACCGGCACCTGGAGCGCGTGCGCGCGATCTGCGAACGCTACGATTTCAAGCCGATCATGTGGAGCGACATGTTCTTCCGCCTCGGCTCGGCGAAGAACGACTACTACGACGAGGCTTGCGACATCCCGCAGGCCGTCATCGACGCGATTCCGCCGGTGGATCTGTGCTACTGGGACTACTACCACACCGACGAGGCGTTCTACGACCGCATGCTCAGCGAGCATGCGCGCATGGGCGGCCGCACGGTGTTCGCGGGCGGCATCTGGACGTGGGGCGGCTTTCTGCCGCACGTCAAGAAGACGGAGGCGACGATGTTCCCGGCGCTGCGCGCCTGCGCAAAGCATCGCGTGGACACGGTGTTCGCGACGATGTGGGGCGACGACGGCGCGGAGACCGACCTGTTCCTGGCCGGCGGCCTGCTGCCCATCTTCTCGGAATCCTGCTGGCAGGGCTGCGACTGCCCGCGCGAGGAGATGGCGCTCGCGGGCGAGACGCTCACCGGCATGCCGCGCGCCGTGCTCACGGCCATGGGCGAATTCTACCCGAACGAGGAGGACGTGCGCACGGGCAAGAGCCTGATCTGGGGCGACCCGCTCTACCCGCTGCTCGACCTCAAGGACGACAGCCTCGATGCGGCGATGGCGCGCTGCGACGCGGCGCTCGCCGTGCTGCGCGCGCAGCCGGACGCGCCGGAAACGCGCTATGCGGCGATGCTCTTTGAGGCGGCGAAGGAGAAGGCGCGCCTGGCGCGCGACCTGCGCCCGCGCTATCTGGCGGACGACCGCGCGTGGCTCGCGGAGACGGCGGAGACGGCGCTGCCCGCGCTCTCGGCCCTGTATGAACGGCTGATGGACGCGCACCGCGCGCTCTGGGAGCGCGACATGCGGCGCTTCGGCTGGGAGGTGCTCTGCCTGCGCTACGGCGGCGCGATGGCGCGCCTTCACGACGCGGCGCGCCAGATTCGCCGGTATCTCTCCGGCGAGATCGCGGGCATCGAGGAGCTGGACGCGCAGCCGCTGCCGCCCGTGCGCATCGCGCAGCACTACGAGCACATGGTCACGCCGTCCGCCGCGCTGGGGACGGGGTTCTGATGCCGGTTGGCAAAGCGCTTTAAGCCGCCGCGAAGACGCGCCCTCCGGCGTGTTTGGGGCGGCAGCCCTCACGGCTTCTATGATCACGGCGTAAGCAGCGGGAACCGCAACGGCGCGTAGCGACCGTTGCGGTTCCGATTGGCCGTTTTCATCCGGAATCAGTATGGGCAGGCTGCGCAGCAGACCGCGCTTCAAGCGGGTGTGTTTCGCGAAGGGAAGATTTCCAAATCATGTGCGCAGGAAAAAACGCCGGAAGGCAACCTTCCGGCGTTTTCCTGTGAATTACTGCATGATCGCCTTGCAGGCGTCGACGAGCGCCTCGTTCTGCGCGGCGGATTCCGCGTGGGAGGCGACGTTCGTGTTGACGTAGAGCTTGATCTTCGGCTCGGTGCCGGACGGGCGGATGCAGACCCAGGCGTCGTCCTCCAGCTCGAAGTAGAGCACGTCGGACTTGGGCAGGCCCGCGTCCTGCACGGCGCCGGTGGCCAGGTCGGTGCGGGTGCCGGCGAGGTAGTCGCGCACGGCGAGCACCTTCTTGCCGGCGAGCGCCCTGGGCGCGTCGGCGCGCAGGCCGCGCATGATCGACTGCATCTTGGCGACGCCGTCCTTGCCCGGCAGCGTGACGGAGACGACCTTCTCGACGTAGTAGCCGTAGGTCTTGTAGATCTCCTGAAGGATGTCGTAGAGCGTCTTGCCCTGCGTCTTGGCCCACGCGGCGGCCTCGGCGATGAGCAGCGAGGCGTTGACGCCGTCCTTGTCGCGCACGAAGGTGGAGGAGAGGAAGCCGTAGCTCTCCTCAAAGCCGAAGAGGAACGTGTGGTCGCCCTTGTCCTCGAACTGCTGAATCTTCTCGGCGATCCACTTGAAGCCGGTCAGCGTGTCAAAGCAGACGAGGCCGAAGCCCGCGGCGATCTTGCGCGCCAGCTCGGTGGAGACGACGGACTTGACCACCGCGCCGTCGGCGGGAAGCGTGCCCAGCGCCTGACGGCTCTTGAGGATGTAGTAGAGCAGCACGCAGCCGATCTGGTTGCCGCTCATCAGGTAATACTTGCCCTCGTCATCCTTGACGGCGATGCCCACGCGGTCGCAGTCCGGGTCGGTGCCGAAGATGCAGTCCGCGCCGACCTCATCGGCCAGCTTCATGGCCATGGCGAAGGCGGCGGGGTCCTCCGGGTTGGGCACCTTGATGGTGGAGAAGTTCGGGTCGGGCAGCTCCTGCTCCTTGACGACGTACACGTTCTCGATGCCGATCTCCGCGAGGATGCGGCGCACCGGCTTGTTGCCGGAGCCGTGCAGCGGCGTATAGACGATCTTGAGCTGCTTGCCGGCGGTCTGCATCAGCGCCGGCTGGACGGAGAGCGTCTTGACGTCGGCGATGTAATCGTCGTCAACCTCTTTCTTGCCGATGATCTCAAGCAGGCCGGAGGAAAGCGCCTCCTTCTCGTCCATCTCCACGGCGTCCTGATAGCGGCAGGCGCGGATCATCTTGAGCACCTGGTCGGCGTACTCCGGCGGCATCTGCGCGCCGTCCTCCCAGTAGACCTTGTAGCCGTTGTACTGGGGCGGGTTGTGGCTGGCGGTGATGACGATGCCGGCGATGGCGTGCAGGTGGCGCACGGCGTAGGAGAGCACCGGCACGGGGCGCAGCTCGTCGAACAGGCGGACGTGAATGCCCTCCCGGCAGAGCACGAGGGCGGCGGCCTTGGCGAACTCCGGGCTCATGCGGCGGGAGTCATAGGCGATGACGACGCCGCGGCGGGCGTATTCGGGGCTTTGGCTGTTGATGTAGTCGGCGAAGCCCTTGGTCGCCCGGCGCACGTTGTAGAGGTTCATGCGGTTTGTGCCTGCGCCGAGCACGCCGCGCATGCCGGCGGTGCCGAAGGACAGATCGGTGTAGAAGCGGTCTTCGATCTCCTTTTCGTCGCCCTCAAGCGCCTTGAGCTCCTCCACGGTCGCGGCGTCGTCCGCGAAGTCGCGCAGCCAGGCTTCGTATTGCTCGCGATAGGTCATGGTCATTCATCCTCCGTTGCTTTCATTCGTCAGGTTGCCGTGTCGCATGGATGCCCCGGCAAAAGGTCGGTTGCATACCTGTTTCAATTATAATGCAAGTTGCACGCGTTTAAAAGGGGGAAATTCACGGCGCAGCGCGCTTTTTCGGCTTGCGGGGCGGGCGCACACCCCTGTCTGGCGCACAAAAGCTGTGTACAATGGGCGGACATGAGGCTCAAGGAGGCAATGCGGTATGAAGGCCCGGTGGGATCTGTCCGTGTTCTATCGCGGCTCTGACGATCCGGCTTTTGCGGCGGATCTGGCCGCCGTCCCCGAAAAGATCGAGGCGGCGAACAGGCTGGTCGCCGGGTCGGCGCAGGACGTCACGGCCAAGCCGCATGCGATCCTCTCCGGCATGGAGGAGATCGGAGAGACGCTTGAGCGCCTGTCGCTGATGACGCGCTCTCCTGCGACGCGGAGCACGCGGCCACCAAGGTGTGGAAAGCCGGGCGGATCACGCGCTGAGCGTCGGCAAGCTCAAGGAGATCATGCTCTGGGCGCAGCAGGAGCGCTACGACGACGGCCTCGACCCCGACGTGCGCAGCGCGCATTTCTGGCGCTCGGCGTATGAGAGCGTGCTTGCCGGGGTCAGGCGCTTTGTCGCGCCGGCCGAAAACGCGCAGGCCCTGTAAACTTGCGGAGAACCCCTGCGGCGGAGGGTTGTCGCGGGGGTTCTCTCTTTGCGTTTCGCCGCGTTTCTCCGCTTTTCGTCGATTTTGTGTATATTTCCGGGCACGACGCGCAGTGGCGTGCAGAAAAACGCGCGCGCCATTGCCTTGCGGCGGGGCAAATGCTATAATATACCCGAATGCGAAACATGCCGAAGGATGAGGAAAACCATGTTGATCAGGAAATTCAGGCGGGAGAGCGGCGCATCCGCGCGCAGCACGGTGGCGCAGGACGGCTTCAGCGCGACCATCGAGACGGGCGTCTCGCCCAGACCGTGGCACGAAGAGCCGGACGGCGAAGCGCCTGCCGCTCAGGCCGCGCCTGCCGCCCAGACCGAGCCCGTCGCTCAGGCCGTGCCTGTGCGCGCCGCGTATCGCGCGCAGGCGGCATTTGCCACGGCGGGACGGCGCGTGATCGACTTTGCGGACAACGGGGACGGCACGCTGACGGCCGTGCGCTGCATGGACGCGCGCGCCGACGATCTGGACATTCAGTTTGAGGCGGGTGCGTGCCCGGTGGTCGCCATCGCGCCGCACGCGTTTGAGGGCTGCACGGCGCTTCGGCGCGTGACGCTGCCGCCGTCGCTGCGCCAGATCGGCGAGATGGCCTTCTCCGGCTGCGCGCATCTGACGCGGCTGGTCATCCCCGGCAGCGTGCAGCGCGTGGGCACGCTGGCCTTTGCCAAGTGCGCGGCGCTTGCGCACGTGCGCATCGAGCCGGGCGTGCAGGCACTGGGGCCGTCGTGCTTCTCCAAGTGCACGAGCCTTGCGCGCGTGGACGTGCCCGCCAGCCTGTCAGGCTTTGGCGGCGGCGTGTTCTTCGGCTGCGGCAAGCAGCTCTGCCTGCACGGCGCGCTGGAGACGCCTGCGCACCGCTATGCGCAGCTCAACGGCCTGCGCTTTGACGCCGAGAGCTGGAGGGAGGACGAAGCGCTCGTCTTTTCGGAGCTGGAGGACGGCTCGCTGGTGGTGACCGGCGCGCGGCAGGCGGCGCCCGAACGCATCGAGATCCCGGCGGAGACCTGCGGGCGGCGTATCGTGGCCATTGCGCCCAAGGCGTTTTTCGCCTGCGGCACGCTGTCTCAGCTGGTCATCGGCTCAGGCGTGCGCGAGATCGGCGAGAGCGCTTTCTTCGGCTGCCGAAATCTGGCGAGCATCTCGCTGGAGCGCGGGCTGGAGCGCGTGGGCGACAGCGCGTTTGCCGGCTGCGACACGCTCACGCAGGTGACGCTGCCCTGGGGCACGAGCGCGCTGGGGCGCATGGCGTTCTTTGGCTGCAAGCGGCTGGCCTTCGTGAAGATGCCCGCGACCACGCGCGTGGCGGACTTCGCCTTTGAGGACTGCGCGCCGAACCTGCGCGTGTTCGGCGGGGTGAACGCCGGACGGCTTGCCCAGCCCTGAAATCTGCGCAGATCCCTTGAAAGCGCCCGCAGATTTTGCTATACTGCTAGTTGTTTTTGTGAGCCACAACGACGGAATTGGGGAAACAGGGAATATGAAGAGAATCGGTTTTGACAGCGCCATGTACATCCGCTTGCAGTCCGAGCGCATCCGCGAGCGCATCGCGCAGTTCGGCGGCAAGCTGTATCTGGAGTTCGGCGGCAAGCTCTTTGACGACTTCCACGCCGCGCGCGTGCTGCCCGGCTTTGAGCCGGACAACAAGATCCGCATGCTCATGGAGCTCAAGGATCAGGCGGAGATCGTCATCGCCATCAGCGCGGGCGACATCGAGAAGAACAAGCGCCGCGGCGATCTGGGCATCACCTACGACATGGACGTGATGCGCCTGATCGACGTGTTCCGCGGGTTCGGGCTGTACGTGGGCTCCGTCGTGCTGACGCAGTATTCGGATCAGCCGTCCGCCGTCACGTTTGAAAACAGGCTGACGGCGCTGGGCGTCAAGGTCTACCGGCATTATCCCATCGCCAATTATCCCACGGATGTGCGCATGGTCGTCAGCGACGAAGGCTATGGCCGCAACGACTACATCGAGACGACGCGCTCGCTGGTCGTGGTCACGGCGCCCGGCCCGGGCAGCGGCAAGATGGCGACCTGCCTTTCCCAGCTCTATCACGAGCACAAGCGCGGCGTGAAGGCGGGCTACGCCAAGTACGAGACGTTCCCGATCTGGAACCTGCCGCTCAAGCACCCGGTGAACCTCGCCTACGAGGCGGCGACCGCCGACCTCAACGACGTGAACATGATCGACCCGTTCCATCTGGAGGCCTATGGCGAGACGACGGTCAACTACAACCGCGACGTGGAGATCTTCCCGGTGCTGCGCACGATCTTTGAGCGCATCTACGGCGCGTGCCCCTACAAGAGCCCGACAGACATGGGCGTCAACATGGCGGGCCTGTCCATCGTCGACGATGAGGCCTGCCGCGAGGCGTCCCGCCAGGAGATCCTCCGCCGCTATTTCAAGGCGGCGTGCCAGGTGCGACAGGGCATCGGCTCCAGCGAGGAGGTCAACAAGATCGCGCTGCTGATGAGCTCGCTGAATCTGGAGCCGGAGGCGCGCGCCGTCGTGCCGGCCGCGCTTGGCGTGGCGGAGAAGACCGGCAAGCCCGCCGCCGCCATCGAGCTGGCGGACGGGCGCATCGTCACCGGCAAGACGACGGATCTCTTTGGCCCGGTGTCCGCCGCGATGCTCAACGCGCTCAAGGCGCTGGCAGGCATCCCCGACGAGATCAAGCTGATCTCTCCGGCGGTCATCGCCAGCATTCAGACGCTCAAGATCGACTACATGAAGAGCCAGAATCCGCGCCTGCACACCGACGAGATGCTCGTCGCGCTGTCCATCAGCGCCGCGACCGAGGAGAACGCCATGCGCGCGATGCAGCAGATCGGCGCGCTCTCCGGCTGCGACGTGCACTGCACGGTGATCCTCTCGGCGGTGGACGACGGCGTATTCAAGCGCCTGAACATGCACCTCACCTGCGAACCGGCCTACGAGAAGAACAGGCTCTATCACAAGTAATGCTGTTTTCATGCTCAATGGCTTCCTGAACCGCGAAGCGCGCATGTGTCAAGGAGTCCGGGGGAACTCGCACAGTCGCGCGCCGCAGGGCGCGACTGGCGATTCCAGGCGTTCCGCTCGCCTGTTTCCGCCACAGGCGGCGGGCTTCGGTCCCTTTCGGGATTCGGAGCAGGGCCCCGGACGGGTTTGGGCGGCAGCCCGAGATCTCGTCAAAATGCGTGCGCAGGGGGCATCGCCCCTGCGCCTGAGACGGGCCGGTTTGCACAGCGTGCAATCAGAATGAGATTGGAATCGGAACAGAGAGAAAGGCGGCTGCCGCAAGAGGATTGCAGCAGCCGCTTTTGTTGTGCAAAGAAGGAACCGGGAAGACAGGCTGGATAACCGGCGCATGCAGCGCCGCATGTCATCGCGCCAGCCACTGCGCGCGGGTGAGCAGGTTGGTATGTCCGACGCGCACCTCATGGAGCAGCGGCACCGGCACGTCCGGGCGGGTGTGGTGAGGGGTGAAGCCCAGCTTTTCCTGCACGCGCCTGGACTTGGTGTTCCCGTCGTAGTAGCCGCACCAGATGGCGCGCATGCCCAGTTCCTCAAAACCGCGGCGGATCAGCCGTTCGGCGGCTTCGGGGATGTAGCCGTTGCCCCAGAACGGCTTGCCCAGCCAGTAGCCCAGCTCACATTCGTCGTCCCTGTCCGTCATGTCGGTGAAGCCGTTGAGCCGCAGCTCGATGCAGCCGACGGGCCTGCCCGACGATTTGAGGCAGACGGCATAGCACTCCCTGCCGCAGAAGACCGTCTCGATCACGCGGCGGCTCTCCTCGATGTCCTTGTGGACTGGCCAGCCCGCTATGGGCCCGACGTCCGGGTCGCTCGCGTAAGTGAACAGGTCCGACGCGTCCGCAAGCGTCCAGCGGCGCAGCGTCAGGCGCTTTGTTTCCAGCTCCATGCGTCTCTCCCTTTCCTATGGAAACGGTGGCGGCCCGATTGTGCCGCCGCCGTTTGCGTCATTTCTCTTCCGGACGGAAGAGCTCCGTCTCGTAGTACGTGCCGTCGCGCCAGATGGTCATCGTGGCGCTGTCGCCCGGCTCGATGCTCCCGCGCGCCTTGCGCAGCGTCGCGTCGCCGAGGATGGTGATGTCGCCGATGCCCACGATCACGTCGCCCGGCTCAACGCCCGCGTCCTCCATGGGCGAGGCGCTCTTGACGGACTTGACCCACGCGCCCTGCGGCAGATTGTAGTAGCTCTGGTAGACGGGCAGCACGTAGCGCGTGGTCACGCCCATCTCCCAGTCGGCGTTTTCCCGCTCCGCCTCGGTGACGGAGATGGGCAGCGTGTGCATGAGGCTGTCACCCACGCCGGAATCGACGCCCACGAAGACCATCTGGTCGTCGTCCACGTAGACCTTCTTGCCGCCCACGCGATACCAGCAGACGGCCACCTGCGCGCTGGAGAAGTAGACCTGATCGCTGACCATGAAGTGATGCGGCACGTAGGTGGCCGTGCCCTCCTCGTCTTCCACGAGGCCGGGGAAGTCGATGCCACCCTCGTCGGTGTAGTCCTCGTCCGCCTCGTCATCTTCCTCTTCCTCTTCCTCCTCCTCGGGCACCCAGAAGTCGGAGTAATTGCGGCCGTTGGCGATGGAGATGTCGTCGATGGCGTAGACGCGCTCGATCTCCTCGGCGAACGTCTCCTTCATGTCGGCGGGCGAGCCGTCGCGCAAGTAGGGGATGATCTTGAGGCCAAAGGCCGTGAGCCGCTCGCCGGAGTTGTTGCGCACGGAGACCTGCAAGCCGCCGTGGTAGTTGAAGGAGGTGACCTCCGCCTTCTGGATGTAGAGCGGCTGCTGGCGGTTGTTCAGGTACTGAATCTCCTTGCTGCTGCCCTCGCGCGGGAGCACGCGGTCGTCAAAGAGCATCGCCTGCGTGTGCGGATCGGCCTCACCGGTCACGGGCAGGCCGTTGTCCCGCTGGAACATCTCGATGACCTCGGCGGTGGAATCGGTGTAGCGCGTGTTGTCGTTCTCCTTGCGGAAGTAGCCCAGCTCGTAGAGGCGCAGCTTGAGCGCGCGCACGTCCTCGTTGCTGTCGCCCGTGCGCAGCGTCTGATACTGCGCGAGCTCCTCCTGCGTGTATTCAAACGGCTCGGCGAGCTGGATGTCCAGAATCGGATCGCAGGAGAGGACGGTGTAGCGCTCAAGCACCGAGGCGGCGTCCACCTCCCGGAGCGTGGCCGGCCGCAAAATGTCGATCAGCTCGGCGAGCATGTATCCCTCCTCGCCGGTGTCCTTGACGATGACGTGCAGCCAGCGCTCGCCATCCTCTTCCACTTCGCCGACGATGCGCAGGCGCACGCCGGAGGACACCTGCGTCAACCGCTTGCCGTCGGGCTTGCGGCGGATGTTGGCGTTGATGTTCGTGCGGCCGATCTGCTCCTCCTCATAAAACGTCTCGCCCAGCACGTACATCCCGTCCGGCGTCGGGGTGGGCACGGGCGTGGGGGTAGGCGTCGGGGTGGGCACGGGCGTGGGCGTGGGCACGGGCGTCGGCGTGGGCACCGGGGTCGGCGTGGGCGTCGGGGTGGGCGTGGGCACCGGCTCAAGCAGGTTCATCATGATGTAGCCGGTCTTGCCGCTATTCACCACGCGCACATAGGCCCAGACGTTCTCGCCGATGCCGGTCTGATCGAGCACCTCGACCTTCGTGCCCTTCTTGAGCGTCTCGCGGATGTCGCTTCGCTTGTTGGGCTCCTTGCGCATGTTCGCTTCCTTGGCCGTCTGCAGGATGCCGTCCGCCGATTCGCTCTGGGCGAGCGCGGGCGCAGGCGTGCACAGAGGCGCGGCGCTGAATGTGAGCGCGCAGGCCGCGAGCAGGGCCGCGCAGAATTTGATCGTCTTCATGGGTTCCTTTCCGGCGCACGATGGCGCGCAAATGCTGTCAATTATGGCCGGTTCCATTATATCAGCTTTAAAACGGGACGGCAACCGCTTTTTGCCGCGCGCCCTTCACGGGAAAAATCAAAAGCGGCTTGAGGGTGCGCCGGGACGCGCACACGCGGCCAAACGGCGATTTGAACGCGCGCAGGGCCAAAAAGGCGCTTGTGAAGGCTGCGTCAAAGCCGGATTCGCGCTCGGAGCGATCGGGAAACATTGTCTGTTTATTTACAAACGGGCTTGCCTCTCAAGCGGCTTGAGGGTGTATAATGGCGGCGCAGACGAGGAATTGCGGCAAAAATGCGGCAAAACCGTGACGAATGCCGCATGAGATCGTCAATAATATGACGAAATCGGAAGGGGAGTAAGATCATGAAGAGATGGCTTTGCGTGCTTGTGACGCTCGTGATGACGCTGGCGCTCTGCGCGGGCGCCTATGCCGGGGAGGACTGGGTGACCCCGGTTCAGGAGATCGAGAAGTGGGATCGGGAGGTGGACTTCCTGATCGTGGGCTACGGCCTGGCCGGCGCCGCCGCTGCGGTGGAGGCGTATGACATCGACCCGACCGCCGAGATCCTGGTGCTGGAGAAGATGCCTGTCGAACTCGCCGGCGGCAACTCCATCGCGTCCGGCCAGACGTTTCTGGTGCCGTCGCAGGAGGCCGTCTCCACCCTCAAGACCTACCTGTACAACTGCAATCTGCCCAACCCGATTCCCGACGAGTACCTGACCTGGTTGTGTCAGGGCTTCGCGGATCAGCTGCCGTGGATCGAGTCCGTGGCGGCAGGCGTGGGCTATGAGGCCGGCTACGTCGGCGGCGGCGCGCTCAAGTGGGGCTCCATGGTCGTGGAGTTCGACACGTTTGAGGGCTCCGTGTTCGACGGCTGTTCCGCGCACCTGCGCGCCAGGGGCACGACGTTTGAGAACGGCGGCGTGTGGCGCTGCTTTGCCAAGGCGGTGGAGAGCCGCGGCATCGAGGTGCTCTTTGAAACCCCGGCCGTCTCCCTGGTGCAGGACCCCTTCACCGGGGAAGTCTCCGGCGTGATCGCCCGTCAGGCTGACGGCACCGAGATCGCCATCAAGTCGGGCAAGGGCGTGCTGCTCGCCTGCGGCGGCTATGAGAACAACCTGACCATGCAGCGCGACTTCCACGGCATGGACGTCGTCTATACCGCGGGCACCCCCGGCAACACCGGCGACGGCATCAAGATGCTGATGGAAGCCGGCGCGCAGATCTGGCATATGAACAACCAGACTCAGTCCGGCGGCTTCTGGCTGGGCATCAAGGTGCCGGAGCATGAGGCGACATTCATGCGCAACTTCACCATGGCGGGCAACTCCTGGATCGAGATCAGCGCCGACGGCACCCGCTTCTACGACGAGGCGACCAGCTATCACCGTCAGCACATGAAGTACATGGAGTACGGCCGCTACGTCGATCTGCCGCACGAGAAGGCGCTGCCGGTCGATCTCATCTTCGACGAGAAGACCCGTGAGGCGGGTTCCATCGCCTCCCAATGGCTGAGCTGGCCGACGACCACCGAGGGCGTCATGTGGTCCAGCGACAACCTCGCCGAGATCGAAAAGGGCTGGATCATCAAGGCCGACACCATCGAGGAGCTGGCCGAGAAGATCGGCCGCGACCCCGTCGAGCTCCAGGCCACCATCGACCGCTACAACGAGATGTGCGAAAAGGGCGTGGACGAGGACTTCGGCCGCGATCCCGCCACCATGGCTCCCACCGAGAAGGCGCCCTTCTACGCCGTATCCATCACCCCCACCCTCGTGGCCACCACCGGCGGCGCCAAGCGCGATACCGACGGCCGCGTGCTGGACTGGAACGAGAACCCCATCCCCGGCCTGTATGAGGCGGGCGAGCTGGGCAGCTACGTGTCCAACC
>CALVKT010000044.1 GCA_944333055.1 uncultured Clostridia bacterium
TGTACAGCAGGCACAGGCCGATGATGCGCCGCTGCGCCTCGCGCACGCGGTCCATGCGCATCGCCCCGTAGTTGTAGGCCAGAATGGTCTGCGTGCCGCCAGAGATGCCGCCCAGCGGCATGGTCACCACGAGCATGAAGCTCTGGGCAATCGTCGCGCAGGTGATGAGCGCATCGCCCTGCTCCGGGCCGCCGTAGCGCTGGAGCACCGCATTGAGGGCGATGATCATCACGTTGTCGATGGCGATGATGGAAAACGGCGCAAACCCCATCAGCAGCACGCGCCGCATGATCCGCGTTTGAAACGCCTCTTTGCGCAGTGGAATCGCGGCTTGTCCCCGAACGAGGAACCACAGCGCCCCCAGCGCGCTGGCCATTTGGGAAATCACCGTCGCCGCCGCCGCGCCGCGCACACCCCAACCCAGCAGGAAGATGAACACCGGATCGAGCACGATGTTGAGCACAGCGCCCAGAATGACCAGTTTCATGCCCGTTGCGGCGAACCCCTGCGCGATGATGAACTGATTGAGGCCGGTCGCCATGAGCGCAAAGAGCGTTCCGGCGATGTAGGTCGTAAAATACGCATCCGCGCTCGGATACGTCGCGTCGCTCGCCCCGAAAAGCCGAAGCATCGGCTCGCGCAGCGGCAAAACCACCGCCATCAGCAGCACCGACGCCGCCGCCAGCATCACCGTGCAGGTAAAGAGAATCCGGCCGGCTTCATCCCGGCGTCCCTCGCCCATGCGCATGCTCATCATCGGCGAGCCGCCGACGGCAATCCAAAAGGCGACCGAGCCGACCATCGTCACCACGGGCCCGCAAACGCCCACCCCGGCCAACGCCAGAACCCCGTCACCGGGGATGTGCCCGATGTACATGCGGTCCACGATGCTGTAAAACACGCTGACGAACTGCGCCAACATGCTCGGCAGCGCAATGCGCAGCACGAGGCGGCCGATGTCGTCGCGCCCCAGGTCATTCTGCGTCTTCATCCCGTTCTCCCTTTCCCGCAAGCCAGGCGGCCTTGCTGAACACCGATTATAGCAAACTCCGCGGCGAACTTCAATCTTCTTTTGACCCGGTTGCGTTTTTTTCATCCGTGCCGGAGATAAAAAAGAAGGACTTCCGCCGCTCGCGTGGCAACGGGAGTCCATGGGGGTTATTCCTGCATCATCGCGCATTCCACGGCGGCCAAGCGCGCAGCCGCCTGCTCGCAAAACGCCTGCGTATGGCTAATGCGGTCGCTCTCCGGCAGGGCGATGTATTCCTTGATGAGCGTCACCATGCCTGAGGCTTCCCCGGCCAGCTGTTTTCTGCGCTCCTGCTCGTCGGAGAGCGCAATGCGGAGCATATCGCACCGGGCATTGAGCCGGTCGGCCCGGCGCAGCGCCTCGCTGTCCCCCGGGGCAGCTTCCCTGCAAAGCGCCAGGTCCAGCAGGTGGTTCAGCCCGTCAAAGAGCTGGGTCAGCTGCGGATCGCCCGAAGCCTGCACGCGGCTTTTGATCTGCGGGAGCGCCTGTTCCGGCGAGGTCTCCTGCGGATAGGGGCTGACAAACGGTATGCCCTGCTCGTTCAGGCGCTGCATCACCCGCTGCACGAGCTCCGGCCGCGTGCGGATGGTCGAGCGGTATTTGTTCTGATAGCGCAGCATGCGCGTCTTGTCGCCATCGGAGAGTTTGCGCACACAGGCGCGCACACTCATGCCCTGGGCGCGCGCCGTGAGCACGTTCTCAATCAGCTGCTCCACCTCGTCCGGGGCAAACGTTTCAAACGGCAGGGTACGCGGCGCATCGCCGCCCTCCCGTTCGCGCAACTGCGCATAGTAAAAATTGCGGATGCTGTTGGGCTTGCGCCCCAGCTCCTGGCCCACGCGCTCAAACACACTGCGCAGCGATTCCCCCGCCTTTGCGGCCTCGCCCACGGTCTGCTCCAAAAGGTCAATCTCCCGCTGCTGCCATCCACCATGCGGGCCGCGCACGGGGCCCTGGCGCGGACAACTCACTTCCATCAATCCTTGTCCCTCCTTGATGATGCTCCCCGCTCGGCGCAGGGGCTTTATGCCCCGCGCATGGGGCGCCTTTGTAGGTCAGCTTGCGCGTTGATGGGGTATTTTATACCGTTTACTTGCATACGGGTCTTCGCCGGACGTGGTCGGAACGGTACAAGTCTATGAACCCGTATGCGGCGTTTATGCGCGCGCGGCGCAATCAAGCATTGCCTGCTGGAAAGATTTGCTGTATAATAGGATGAAATGGTGAAAACCGAGAAAGAATCGGAGGCGCTCTTGATGAAATACGTGCTTGTAATCGGAGACGGCATTGCCGATGAACCCGTTTCCCAGCTGGACGGCCGCACACCGCTTGAGGCCATCGATTGTCCGAATATGAATCGCCTGGCGGGCGGGCGCCTGGGTACCTGCCAAACCGTGCCCAAGGGCGTATTGCCCGGAAGCGACACGGCGATTCTCTCGATCTTTGGTTATGACCCGCGCACCTGCTATACGGGCCGCTCCGCGCTGGAGGCCGCCGGCATGGGCGTGATGCTGCGCCCGGGCGAGACGAGCCTGCGCGTCAACCTGTGCGCGCTCGATGGCGAGTGCTTTGACACGGCGCGCATTCTCTCCCACAACGGCGGGGGCATCGAGGGCGAGGAAGCCGTCACGCTGATGGAGGACCTGATCGCGGACCCCCGTTTTGCCGCGCTGGCCGCGCCCTTGGGGTTCACCATCCACGTCACGCCGACTTTCCGCCATACCGGCGTCATCGACGCCGCGCACGAACCGGACCGCAGCGGCATGCACTTTTGCGAGCCGCACAACATCCTGGGCAGCCCCATCGCCGGGCATCTGCCCTCCGGCGTGCTGGGCGAAGAGCTGACGGCGCTCATGCGCGCTTCGTTTGACGTGCTGCGCCATCACCCCATCAACCGCGCGCGCATCGCCGCGGGCAAGCTGCCCGCCAACTGCATCTGGCCCTGGGGGCCGGGCAGCGCCATGACGCTCACCCCGTTTGAGACGCTGTACCACAAGCGCGGAAGCGCCGTCTCTGCCGTGCCGCTGGTCTGGGGCATTGCCGGGCTTTGCGGCGTTGAAACGCCCCGCGTGGAGGGCGCGACGGCCGAACTGGATACCAATTACGAGGGCAAGGTCGAGGCCGTGTTGCAGGCGCTGCGCGAAGGCGCGGACTTCGCCTGCGTCCATGTCGAGGCGCCGGACGAGTGCACCCATGCAGGCGACGTGGCGGGCAAGTGCGAGGCCATCCGGCGGCTGGACAGCCGCGTCGTCGGTCCGCTGCTTGCGCGTCTGGGGGAGATCGACCCCGATTACCGCATTCTGCTGCTCTCGGATCACCCCACGCTGCTGTCCACGCGCGGCCACGACGGCAACGCCGTCCCCTTTGCCCTCTACGACAGCCGCAACCCCGGCACGCCGGTCAAGTTTGACGAGGCGCATGCCCGCGCGACCGGCGATCACCTGGCAGAAGGCCCGATGCTTTTGCGCGCGCTGTTTGCCTGCTGAACCGGGAAGAAAATTTCCGCCTCATTCGTCGTATGAAAGAGGGGAATTCACCAACACGGAGGATTGCATGTTCAAACACATTTGTACCTTGCTGCTGGCCGCGTTTTTGCTGCTGGGGGCGTGTGCGCTTGGCGAGGAAGTCAACGACCAGCTGACGCACTATCTGCTCCTGGGCGAGGACGGGTACGCGGAGGAGATCACCGACGACGCGCGCACGGACACCATTGTGATCATGACGCTCGACCACAAGTACAACCGCGTGATCATGACCTCCATCCTGCGTGACTGCCAGATCAACAACCTCAAAGGCAACCCCACCAAGATCAACCTGCTCTACAAGAGCTACGGTTTCGAGGGCGTGGAAACCTGCCTGGAGCGCGAACTGGGCATTGAAATCGAAGGCTCCGTACTCGTCAATTTCGAAAACGTGAAGCCTGTGATTGATGCGCTGGGCGGCGTGGACATCGAGATCGATTCAGCAGAATGCAGCGCGATCCGCCGCATCCTGCTCAACGACGACCCCAACCTGCCCGAAGAACCCGGCCTGGTGCATATGACCGGGCGCATCGCGCTGGCCTACATGCGCATCCGCTACGACGATCAGGGCGACTTCGGACGCACCGAACGCCAGCGCAAGGTGCTCGGCGAGCTCTTTGACAAGTGCCGTGAGCTCTCGCTGCTGGAGCTGGTGGGCGTATACAACCAGGTTTCCGCCGGCATGAAGATGAACCTGTCGGCCATGGACGTGCTCTCGGCGCTCTCGCAGGGCTACGCGATGGTCACAAGCAACGCGCAGTTCATCGAGTTCCGCATTCCCGATGACGGCACCTATCATTACGACACGCTCAGCGGCTCTTCGGTGCTCGATGTGCGCTGGACGACGAACAAAACACGCTTCCATAACTTGCTCAATTCACCGCAGTGACCACGAAAAGGACGAAAGAAGCCCATGAAAACACACATGCTTGCAGCCCTGGTTCTGCTGATCCTGCTGCTTCCCGGCGCGTGCCTTGGAGAAGCGCTCGATCTGTCCCTCTTTGAAAACGGGGAGCCGCCCGCCGCCGAGGTCTGGGAGGACGCCGTCTTTGAGTCGCTCGCCTGGTATCAGCGCGAGGACGGCAGCGACTGGCGCCTGCTCGACGACGGTTCGGTGATCGTGACCCTTTCCGCCACGGGCGACGTCACCATCGGCGGCGACACGCGCAAGAGCGGCAAGAATGTCTTTGACAAGCAGCTGGACAAGGAAACCTCCGGCCTCGCCTTCCCGATGGAGAACGTCGCGGACATCTTCGCCGCGGACGACATGACGATCGTCAACTTCGAGGGCACGCTCACCAACACCAAGAGCGCCACCTCCAACACGTATTCCTTCGCCGCACCGCCGGAGTACGTCAAAGTGCTCACCTCGGGCAACATCGAGGCCGTCTCCCTGGAAAACAACCACGTGATGGACCACGGCGACGCCGGGTACGAGGACACCTGCGAGACGCTCGACGGCGCGGGCATCGCCTACAGCGGCCATCTGGGCAGCACGACGTTCACCACCGATACGGGCATCTCCATCGGCATGCTCTCCTACCAGACGTTCAACGGCAAGTACGACGACATCTACGCCTCCATCGAGGGCGACATCGCCGCGCTGCGCAGTGCGGGCTGCCAGATCGTGATCGTCTCCTACCACTGGGGCGACGAGAAGGACTACGTACCCAATGAGCGCCAGGTTCCGCTGGGCCACGCGACGATCGACGCGGGCGCCGATCTGGTCATCGGCCACCACCGCCACCGCATGAACCCCATCGAGGTCTACAAGGGCCGCTACATCTGCTATTCGCTGGGCAATTTCTCCTTTGCGGGCAACACGCGCCCGGACGACATGGACACGTATATCTTCCAACAGCGCTTCCGCGTCTATCCGGACGGCGTGGTCGAGGACGAGGGCTTCCGCATCGTGCCGTGCTCCATCTCCTCCCAGCAGGACGTGAACGACTTCAAGCCGACCCAGGCGGACGAGGAGAAGAGCGCGCAGATCGTGGATCGCCTGCTGGAACTCGGCGAGCAGTTTGAGCAGATGTATCGCGACACCGGCGTGACGGCCGTCGGCGCGTATCCCACGCAGTGGACGACGGTCTACGATTGATCGCAAAGGCGGGCCTGGCCCGCCTTTTTAAAAGAAAGGAGCGCCTATGAGCGAGAGAACGGCGCGGCTGCGCGCGCTGCTGGAGGGCACGGCGGCGCGCGGCGGCATCGCCGTCACCGGGCACGACCGCGCCGACGTGGACAGCGCGGTGAGCTGCGTGCTGATGCAGCGGCTGCTGCGCGCGTGGGGGCTGCCCTGCCGCATCGCGCTGTGCGCGCCGGACGCGCAGGCCCGGCGGGTGCTCGCGCGCTTTGGGCTTGACGCGCAGGCCATGTCCGGCGCGCCGCAGGACGCGGAAAGCCTGATCCTCGTGGATCACCACCAGCGCGCGCACGCGGGGCGGATTGTGGCCTGCATCGACCACCACCCGACGGCCTGCCCGCCGGACGCGCCCTATGTGCAGATCGAGCAGGCGGGCGCGTGCGCGGTGATGGTGCTGGCGCTGATGCGCGAGGCGGGCGTGCCGGTGGCGGCGCAGGACGAGGCGCTCGCCGTCGCGGCGCTGTATCTGGACACCATCGCGCTGCGCAGCACGAAGATCCGCCGCGAGGAGGCGGCCTGGGGCGAGGCGCAGGCCAGGCGCCTGGGGCTGGATACGGCGTGGCTGCTGCGCGAGGGCTTGCAGCTCCAGGACATGGGCCTGCCCGCCGGGACGCTTTGTGCGCTGGGCAAGAAGACGTATTCATTCGGCGCGCGGCGCGTGATCTCCAGCTACGTGCAGACGGACGCGATGACGCAGGAGACGCTTCAAGCGATCCTCGCGGAGATTCGCGCGCAGATGGCGCGGGAGCGGGCCGACCTGTGGGTGTTTCTGGTGCACGATCCGGTGCGCGGGCGCTCCACGGAGTACGACGTGACGCCGGACGGGCGCGTGCGGACGATCGCCTATGACGCGCTCATCTCGCGGGGCAGGGATGTGATGCCGCGCGTGGAGCGGGAGATGCAGGAGGAACGGCCATGACGGGATTTCCGCAGGCTTTGGCTTCGGCTCTCGCGGCGCTGACGGCCGAGCGGGACGGCGCGCAGCTGGCGCGCGACGCGCGGGCGATCAGCGAAAACTATCGCCTGCGCACGGGCGAGGGCGCGCGGCTGCTGACGCGGGAGGGCGAGGCGGCGGCGTATGCCGCCGCGCGCATGCCGGCGACATACGCGGCGGCGCACGAGGCGCTGGCGCAAGCGCTGCGCGCGAGCGGCCTTGCGCCGAAGACGCTGCTGGACTGCGGCGCGGGCACGGGCGCGGCGAGCTGGGCGGCGGCGGCGCATCTGCCGCTTGAACGCGTGACCTGCCTGGAGCGGGAGGCGGCGATGCGCAGCGTGGGCCGCGCGCTCATGCGCGCGGGCGGCGGCGCGCTCCCGGATGCCGGGTGGATCGACTGGGACGCGACGGCGCAGGGCGCGCTGCCCGGTGCCGATCTGGTGATCGAGGGCTACATGCTCGGCGAGCTGCGCGCGGACATGCGCTTGCAGGCGGCTGCGCGCATGTGGGATGCCTGCGCGCAGATGCTCGTGCTCATCGAGCCGGGCACGCCGCAGGGCGCTTCCAATCTGGCCGCCGTGCGCGCGCATCTGGCCGGTCTGGGGGCGCATGTGGCTGCGCCGTGCCCGGCGGGTGCGGCGCGCTGCCCGATGGCGGCGGACGACTGGTGCCACTTTGCCGTGCGCGTGCAGCGCACGCGGCTGCACAAGGCGCTCAAGGGCGGCGACGCGCCGTATGAGGACGAGAAGTTCTGCTATCTGGCGCTCACGCGCGAGCCGCCGCGCACGCCCTGCGCGGCGCGCGTGCTGCGCCACCCGGTGATCCAGCCCGGCCGCATCGCGCTGACGCTGTGCCGGGCGGGGGAGAGGACGGCGTGCGTCGTCACCAAAAAAGACCCGCTTTGGAAGCGGGCCAGAAAGATGAAGGCGGGCGACGCCGTTTAGAGCTTCTCGTAGAGCCCGGCGTGCCGGAGCGCGGGCTTGAGCGCGCCGAAGAGGATCGGCGCGACGATGAAGGCGAAGGCGGCGTTCAGCAGGCTGCCGGGCAGCTTGGTGAGCATCTTGGCGGTCACGGCGTCGAGCGTCAGGCCGTCGACGAGCCGGCCGAAGACGAACGTCTTGAGCATGTAGAGCGCGACGTAGGTCAGCGCGCCGCAGACGGAGCCGATCACGATGCGCACGCGATCACCCGGCTCGGCGACATCCCTGCGCGCGGCGCGGTAGGCGATGAGGCTCGCGATCAGCGCGATCATGCCCTTGTTGACGAATGTGATCACGCATTCCGCGCCCCAGCCGGCGACGATGTCGTACAATCCGGAGCCCAGGCCCGCCGCCAGAAAGCCCGCGCCCGGGCCGAAGAGCAGCCCGCAGAGCACGCACAGCGCGTTGGTCATGTGCAGCTGCGTGCCCATGAACGGGATGCGCAGGTAATTGACGACGAAGACGATGGCGGCCATCAGGCCGATGAAGCAGATGCGGAACGTGCTGTTGCGGCGCTCGGTCATGGTGAAGATCCCTCCCCTGTTGGTGTATCTGCATTATAGCACGAACTGGCATGACGTAAAGAGCCAGTTCGTGTTTTTATGACCATGCCAGTTTTGCGCGCTGTCAGGCGTTGAGGCGCGGGGGAAAATATGATATAATCAGAGCAGCGATTGAAAAAAGGAGCATCAGGATGGAGAAACACGGAAGACTGCGCAGCGCGCTGATCCTGGTCGGCCTGACGCTGGCACTCTTTGCGGCGCAGGCGCTGATGATGGCCGGCACGCTTTCCCATATGGCCGGCGCGGGAGAGGCGCTGGCGCTCTCGGCGCTCTTTGCGCTCGTCTACGGCGGCGCAATGGCGGCGTTCGTGCATCTGGAGCGGCCCACGCACGGCACGCTGCTGCTGGCCGGCGTGATGGCGGCGATGGCCATGCTCGCGCGCGTGAACATGCTCGACTACGTGACGGCGGATTACGACTCATTTTTGAGCGGCTGGCTGGATATCTTCCGCGAGGGCGGCTTTGCGATGCTGGCGGAGAACGTGGGCGATTACAACCTGATCTACCAGTACATCCTGCTGGGGCTGAGTAAGGTGCCGCTCTACGGGCTCTACACGATCAAGTGGGTGTCCGTGGCGTTTGACTATGCGCTGGCGCTGGTGATGATGCGCGCGGCGGGCCGCTTCGCCGGGGAGCGGGCGAAGGTGCCGGTGTTTTTGCTGGTGCTGCTGCTGCCCACGGTGCTGCTGGACGGCGCCTGTTGGAGCCAGTGCGACGCCATCTACGTGTTCTTCATCGTGCTGAGCCTGTACCTGCTGGCGACGGACAGGCCGGGGCGCTCGGCGGCGTCGCTGGCCGTCGCCTTTGCCTTCAAGCTCCAGACGATCTTCTTCTTCCCCGTCGTGCTGCTGGGACTCATCCACAGGCGCTACAAGCTGCGCGACGCGCTCGTGTTCTTCGCGGTCTATCTGCTCACGCTGGCGCCCGCGCTCATCGCGGGCAAGCCGCTCACGGAGGCGCTGGCCGTCTACGCCAATCAGTCGATGGGCCAGTATTACGACCGGCTGACGTACAACGCGCCCAACCTCTACCTCTTCTTCCCGATGCTGGAATTCGCCAGCACGCAGGAGTTCTCCTGGATGCGCTACATCGAGGGCATCGACGCAAAGGGGCAAAATGCCTATCTGAATGCCGACCTCATGCCCGATCTGCAAAACGCGGCGCTCTACGCCTGCATCGTGTTGACGCTGCTGGTGGTGGTCTACTGGCTGGTCCATTACAGGGAGGTGACGCCGGACATGACGCTCGCCTTCGCGCTGTTCTTTGCGATCTTCCTGCCGTTTGTCATGCCCAAGATCCACGAGCGCTATTTCTATCTGGCGGACATGCTCTCCATCCTCTACGCGGCCGGGCGTGCGGACAGGCGCTTTGTGCCGCTGCTGGTGGTCGGCGCGTCGCTGATGAGCTACGTGCCCTACCTGATGCGCCAGCGGCCGATCGATGCGCGCGTGCTGTCGCTGATGATGCTCGCGGCGCTGCTGCTCGTGGGCCGCGATCTGCTCGTGCGCATGCGTGAAAACCGCGCGGCGCTCGCGAAGGGAGGCGAGGCGGCGTGAGCGAACGGTGCAAACGGGCGCTTCGTGCGCTGGAAGGCTTTGCCCAAAGACGCCGCCTGCCGCTGGGCGCCCTGCTGGCCCTGCTGCTCGCCGGCGCGTTGGCGCTGCACAATGTCTCCGGCGGCCCGCTGGGCAACCTCAACGACATCGGCGGCTGGAACAACCGGCTGCTGTTCATCGTGATGGCGGCGGCGGTGCATCTGGGCCTGCTGCTGTCGTCCATGTGCCTCTTCCGCGTGAGCCCGGCGCGCACGGCGCTGCGCATGGGCCTGCTGACGGCGGGCATGTACATCCTGCTGCTGCCCATCAATCAGAAGACGTACGCGTTTACGCAGTGGACGCTGCCCGCCATCCGCGCGATGGAAGCGGGCGGCCTTGCCGCAGGCCTGCAGGCCAGCACGCCCTTCTCCGCCCCGGCGCTGACGCTGCTCTACGCGATCACGCGCGGGCCGGTCTACCCGATGTACACGGTCAAGCTGCTGTGCATCGGCTGCATGCTGGCGCTCTCGATGCTGCTCGTGCGCGCGGCGGACAGGCGCGGCCTCGGCCTGCGCGCGGATGCGCTGCTGGCGCTGTGCATGATTCTGCCGCAGGGCTTCATGAACGCCGCGTGCAGCGCGCTCATGGAGCTGCCCGCGCTGGCGCTGCTGGCCGTCTCGCTGACGCTGCTGCTGGACTGCGGGAAGCCGCACGCGTTGGGCGGCGCGCTGTGCTACGGCGCGGCGTGCGCGCTCAGCGGCGTCTGCCTGTACGCGCTGCCGGTGTATATCTGCATCGCGCGGCGCGGCGGGATGAAGGCGCGCGATGGGGCGGCGGCGCTGGCCGTGATGCTCATCGCCTGCCTGCCGGCAGCCGCCGGCGGCGCGCCGCTGGGCGAGACGGCGCTCAGCCTGCTGCGCGCGAACCTCGGCACGCCGACGTATGCGGCGGGTGCGCCGAACATGATGAGCCTGATTCCGCGCGCGCAGATGGAGGAGATACCGCAGTACGCGTCGGCGCTGCGCCATCTGAGCGCACTGGACGCGCAGACGAACGCGCAGAAGTACTACACGCAGCAGCACGCTGAGATCGTAATGCGCGGCATCACGCTGGCCGGTCTGGCGCTGTACGTGGGCCTGTGCGCGCTCCTTTCGCGCGCGAAGGACAAGCCTGCGCTGCACCGGGCGATGGCGCTCGCGCTGGGCGCGCTGATCGTCTGCCCGAACGCCACGTCGGCGGCGTGGCTGGCGCTGGATCTGCTGTGCCTGTACGCGGTTTTGAGCGCGCCCGGACTGCGCCTGCCCGCGTGCCTCGTGCTCTTTGCGACGATGGCGTCCGGCGCCTATCCGATGACGGAGGAGGTCATGCTGCCCATGGCCTGGGCGTTCATTCTGTGCCTGCTGGCGCTGTGCGTGCTGCTGGATGTCATGCCGACGAAGAAAGAGGCAAGTCATGTGTGAAGAGAAGAAGGCGCGCATCCGCATCGTCTCCCGCCTGCGGGAGCCGGACGGCGGCGTGCAGGAGATCAAGCACGCACGGCCCGGCCTGCTGCGCCGCACGGACGGCGAGATCATGCTGGAGTACGAGGATGTGCAGGAGGAAGACCGCGCGCGCGTCACGCTGTCGATGGCGCCGGGGCGCACGGCGGCGGAAAACCGCGCGCACATGCGGCGCTGCGGCATGGTGTCCAGCGCGCTGACGTTCCTGCCGGGCGAGAAGATCGCCTCGGTCTATGTGACGGTCTACGGTGAGATCCCCGTGGCGGTGGACACGCGCAGCGTGGCGATCCGCGAGACGGCGTGCGGCGGCGAGCTCGCGCTCGACTACGACGTCTACATGGGCGGCGAGCGCACGTCGCGCGCGCGGCTGGAGGTCACATGGCGCGTGTGATGGCGCTGGCGCTGCGCGACCGGGCGCGTGCGGCGATGCTCGGCGCGGGCGCGCGCGGCTTCGTGCGCTTTTTGCCGGACGGCCCTGCGCTGCTGGTGACGGACGCATGCCGCCGCTGCGAGGGCGGCGCACAGGCGCTTGAAGCGGCGTTTGAGGCAGCCGGCTTTCGCTGTCAGGCGCGCGGCGAACTCATCGAGTTGACGCCGAAGGACGCGCTGCTGACGGACGTGGCTGCGCCGCAGGCCGTCGAAATCGACTGGGGCAGCCCGCTGCACCCGGCGCAGGCGCTGGCCCGGCGCTGGATGCGGACGCCGCGCCGGCCGCTGACGGCTGCCGGGCGGCAGCTCGTGATCGACGCGCTGCGCCTGACGTGGCTGCCGCAGGAGCGGTTGCTGGCGGCGCTGGACGCGCTGTGCGCGCGCGCGGCGGTGATGCTGCGAAGCGGCGACCGAAGCGGCATGCACGAGGCGGGCGCGATACTGGCACAATGGTGCGAACAGACTGAGGGAGGTGCGGCGCATGAAGCTGGAATGGATCGGACACGCGTGTTTTCGCCTGACGGCGAATGACGGCACGGTGGTGATCACGGACCCGTATGACGAGAGCGTGGGGATCGACATGGTGCCGCTTGAGGCGGACTTGATCACGATGAGCCACGAACACCACGACCACAACGAGACGCGCATGATCCTCGGTGCGCCCGTCATCGCGCGCGGCGTGGAGGCCGCGCAGGCGGGCGGCGTGCGCACGCGCGCCGTCGCGTCCTATCACGATGCGGCGCGGGGCGCGAAGCGCGGGCCGAACGCCATCCGCATCTTCGAAGTGGACGGGCTCACGGTCGTGCACATGGGCGATCAGGGCTGCATGCCGGACGAAGCCGCGCTGGCGGCCATTGCCGGTGCGGACGTGATGATGATCCCGGTGGGCGGCACGTACACGGTGGATGCGCAGGAGGCGAAGGCGATCATCGATCGCGCCCGTCCGCGCTGCGTGATCCCGATGCACGTGAAGACGCGCCGCTGTCCCTACCCGATTGCGCCGGTGAACGCGTTCCTCGATGCGATGGGCGCGCAGGGCGCGCGTCCCGTGCGCGAGGCGGCGTGGACGGCGGCGGGCGGCCCGCAGGGCGTGCTGCTGATGGCGCCGCAGGCCGACGCGCTGTAAACGGACACGGGGGAACGTTGGGGCTTCGCCCCAAGCCCCACTGGGGGGAGATGATCTCCCCCAGACCCCCGCATCCCCACGGCGCATGCGCCGTGGAGCAGATGAGACAGGCCGGCGATACACCGACAGACAACACAAGCACGCAAAACGAGCGAACAGGGTTTTCCTGCTCGCTCGTTGTTTTTTCATTTTCCCCATCCCGGCGCATGCGCCGGGACATCACATCGCAACGCCGCAAGAGAACGCCGCGAAGCGAAGAGGGGAGTCTGAGGGATGAAATCCCTCAGGCGGGGTTTGGGGCGGCAGCCCCAACGTCCCTCCCCGTCACCCGCGCAGCATCGCCTTGCAGGCGGCCAGCTCGGAGGGGGAACAGTAGACGAAGTGTTCCGGCTCGACCTCGACCATGGAGGGCTTTTCCACGCTGTAGTCGTGGTCGCGTTCGGGCACGTAGTCGATGCGCCGGCGCTTGCGCTCGGTGAGCGGGTTCGGTTCGGGGATGGCCGAGAGCAGCGCGCGCGTGTACGGGTGCAGCGGCTTGGCGTAGAGGTCCTCGCTGCGCGCGATCTCCATCATCTTGCCGTAGTACATGACGCCGATGCGGTCGGAGAAGTACTTGACCACGGAGAGGTTGTGCGCGATAAAGAGGATGGTCAGGCCCATCTCGGCCTTCAGGTCGTTGAGCAGGTTGATCACCTGCGCCTGAATGGACACGTCCAGCGCGGAGACCGGCTCGTCGGCGATGATGAGCTGCGGATTCACGATCATCGCGCGCGCGATGCCCACGCGCTGGCGCTGACCGCCGGAGAACTCGTGCGGATAGCGGGTGGCGTGCTCCTCGGTCATGCCGACCTTGGCGAGCATTTGGAGCACGCGCCGGTGAATCTCGGCCTTGTCCTTGATGCCGCGCGTGCGCAGGCCCTCGCCGATGATCTCCTCGATCGTCATGCGCGGGTTGAGCGATTCGATCGGGTCCTGGAAGATCATGGCGATATTGTCCGTCAGATAGCGGCGCGTCTGCGGCGTCATGGGGCCGGAGATCTCGCGCCCGCAGAAGCGAACCTCGCCGGAGGTGGGGTCATACAGGCGGATGATGGTGCGGCCCGTGGTCGTCTTGCCGCAGCCGGACTCGCCGACCAGGCCGAACGTCTCCGCCCGGCGCACGGTGAAGCTCACGTCGTCCACGGCCTTGACCGTCATGCGCTTGCGGCCCCGGCCCGTCGTGAAATACTGGCACAGGTGCTTGACCTCCAGCACATTTTCCTGCTCAGGCATGCGCGGCTTCCTCCTTCATTCGCTTGATTCTCTCCCGGAGGATCTCCGGCATCTCGACCTTGGGCGCCTTGGGGTGCAGCAGCCAGGTGGCGGCCCTGTGCGTATCCGAGAGGCTGAAATACGGCGGCTCCTGCTCAAAGTCGATGCGCAGCGCGTACTGGTTGCGCGCGGCGAAGGCGTCGCCCCTGGGCGGATAGATCATGTTGGGCGGCGTGCCGGGGATGGACATGAGCCGCTCGTGCGTCTGCAGATCGGGCACGGAGGAGAGCAGCGCCCAGGTGTAGGGATGCGCCGGCTCAAAGAAGATCTCCTCGGCCGTGCCGGTCTCCACGATGCGCCCGGCGTACATCACGTTGACGCGGTCGGCCATGTGCGCGACCACGCCCAGATCGTGCGTGATGAAGATGACCGACAGGTGGCGCTCCTCCTTGATCTGGTTGATCAGGTCGAGGATCTTGGCCTGCACCGTCACGTCCAGCGCCGTCGTCGGCTCGTCGCAGATGAGGATCTCCGGGTCGCCCGCCAGCGCGATGGCGATGACGATGCGCTGACGCATGCCGCCGGAGAACTGGAAGGGATATTGGTTGAACCGCCGCGGCGCATCCGGGATGCCCACGGCCTCCATCAGCGCCAGCGCGCGCGCCTTGGCGTCGTGCTTGTTCATGCGCTTGCGCAGCACCTCGGTGATCTGATGGCCGACCTTCATGATGGGGTTGAGCGCGGACATGGGATCCTGGAACACGAGGCCGATGCGCCGCCCGCGGATGCGGTTCATCTCCTCCTCGCCGAGCCTGGTCAGGTCCATGCCGTCGTAAAGCACGCTGCCGCCCTCGATGACGGCGTTGGCCGGCAAAATGCCCATGATGGCCTTCGTGGAGACGGACTTGCCCGAACCGGACTCGCCGACGATGGCGACGGTCTCGCCGCGCCTGAGGTCAAAGCTGACGCCGCGCACGGCGCGCACCATGCCGCCGTAGGCGCGAAAGGAGACGCTCAGGTCCTGCACGCGCAGGATGGTATCGTTGTCATGCAGCGCCATGTTACACATCCTCTCCGCGTCGGGTGGGGTCCAGCGCGTCGCGCAGGCCGTTGGAAAACAGGTTGAAGGCGATCATCAGCACCGAGATGAGCACGGCCGGGAAGAGCGTCTGCGTCGGGTATTGCAGCAGCACGTCCTGGCCGACGGACAGCAGCGTGCCGATGGACGGTTCCGGCGGTTTGATGCCCAGGCCGATGTAGGCGAGGAAGGACTCCGAGAAGATCGCGCCGGGGATGGCGATCATCGAGCGGGTGATCAGCGGGCCGATCGTGTTGGGCAGGATGTGGCGGAAGATGAGCTTCCTGTCCGGCGTGCCCAGCGTGCGCGCGGCGAGCACGTACTCACGCCCCTTGAAGCGGTAGAACTGCGCGCGCGTGAGGCGGGCCGTGCCGATCCAGCCGGTGACGGTCAGCGCGAGGATGATGGAGAACATGCCCGAACCGAACAGGATCATGAACAGGATCGTCACGACGATGTAGGGCAGGCCGTCGAGCACTTCCGCAAAGTGCGTCATGACCATGTCCACCTTGCCGCCGTAATAGCCGGCGATGGAGCCGTATATGACGCCGATGATCAGGTTGGTCAGCACGGAGATGAAGGCGATGAGCAGCGAGACGCGCGTGCCGCGGAACAGGCGCGTCATGATGTCGCGTCCGAGATAGTCCGTGCCGAACCAGTGGTATTCGTCGTCGGGCACGCCGCTGTAGGCGTAGGCGTCCACCAGCACATCGACCACCGTCACGCCGTTGACGTCGTATTCGTTCAAAATCTCCAGCACGCAGCCCTCCGGGAAGCGCCTGGGGTTCTCCAGCGAGCTCTTCTTGCGGTTGGTGAGCACCTGCGTGCCGTCGCAGATGCCCAAGTTCTCCAGCACCGGGATCTTGGGCGGCAGGTTCTTCGCCTTGACGTTCTGCTGGGTGTAGGAATAGCCCGTGATCTCAGGCACGATCAGCGCCAGAAGGATGATGGCGATGATGATGTACAGGGAGATCATGGACAGGCGGCTCTTGCGCAGGCGGTTGAACGCGTCGCGATAAAAGCCGACGGGCTCCGTCTTGAACGCCTCGTCCTGCGCGGAGGCCGCGCCGACCGGCTCAAAGAGCGCGTCGGGCAGGTTGGCGAGCGACTCGGGGAGCGGCCGGCCCTTTTCGATGATCATCATTTGCCACCTCCGACGCGGATGCGCGGGTCGATGAGACCGTAGGAAATGTCCACGATCAGGATCGTCACCAGCGAGATCGCGGAGTAGAAGATGAGCAGCGCCACGGTGAGAAAGTGGTCGCCGGCGAGGATGGAATCGATGAGCAGGCCGCCCATGCCGGGCACGGCGAACATCTTCTCCACCACCAGCGAGCCGCCCATGATGCCGGTGATCATCGGGATGATCGTGTTGGCGATGGGCACCAGCGAGTTGCGGAACGCATGGAAGATCGTCGCCTGCGTGCGCGAGAGGCCCTTGGTGCGCGCCAGAAGCATGTAGTCGGAGTTGAGCGTCTCGATCAGCTCGCCGCGCAGATACCGGCCGATGGTCGCGATGGGGTTGAGCGCCAGCGCGATGATGGGCAGCACCATCGAGTAGAGCTGCGCGCCGAACGTGGTGGCCTGCGAGTCATAGAGCGTGGGGAAGATGGGCCACACGTACGTCAGGCAGTATTGCAGCAGCGAGGCGAAGACGAACGAGGGCACGGAGATGCAGATGACGATCAAAAACGAGAGCACGTTGTCCGTTGCCTTGTTGCGCTGCAAAGCGGCTGCGACGCCCACGATGATGCCAAGCGGCAGCGAGATGAGCAGCGAGAACACATTCAAAACCACCGTGGGCGGAATGCGGATGGCCAGTATGTCGAACACATCCAGACCGGGGCGAACCTTGACGGACGTGCCGAAGTCGCCGCGCGTCACGATGCCCTCGATAAAATAGAAATACTGGACAATCATCGGTTTGTCCAGATGCATTTCAGCTTCGAGCTGCGCCTGAATTTCCGGCGAAACCTCTGGATTTTCAAAAATGCTCATGGGCATGAGGCGAATGACCCAGAACGAGAGCGTCATCACCAGAAAGAGGGTCAGCAGCATGGCGCCGATCCGTCCCAACAGATACTTGAACATGGAACCTCCACGCTTGCCGTGCGGCAAACGGATGAATCAGGATGGAGCCGCGCGGGCACCCGGAGGATGCCCGCGCGGCCCGTGGATGGTGGGTTATTCGACGATGTCGCCGTACATGATGCCCCAGCCGAAGCCCGGAATGTACGTGCTCACCGGCAGCTTGAGGCGGGTGGAGAACATGTCGTAGTTGACGTGCTGCACCACCGGGATCTGGATGACCTTGTCCAGGTAGATGCGTTCGAGCTTTGCGGTCTCCTCAAGCATGCGGTCGTAGTCGCTCTTCACCTCGTCGGAATCGCACACCGCATACTGGGCTTCGAATTCCTCGTCGAAGAAGTTGTTCGGATGAGAGCTGTAGGTGGACAGGTAGTAGTAGAAGCAGGTATAGGGATACGTGCGGGAAGCGCTGCGCGACCAGTCGTTCGGGGAGAGATCCCAGACGTCGGTGGTCTTCTTGTAGTCGGTGGTGGACATGCCGGCGTACGTGTCGATTTCCAGCTGCACCTTGCCCTCAAAGATCACCGGCAGTTCTTCCATCAGGTATTCGGCGGTCGCCTTCCAGGCGGTGTCGCTCTCGTCGAAGGCCATGCGCACGGTGATGACGGTGTCTTCGGGGACGCCGGCCTCCTCATACGCCTTGGCGAGGTATTCGCGGGCCAGCTCCGGGTTGTAGCCGTACGGGCCCCAGGAATCGACCAGCTCGGCGACGGCCTTGCCCGGCTCGGAATCGCGGTAGAGCAGGGCGTTCTCCGAGAGGATGCCCGCCTGACCGTTGACGTAGGTGCCGGACGGCTCCAGATAGCCGAACAGGCTCTCGGCGATGACCTCGCGGTTCATCGCGTGATAGAGCGCCTTGCGCCAGGCGACCGTGCCGCACAGCGGGTTTTCCGGGTTCTTGCAGTTGACGTCGATGTGGTAGACGGTCAGCGACGGATATTCGACCATGCGCGGATCGTCGATGTACGTCTCGATGGTGTTGGCGTCGGGGGAGAGATAGTCGAGCATGCCGGACTCCCAGAGCTCCACGCGGGCGTTCATCTCAGGGATGACGCGCACCTCGACGGTGTCGTAGTGGAACAGGTCGGCGAGCCAGTAGTCCGGGTTCTTCTTGTAGATCTGGATGGAGTCGAACGTCCAGGTGTCAAACGTGTACGGGCCGCAGCTCATCCACATGTCCAGCGTCGTGCCGTAGGTGGTGTTGGTGCGCTCCGCGTTCATGCCGGCCTCGTAGAGCGGCTCATACACCGGGGCGATGGCGCGGTTGTTCTGGCTGAAGTGGGAGCAAACGCTCGTCATGGAGCACGGCGAGGTGGTCTTGATCTCCAGCGTGTAGTCGTCGATCTTCTTGATGCCCACGTCCTCCCAGGCGACGGTGTTGCTCGTGCCCTGCAGGCTGTACTCCTTCGCGTTGACGATGGTGATGTTGAAATCGGAGAGGAAGTCCGCCATCTGATTGCTCAGCACGGGGTCCAGCAGCATCTTGTAGGAGTAGATGAACGTGTCGGCGTTGATGGGATCGCCGTTTTGCCACTTGGCCTCCGGGCGCAGCTTGATCTGCCAGGTGGTTTCATCCACCTGAATGGGCAGCTCCGCGGCGAGGTCGCCCACGTAGCTGTAGCCCAGGCCGTCCTCGTCGGGCACGGCGCGATAGGGGAACGCGCCGCAGTAGGAGATGGGCGTATCCAGCGAGACATCCACGGAGTCGTGGCCGTTGAGGATCGGACAGTCGCCGGTCAGGTAGTAGCGGAGCACCTTTTCCGCGCTCGCCGCGGCGGGCAGCAGGCACACGGCCAACAGCAGCGCGGTCATGCCGAGGACAACCAGCGTGTTGCGTCTTTTCATCGTAACATCTCCCTTTCAAGTTGGAATGGATGTACATCGCACGCGCGGCGCGATGACATGGCGGGTTTACATGACGGCGAGGAGCGCGGAGAGGAGCATCAGCGCGGCGGCGACGCACAGCAGCGGCTTGGCGTCCGCGTGACGGGGGCGGGTGTTGCGGTAGTGCAGGTAGCCGTCCTTCATCTCCTGGGCGGATTCCGCGCGGCCCTGCCAGAGCCTGCGCAGGGACTTGACGCCCCACGCGGCCGATGTGAACATGCGCATGTTCACGAGCTGGCGGATCAGCCCCCAGACGAGGAAGAGCGACGCCTGGGCAAAGAGCACGTCTGAGGCGAGCGCCAGGCCCTGCGCGCGGCGCGCGGCGCACAGCGGAACGGCTGCGCCCAGCGCCAGCAGCACCGCAGCGGTGATCAGGAAGCGTTTTCGTTCGCATTGGGTCATGGAGCGCCGCCTTTCCTTGAAAAAACCATGAAAGATGAAGCCTTTCGGCGGCCGATCGCCCCGACTTCAACGTTATCATCAATTATATAGCAGTTTTGATGGAAGTGTCAACCAGTTGCGGGTGCGTTTTGTAGAAAAGCCGAAAGGAGACAAAATCCGGCTGCAAATTGGCGGCTGTTTTTGGAGGATAAACGACGCGGAATGAATCGGGTGGGGAGGGTGTCTGCATTTTTTTACACGCAGCGGGCGTGGGATCAGCGAACCGGAAAGAAGGAGCCGGCGGCAGCCGGCACGCCGATGACGATCAGCGCGGCGATGAGCATGGCGGGCAGTGAAGGCTTGATCCGCACGTCCTCCATCCCGCCCGGCTGGCCGGAACGACATATCTGGCATGCGCCGAAAAGCTTGCGAACCGGCGTGAGCCGATGTCCTGCATGACAAAAAACGGCCTCGCGCCGGCTGAAACCGGGCGCGAGGCCGTTTAGGCGTCGGGGTTTTCTTATATGGCGATGCCGTGCTTGACGCGGTCGCGCTCCTCGGCGCGCTTGGCGTTGTTGAAGCGGTCGAGCGTGCCCACCAGATAGCCGGTGATGCGGCGGATGCGGTGGAAGGGCTGGTTCTGATAGCGATAGGCCAGCTCCACGTAGTCGCCGTCCACGCGGATGTCGATGGTGTCCGGCTCACGGCCGTAGAGCCCGGCTCCACGCGCGATGTATGCGTTTATTTCCTCCTGCGGCAGCGCACCGCCGTTGATGTTGACCGTACACATGAGAATCCCTCCATATCTTGTATCGACAGAAACATTATAGCACAAAATATGGGTTTGTAAAGCATAAAATGCCGCGCGAGCCAATCTCCCGCGCGGCAGCGTCACTTCTGCACGTAGCCGATTTTCTTCATGAACTTTTGCAGCGTGCGCTCGGCCAGCGCGCCTGCGCGCTGCGCGCCTGCGCGGTAGACCGATTCCATGTAGGCCTTGTCCTTCATGACGCGGGCAAACTCCGCCTGAATGGGCGCGAGCGTTTCGACGGTCACGTCGGTGACGGCGGCCTTGAGCTCGCCGTAGCCCTTGCCTTCGAAGGAGGCGACGAGCTGATCCATGTCCCCGCCGGTGAGCGCGCAGATGATGGACAGCAGATTACTCACGCCGGGCTTGTTCTCCGGATCAAAGCGGATGCAGGCGTCGGAGTCGGTGACGGCGCGGCGATACTTGCGGCGGATGACGTCCGGCGTATCCAGCACGGAGATGAAGCTGTCCTCCGCTTCGGACTTGCTCATCTTGCGGGTCGGGTCCTGCAGGCTCATGACGCGCGCGCCGACTTTTGAATAATACCCCTCCGGGATGGTGAACACATGGCCGTAGATGCCGTTGACGCGCATGGCGATGTCGCGGCAGATCTCCAGATGCTGCGTCTGATCCCGGCCCACGGGCACGAGGTTCGCCTGATAGAGCAGGATGTCGCCGGCCATGAGCACGGGATAGGTGAACAGGCCGCAGTTGATGTTGTCCGCGTGCTTGGCGCTCTTGTCCTTGAACTGGGTCATGCGGTTCATCTCGCCCATGTAGGTGAAGCAGTCGAGCAGCCAGCCCAGCTGCGCGTGCTGGGGCACGTGGCTCTGGAAGAAGAGCACGCTCTTATCGGGGTTCAGGCCGGAGGCGAGCAGAAGGCCCAGCATCTGCATGGCGTTTTGACGGAACTTCGCCGGGTCCTGGCGCACGGTGATGGTGTGCAGATCGGCGATCATGTACAGGCAGTCGTATTCGTCTTCCAGCAGCTTCCAGTTGCGCATGGCGCCGATGTAATTGCCCAGCGTGGGCGTGCCGGTGGGCTGAATGCCCGAGAGGATGCGCTGTTTGCGCACGGGGTTCTCTTGCATGTGCAAGCCTCCTTGTAAGAGCGCGCCGGGGCGGCACGGGATCGTTTTTGAATGGCACCATTGTAACACAATCAGGGGATGCACGCAAGCGCGGGCGCGCCGTCTTCACGCCGGGCCGCGCGAAAGCGCCAATGCGCGTTTGAGAAAGCATCCTGCGCGCTCGCGGCAGTCGCACGCGGAACGGGAAGCCGCTTATCGCGCCTGCGCCGGGATCGCCAGATCGTACCAGACCTCTCCGGTCTCCTCGTGCCCCTGAATCCGCGCGTAGACGCGCAGCGTCTGCCCGTCCAGCGCGCCGGGCTCGCAGGCGTAGAGCGTGTCCACGCCGTAATCCTGAAGCAGCGTCTCGCTGCCGTCCGCCCCGCGCAGCACGAACTTGTACGCCGGGGTGTAGATCGCGGTGTGGTTGCAGTCCGCCAGAAAGACATCCTGCGTCCTCGCCAGTTCGCGCACGCGCGCCTCGTCCTGTTCGAGCGCGGGGTTCCACGGCGCGTCGGGATCAAAGAAGGTGATCCACGCGTTCGTGGTGAAATCGATCGAATCCAGATAGGCCCAGCGGTTGGGATAAAACCAGCCGCTCACGTCCTCGCCCGCCGTGTACGCCTCAAAGACGCGGCAGAACGCGCGGCTGAGGATGTCCGCGCCCTCGCCGACCATGTGGTACAGGTCGAAGAAGTAGGCATCCAGCCGCGGCATCAGCTCCGGCCTGGCAAACGAGAAGTTGAAGCAGGGCACGCCCATCTCCTGGCAGAAGGCCATCAGGCTGTCGTTGTAATCCAGAAAGCCCGGCTCCGCCAGCGCGTGCGCCGTGTGGTTGGGATAGATGACGACCATCAGCTGCGCGCCGTTCTCCTCGCAGAGCTGCTTGTAGAGCGCAAGCTGTTCCCTGGAGCCGTCAAAGAGCTCATAATGATAGCCGGTGTATTCGCGCACGACGGTGCGGATGGCATCGTCTGCGCGCTCATCCGTCTCGTGGCGCAGAAAGCCGCTGCCCTGATAGGAGACGGTCGGGTCCATGTCTTCCCTGAGGCGCGCGTAGGTCTTCTCCGGGAAGTGGCGCAGGCCGACGGTCTTGATCACGTCGGAGATCGACTTCGCGCCAAAGCCGCGGAACATCAGCAGGCGGTCGAGGTAGTAGCCGTCCTCATCGGTCGTGCGCAGGTAGTAGTCGAGCCGGTTGGCCGGGTCGGAGAGGAAGGGCATCAGCTTGTACTGCGCCTCGGTCGACTCGCGCACGGTTTCAAAGTTGTACGGTTCGGTGACGAGCACGATCCACTGCGGATCGTTCGTGAGGAACATCTCCTTCGTCAGCGCGATGGAGGCGGGCATGGAGGCGGTGGGCACGGTCGCGCAGAAGGCATTCAGCCCCGTCTCCTGCGTGATGAGCGGCGCGTTGAAGTGGTCGCGCACGATGGAGGAGCCGACGAACGCCAGCTCGATGTCATCGCGCTGCTGCATCTCGTGCAGGGTCAGCCGGGCGATGGTGTCCGTTTGAATCAGGTGCGTGTTGGCGAAGGCCAGCAGCAGCGCAAAGCCCAGCAGGAAGATGCACAGCCGCACGGCGCGGCGCAGATTGGGATGCTTGTTCACAGTGTGCCTCCGTTAGAAGATCGCGTACATAAACCCGGCGCCGCCGGAAGCCGCGCCCACGAAATTCGCCGCGACGAAGTACATGAACGCGTAGAGCAGCGCCACGCGCGCCGCCGCGGGCAGCGCGAGCACGGCGCGGCGCACCGCCACGCCGCGCTCCTGCAGGACGGACACGGCGATGAGGATCGCCGTGGAGACGGCGAGGATGCGGTAGTCGTCCGCGCTCAAACCGAGGGCGAGCAGCGTGCCGTCGGTCAGCTGGGCAAAGGCGGGCGCAAAGGCCGTCTTGTAGAGCATGGCGAGCGCGTCGCCCGCGCGCAGCGCGCGGTCGAAGTACCAGCCGATGTTCACGATGAGGAACGTGCGCAGCACGCGAAAGACGTAAAACGCGCGGGACTTGACGACGCCTTCGCCAAGGCGCGCGTGGACGCGCCGGTAGGCGGGCTCCAGCAGCGCGCTCATCGCGAGGATGAAGCCGTTGTACAGGCCCCAGAGCACGTAGTTGGCCGTCGCGCCGTGCCAGACGCCCACCAGCAGGAAGACGAGGATGTTGCCCAGCGCGGCGGGCAGCGCGCGCGCCGCGTCCGCGCCCAAACGCGCCCTGGCCGCTTTGGACAGACGGCTGACGGGCCGGGTCAGCGCGAAGGGGTAGAACACGTAGTCGCGCATCCACGCGCCCAGGCTGATGTGCCAGCGCCGCCAGAAGTCGCCCAGCGAGACGGAGAAGTACGGACGCTTGAAATTGGGGGCCAGGCGGATGCCCATCAGCTCCGCGATGCCGGTGACCAGATCGATGCCGCCGGAGAAGTCGCAGTACTGCTGCAGCGAGTAAAAGAGCACGGCGACGGCGATCACCGCGCCGCCGTATTCGCCCTGATGGGCGAACACCTCGCTGACCAGCGGCAGCGCGCGGTCGGCGATGACCTTTTTCTTGAAAAAGCCCCAGAGCATGAGCAGCAGGCCGCGCTCGATGTTGTCCATATCAAAGCGGTGCGGCTGCATGAGCTGCGGCGCGAGCTGATCGTAGCGCGCGATCGGCCCCTGAATGAGCTGCGGGAAGAAGGAGACGAACAGCGCAAACTTCGCCGGGTTTTGCTGCGGCGCGGTCTTGCCGTTGTACACGTCGATCAGGTAGCCCATCGACTGGAACGTGTAAAACGAGATGCCCAGCGGCAGCAGCAGATCGAGCGCCGGCAGCCCCAGCGCCTGCGCGGCGGGCGAGGCGTACTTGAGCAGCGCCAGCGCGCCGAAGTTGAGCAGCAGCACCGCAAAAAAGACGGCGCGCTGGCCGCGCCGGGTCTGCGCCTTGAGCGCCTTTTTGGCGGCGGCGTCCAGCTCGGCCTTGCGCGCCTTGAGCGCCGCCTTGCCGCGCGCGCCGATGCGCCCGATGCAAAGCGCGCCCGCCCAGGTGGAGAGCGTCGTAAGCAGCAGGAAGGGCAGCGCGCCGGCGCCGCAATAGGCGTAATACGCGTAGCTGACCAGAAGCAGCAGCACCCACTTGAAGCGGTTCGGGCACAGATAGTACAGCGCCGCGCACAGCAGGGCGAAGGCGATCAGGAAAAACAGAGACATGCGGTTCCCCTCGACATGATGAAATCAGAAGAAAAGACGGACAAACACAGCGATGACGATACCATGTTTCGCCGGGCGTGTCAAGTCAGTGGTGCACGACGTCCGCGCAGGCGCGGATGCGCGAGACGGCGCGCGCGCCGTCGGGGCCGGTCAGGTAGGCGTAGGTCGTATCGGGGACGAGCGGGCGGATGGCGTCCATCTGCCCGTCGTGGATGAGCTGGCGCACGTGCGAGGCGCTGATGGGCGCGCCGCCCTCTTCCCGGCGCGGGATGACGCGCACCTGCACGCCCGCGCGGGGCAGCGTGTCGAGCAGCGCTTCATTGTAGAGGTTCGTGGCGGCGGAGAACGGCTCCTCGCCGACGTAGCGGCAGGTCAGGTTGAGCGCGGCGGCGATGCGCGCAAAGAGCGCGGCGTCCAGCGCGGCGTGCGTGCGGGTGACGAGCGCGTCGTCCTTGAGAAAGTAGGAGGGGAACGTCGCCGCGGAGATCATGTAGCTGCCGGAGGAGACGACGCTCACGTGGGGATGCCGCGCGGCGGCGGCGCGCACCATCGCCATGCGGTCCTCAAAGGGCACGAGGCTCCTGTCCTCGCTGAGCACGAAGAGCACCACGCGCGCGTGATGCGCGGCGGCCTGCTCAAGCAGATACGCGTGGCCGTTGGTGAAGGGGTTGGCGTTCATCACCAGCGCCGCGCCGGGCGTCTCAAGGCTGCTTGCGGGCAGCTGATTTTTAAGCGCGCGCAGGTAGCGCGCAAAGCCGTCGCGCCGGTTTTCCATGAAGACGAGGCGATCGTCCACGCGCGCGACCTCGTAAAAGCCGCACGGCGCGAAAAAGCGCGCGCTGTCGCACTTGGTGTAGAGAAACAGGTGGGTGTGGCCGCGCGCCGCCTGCACCTGCGTGAGATGGGCGACGAGCTCGGCCATCAGCCCTTCGCCGCGATGCGCGCCGGAGACGGCCATGCAGCGCAGCGTGTTGGCGAATATGGAGCCGGTGGCGATCATCTCGCCGTCCTCGTCAAACACGCCGGCGCTGTAGGAGAGGTTCCGGTCGCGCAGGATGCCCTCGGCGGCGAGCAGCGCGTCCATCTGCGCCTGCGCGCGCCTGTCGCGGGGGGAGATTTCGCCGATCGAATAGCTGCTCATGGTCTTCCTCCTGACGCTGTTGGGATGGGGATGCCCCATTATACCATGAATCGCTGCGCCGTGCACCGGTTTTGGACAGATCGGCGTGCGGAGCGGCGCGGAAAAGCGCGCCTTGCGCACACAGGGAGATTCTGATACAATGAAGGCCAATGAAGATGCAAAGGAGAGCGGGCGATGGATGCACGTGCAGGGGTGACGGTCGCGGACATGATGCAGGCGCGGGAGGCGCGCGCCGCGATGCAGCGGGCGCTGCTCGCGCGCCATGCCGGCGCGGCGGTCGTCTGCCTGACGATGAACGTCGCCGGCCCGGTGAAGACTACGCCCGCCATCGAGCGCGCATTTGAGTGGGGCGTGTCGCGCGTGCGCGCGGTGCTCGCGGGGCACGCGCCGGTGCAGGAGGCGGCCATCCACGAGAAGACCGGCCCGGAGGCCGTCTTCGCGGTGCGCGGCGACGCGCGGGAGATCAAGCGCAGGCTCTGCCAGCTGGAGGACGGCTTTGCGATGGGCCGCCTGCTGGACATCGACGTGATCGGCCCGGACGGCGAGAAGATCGCGCGCACGGCGCTGGGCCTGCCGCCGCGCAAGTGCCTGCTGTGCGGACAGGATGCGCCCGTGTGCGCCAGAAACCGGACGCACACGGTGGAGGAACTCTTTGCGCGCACGCATGCGATCATCGACGCGCACTTCATGGACGAGCGCGCCCGGCAGATCGCGCAGCAGGCGCAGCGCGCGCTGCTGTGCGAGGCGGCCATCGCGCCCAAGCCGGGGCTGGTGGACCGGCTGAACGCCGGGGCGCACGCGGACATGGATCTCTTCACGTTCATCGACAGCGCCTGCGCGCTGCGCGGCTACTTCGAGACCTGCGCGCGCACCGGCATCGCGCATCGCGGCGGGGACGCGCAGGCGTGCTTTGACGCGCTGCGCGCGCAGGGGCTGCTGGCGGAGCAGGCGATGCGCGAGGCGACAGGCGGCGTGAACACGCACAAGGGCGCGATCTTCTCGATGGGCGTCTTTTGCGCGGCGCTGGGCATGGGCACAGAGGAGCCGGTCGAAGCGGCGCTGCTGCGCTGCGGCGCGATGACCGGCGCGCGCATGCGACAGGAGCTGGCGCGAATCGACGGGAGCGAGGCGCGCACGTTCGGCGAGGCGTATTATCAGGCGCGGCGCGCGGGCGGCGTGCGCGCGGAGGCGGCGGGCGGCTTTGCCTCCGTGCGGGAGACGGCGCTGCCCCGGCTCCGGCGCGCGCTCGATGCGGGCGTCTCCCTCAACGACGCGGGCCTGTGCGCGCTGGTCTGCCTCATGGCGTGCGTGCAGGACACCAACGCGGTGCGAAGGGGCGGCGAGGCGGGCGCGCAGCGGCTGCGCCGGGAGGCGGCCGCGCTGGATGGCGAGATCGAACGCGCGCTGGCGGACGGCGCGCTGATGGCGCGGATGGCCGACGTGCGCGCGCAGATGACGCGCATGGACACGGCCTGCACGCAGGCGGGCATCAGCCCCGGCGGCTGCGCCGACCTGCTGGCCATGACGCTGCTCGCGCACTTTGCGGCGCAACCGAATCCATAAAGATCGCAGAGAAAAGCGGAGAACAGGAAGGAGCCGTTTCGCGCACGCCTGCGTGGGTCGAGGGGTTTCGTCTTATCGCAGCGGCGTGAAGCGGCGCTGCCCTGGGCGTGAACACAATATATGCGTGCACATCCACCGCGTATGTGCGAAGGCATCATGGCCGTTCGCCATAAAATCGCCTGTCCTTTCTTAATGGAGGACAGGCGATTGTTGTGTGCAACGCTTTGCTTCCGCCCGCATGACGCACGGGTGGATTTCTGTCTCGCTTCGCTCAGCTGCCTGAAGGCTTCTGCCGCACGCGGCCCGCAGCGCGATGCGGCGAGAACATCACAGCAGCATGCTCATCACCGGCACGGTGATCAGCGAGAGCAGGGTCGAATAGGCGATGGCGCGCGCGGCGAAGATCTTGTCGCCGCCGTAGAGCTCGGCCTGCATGGCGGTCATCGTGCCGCTGGGCATGGCGGTGAGCAGGAAGAGGGTGGAGGCGACGGCGGCGTCGAGCGGCAGCAGGCGCACGGCGAGGAGCACCAGCAGCGGCAGCACGATCAGCCGCAGCGCGGCGGAGAGGTGATAGTCGATGTCCTTGAAGTCGCCCGGATGCACGCCGCACACGCGCGTGCCGATGAGCAGCATGCTCAGCGGCGTGGTCAGCCCGCCCACGAGGGAGAGCACCTCGCCCGCGATCTGCGGCAGCGTGATGTTGGCGCAGAACAGCGCGATGCCCACGGCGGCGGAGATGACGTTGGGGTTGAGCAGCACGCGGCGCAGGGAGATGTTCTCCCTGCCGCTGAACAGGCTGACGCCGACGGTCCACGTGATGAACGTGAAGGCGATGTTGTAGGCGACGGCGTAGATCATCCAGTCCGGGTTGACGGCGAGGATGATGGGATAGCCCATGAAGCCGCAGTTGGAAAAGCCCGCCAGATTGGCCAGCACGGCGCGCCGCGCGTGCGGCCGCTTGCCAAAGAGCAGCAGCGCGGCGAAGATCGCCGCGAGCATGAACACGGCGGACAGGCCCAGCGTGATCGCGAAGTTGACGAGCACGTCCATGGAGAACGGGCGCTGCATGTTGTAGACGGTCAGGCAGGGCAGCGTGACGTGGATGACGATCTGCGTGACGCCGCGGATCGTCTCGTCCGTGAAATACTGAAGGCGGCGGCACATCGCGCCGATGAGCACGACGATGAAGAGGATGATGACCTGCGTGGTGACGGACATGGCAAAGACTCCTTCTGTCATGAAAATGGGCAGCCGCCCGGCTGCCCGAAGGGGAGAATCAGGCGTCCAGCGGCCTGATGAGGATGAACGGCGTGAGCTCGTCGCCCTGGCCGGAGGGGTTGTCGCGCATCGCGTCCTGAATCTGCTCGTCGGAGAGCGGGAAGCGGGTGCCCTTGCCCAGCTGGTTCTGGTCGAAGTCGTTGGCGTCCATGACGACGGTGGGCACGCCGGTGGCGGCCTCCAGCGCGTCGCACAGGGCGACCGGATTTTCCGGATTGATCACGCCCATCGTGTGATACTGCTCAAAGGAGGAGTCCGGGTAGAAGCCGTCGATGCCCGCCACGCCGTGGCCGCAGATCTTGTAGAACAGGCCGCGGATGCCGAAGGGGCGCGTCACGGCGGAGACGGCGGCGGCCAGCAGCACGCGCGGCAGGCCGCAGATCTCGATGGTCAGCTGCATCTTGTAGGGCTGGTGCATGCCGATGCCGGTGGAATTGTGCCCGGCGAACGGGGAGAGCAGGCGCGCCCAGAAGCCGGGGTGCGTGTCCTCCAGCGTGCGCACGTTGCCGGTGCACATGCCCATGACCTTCGCGGTGAAGGAGAGGCAGTCGCCCGGCTGATACAGCGGCAGCACGTAGCGGCGCACCAGCTCCGCCTGATCCTCGTTGGGCTGCACAAAGTGCGTTTGAATGGCGTAGCGCTGATAGCGCCGCCCGTCCCTGCCCTCCAGAATGCCGCGGTCAAAATAGATCACGCCGTCTTTTTCACAGCGCGTGGATTCCACATTCTTAGAAGCGCCCATGGTTGCCTCCCCGGCCGTTTGCGGCCTCTCATCGTCTTGCACAGCGGATCACCTGCCTTTCTGCCGGTAGGTTGTCCGCTTTTTTCCTCGTTTATCAGGATCACCCTATTGTACATGATGCGGCTGCGAATGTCAATTTTTCCCGGCGCGCGCGGCGAAAAAAACCGGCCCCGCGCATAAAGAGGAAGGAAAAGGCAAAACGTTGTTGCAAAAACGCGGCGTTTGGGCTATAATCCGACAGGAAGGGAAACCCAGGTTTTGACCGATTTGGAAAGGAAGAAGACAGATGCTGGACATCAACATGATTCGCAAGACGCCGGACATCGTGCGCGAAAATATGAAGAAGAAGTTTCAGGACGCCAAGCTCTACCTCGTGGACGAGGTGATCGACCTGGACATCAAGAACCGCGAGGCCATGCAGCAGGCCGACGCGCTGCGCAATCAGCGCAAGGTGCTCTCCAGGGAGATCGGCGGGCTGATGAAGCAGGGCAAGCGCGAGGAGGCCGAGGCGGCCAAAGCGAAGGTCGCGGAGCTGGCGCAGGAGCTGACCCGGCTGGAGGCGCTTGAGGAGGAATACGCGGCGGAGATCAAAAAGCGCATGCAGGTGATCCCGCAGATCATCGACGAGAGCGTGCCCATCGGCAAGGACGACAGCGAGAACGTGGAGATCGCGCGCTACGGCGAGCCGGTCGTGCCGAACTTTGAGATCCCGTATCACGTGGAGATCATGGAGAAGCTCGCGGGCATCGACATCGACTCCGCCCGCAAGACCTCCGGCAATGGCTTCTACTACCTGACCGGCGACATCGCGCGGCTGCACAGCGCCTGCCTGTCCTATGCGCGCGATTTCATGATCGACCGCGGCTTCACCTACTGCATCCCGCCGTACATGATCCGCGCCAACGTGGTGACGGGCGTCATGTCCTTTGCGGAGATGGAGAACATGATGTACAAGATCGAGGGCGAGGATCTGTACCTGATCGGCACGTCCGAGCACTCGATGATCGGCAAGTTCATCGACACCATCCTCACCGAGGATCAGCTCCCGCAGACGCTGACCAGCTATTCCCCCTGCTTCCGCAAGGAGGTCGGCGCGCACGGCATCGAGGAGCGCGGCGTGTACCGCATCCACCAGTTCGAGAAGCAGGAGATGATCGTCGTGTGCAAGCCGGAGGACTCCATGATGTGGTACAACCGGCTCTGGCAGAACACGGTCGATTACTTCCGCAGCCTCGACATCCCGGTGCGCACGCTGGAGTGCTGCTCCGGCGATCTGGCCGACCTGAAGGTCAAGTCCTGCGACGTGGAGGCGTGGAGCCCGCGCCAGAAGAAGTACTTTGAGGTCGGTTCCTGCTCGACGCTGGGCGACGCGCAGGCCCGCCGCCTCGGCATCCGCGTCAAGGGCGAGGACGGCCGCAAGTACTTCGCGCACACGCTCAACAACACCTGTGTGGCGCCGCCGCGCATGCTCATCGCGTTTCTGGAAAACAACCTGAACGCCGACGGCTCCGTGCGCATCCCGGAGGCCCTGCGTCCGTACATGGGCTTCAAGGACGTCATCAAGCCGGCGGAGAAGAAGTAAATCAGGCGCCGCGAAGCGGGGAGGGTTCCGCCTGCTGCGGCCCGACGGCTCATCCGCATCTCCCGGATTGCTCCGGGAGATTTTTGCTGGAGGCGATAGGCGTTTACGCCCGAACCCTTCCGCCGCAAAACGTTCAATCGCAGGCTGCCGTCCGTGGCGGCACATCGGCGGGCGGCGCGCCATGCGCATTGGCGGGACGATGGGCTGCCGCCCAGTTCTCATGCGCGCTTCGCGGGAGCTTCAAGTGTGTTTGCGAGCCATAATCAGAAAGGAGCGCTTCCCATGATCATCTGCGACACCCACTGCGACACGCTCTACATGCGCGCTTTGCAGCCGGAACAGACGCCCTGCGTCACCATGGAGAACATGAAAAAGGGCGGCGTGAGCCTGCAAACCTGCACGCTCTTTGCGGGCAGCACGGGCGAGCGCGCGCATGAAAAGGCGATGGCCGAATACGCCGCGCTCGAACGGCTGGCCGCGCGCGAGGGCTGGGAGAAGGTTGCTTCGCCCCTGGAGGCCGAGGAAGGCAGGACGAAGATCCTGCTGAGCGTGGAAGGCGGCGAGATCTTTGAGGACAGCGTGGAGCGCGTCTACGAGTTTCACGCGCGCGGCGTGCGTATGGCGGCGCTGACGTGGAACAACGAGAACGGCATCGCCTCGCCCGCCAAGGGCGGCTCCACGGCGGGCATCAAGCCGCGGGGCTGGGAAATCCTGAGGGCGATGGCGGATGTGCACATGGCGGCGGACACCAGCCACCTCAACGAGGCGGGCTTCTGGGCGCTGATCGACCGGCACAGCCAGCCGCCGATGGCCTCCCACTCCTGCGCGGCGGCGCTTTGCCCGCATTTTCGCAACCTGACCGACGCGCAGATTCGGGCGATGGCCGCGCGCGGCGGCTGGATCGGCGTCAACTTCTACCCGCGCTTCCTGCGCGAGGACGGGCGCGCCGGCGTCCGGGACATTTGCGACCACATCGATCACATCTGCCAGCTCGGCGCGCACAAGCACGTGGGCTTCGGCAGCGACTTCGACGGCATCGAATACACGCCGTACGATTGCCACAGCCCGGCGGACATCCCCGCGATCCTCGAAGAGCTGCGCAGGCGCGGGTACGATCAACCGGCGATCGAGGACATTGCCGGGGGCAATTTCCTCGCGTATTACAGAAGGCTGGAAGGCAAGGCATGAAAAAGCCGTGCGCATCGCGCACGGCTCTTTTTCAATCGTTGTCCGGCAGTTTTTCACTCGCGGCGACGGCCTGACACAGCGTATGCATCAGCCTGCGTGTCCTGGCGCTGCAGCCGCTGGCCAGCCGGGCGACGGATTTGCCCAGCGCCTGCGCGCTGTCGTCCGGTTGGATGGAAAAGTCCTCGTCGGCGACGCACCCGTTGAGCAACGAGGCGAGCGGCACATGCAGCACCTGTGCGATCTGTGCGAGCTGCTCCAGCGAGGCCGGGCGCTCACCGCGCTCCAGCCGGCCAAAGTGCAGCTGAGACATCTTGAGTTGTTCGGCGATTTGTTCTTGCGTGAGGCCGGCTTCCTTGCGCGCCGCGCGGATATTTTGACCGATCGTCCGATAGGAAACGATCATCGCTCCATCCCTCCGCCATCTGAGAATACCCTCATGATATCCCGAAATCACGGAAAATAACATTTCAAAATAGGATTAAAGTAAATGAATTGGATGGATTATGAGAAATAAAAGATCGGCACGAAAGCACAGCGTCAGGCGCGGTAGGCGGTCATGGCGCGGAAGCGGTTGCTCAGATACGTGTAGAGCGCCTCGGCGTATGGCGCGGGCGGCTGCGCTGCGGGGTAGACCATGTAAAACGGGGGCAGATAGGCGTCCGTGCCCAGGTGATAGTGGGAGAGTTTGCCCATGGCGGCGCTGTCGCACAGCAGCGAAATGAACGGGCAGAGCATGACCAGATCGGCCGCGGCGCAGGCGCGCATGGCCGCGCCAACGTTGTCGCAGGTCAGGCAGACCTTCGGGCGGACGGCGCAGCTGAGCAGCAGGTCTTCCATGCAGCGCCGGTTCGGCGACGCGCCGCCGGGCATGACGAAGCGCTCGCCCAGGGCCTCGCGCAGCCCGATGGTGGAGCCGGAGGGAATGCGCGAGGCGATGGCGGTGCGCTTGCCTGCGGCCAGCACGATCTCCTCTGAGGCGATCTGGCGGTACTCCAGGCGCGGGTGCTGTTTTTCGCACACAGAGAGCGCCATGTCCAGCTCGCCGCGCAGCAGGAGCTGCTCAAGGGCGTGCATGTCGTTTTCATGCACGACGAGCTGCACGTCCGGATACGCCGCGAGGAAATCGGCGAGCACCTGCGGCAGCAGCTCTTCGCTGCGGTGGCGCATCATGCCGATGCGCAGCGTGCCCACGGCGTGCCCGTGCAGCAGGCTCAGCGCTTCGCCCAGCTGCGTTTCGGCCTGCACCATCCGCCTGGCGGCCTCCACATAGAGCGCGCCCGCGGGCGTGAGCGAGACGGCCGTCCGCCCGCGCACGAAGATGGGCTCGCCCAGCTGCGCCTCGATCTGGCGCACGGTCTGGGAGAGCGTGGGCTGGGTGATGGAAAGCGCCTTGGCGGCGGCGGTGAAGCTGCCCTCGCGCACGATGGCGAGGATCAGCCGGGCGTGGCGGGTGTTCATGGACGGCCTCCTTGCGGCTGTGTATGGCTTCATTGTAGCGGACGGCGGCGGATTTGTCCATGGAAAAATGCGCCGGGGGATTGAGCCGCGGCGGCGTGTGGTGCTATAATATAGATGATTTTTTTCAAAGGAGTTGTCCGTATGCAGATCGTGGACAGACTGCGCGCCTTCCGCGCGCGCATGGAAGAGGAGAACATGGCCGTGGTCATCGTGCCGACCGCCGATGCGCACGCCTCTGAATATCTCGCCGATCACTTCAAGACGCGCCAGTGGCTCAGCGGCTTCACCGGCTCCGCCGGCACGCTGGTCGTGGGCCGCGAGCAGGCCGCACTCTTCACCGACGGCCGCTACTTCATTCAGGCGGAAGCGCAGCTCGCCGGCACGGGCATTTCGCTCATGCGCATGGGCACGCCCGGCGTGCCGAGCGTGGCGGAATACGTCTGCACGCTGGCGCGCGCGGGCGAGCGCTGCGGCGTCGATTTCTCCGTGATCAGCGCGCACTTCGCCGCCGACATGAGCGACACGCTGGCCGGGCACGAGATCGCGCTGCGCGACACGGGCGACTGGTTTGCATCGCTCTGGACGGATCGCCCGGCGATGCCTCAGGATCCCGTGTACGTGCTGGACGAGGCGTATACCGGCATGAGCGCGGGCGCGAAGCTCAGCGCCATCCGCGAGGCGATGGACAGGGCCGGCGCTGACGTGCACGTGAGCAACGTGCTCGACGAGATCGCCTGGACGCTGAACGTGCGCGGCAGCGACGTGCACTGCACGCCGGTGGTGATGAGCTATCTGCTGGTCAGCCGCCAGGAGGCGCTCTGGTTTGTGGATACGAAGAAGGTCGGCGAGCCGGTGCGCGAGGCGCTCTTCGCGCAGGGCGTGTATCTGCGCGAGTACGACGAGATTCAGGCGGCGCTGGAGGCCATCGAGCCGGGCACGCGCGTGATGATCGACGGCAAAAAGCTGACGGCGAACCTCTGCGCGGCGCTGGCGGACACGAGCATCGTGCAGCGCGAGAACCCGGCCTTCCGCATGAAGGCGGTCAAAAACGACGTGGAGCTCGCCAATCTGCGCGCGGCGCACGTCAAGGACGGCCTGGCCGTGACGCGCCTGATGTACTGGCTCAAGCAAAGCGCGGGCAAGGCTGAGATGGACGAGCTGAGCGTGACGGAGAAGCTGCTTTCTCTGCGCGCGCAGCAGCCGCACTTCATCTCTCCGAGCTTTGACACGATCTGCGCCTACCGCGCGCACGCGGCCATGATGCACTACAAGGCGACGCCGGAGAGCAACGCGAAGATCGAGGCCGCCGACCTGCTGCTCATCGATTCGGGCGCGCAGTACCTGGAAGGCACCACGGACATCACGCGCACATTCGCCATGGGCGAGGTGACGCAGGTGCAGAAGGAACACTTCACGGCGGTGCTCTGCGGCATGCTGAACCTGCAAAACGCCAAATTCCTGCACGGCTGCACGGGCATCGCGCTGGATGTGCTGGCGCGCGGCCCGATGTGGGACATGGGCATCGACTACCGCTGCGGCACGGGCCACGGCGTGGGCTGCCTGTTGAGCGTGCACGAGGGCCCCAATTCCTTCCGCTGGTACAAGTCGCCCACGCGCAGCGAGGACACCGTGCTGGAGGCCAGCATGGTGACCACCGACGAGCCGGGCATCTACATCGAGGGCAGTCACGGCATCCGCATCGAGAACGAGCTGGTGTGCCGCAAGCTGGAGGAAAACGAGTACGGTCAGTTCATGGGCTTTGAGGCGATCACCTGCGCGCCGGTCGATCTGGACGCGGTGATCCCGGAGAAGATGACCCTCCGCCAGCGCGCGTGGCTCAACGAATACCACGCGTTCGTGCGCGAGACGCTCTCGCCGCTGATGGAAAACGACGCCGAGCGCGCCTGGCTGGCGCATGCGACGCGCGCCATCTGACAGGCACTAGATTTTTTCCCGCGCTTCCTGTATAATAGAGATGGACATCCACGTGCGGGCGCGCACGGCAATCTTTCCATGCGCTCAGGCGCTGAATGAAATGGGGGAATCCATATGAAGCTGGTTATCGCGATTGTGCAGGACGAGGACGCCGGGCGCGTCGTCTCCACCCTGATGGACAAGGGCTTTGGCGTCACGAAGCTGGCGACCACCGGCGGCTTTCTGCGCGCGGGCAACACCACGCTCATCAGCGGCGTGGAGGACGAGAGGCTCGACGAGGCGCTCGCCATCATCGAGAAGCTCTGCAAGAGCCGCGAACAGATCACCGCGTCCGCGACGCCCATGGGCACCAGCGCGGCGGGCGGCGTCTATGTGCCCTATCCCATCCGCGTGACCGTCGGCGGCGCGACCATCTTTGTGCTGGAGGTCGACCGGTTCCTGAAGGTGTGACATGCTCACATTTGAGGACTTTTGCGGGCAGTCTGCGCACATCGCGCAGCTGCGCGCAGATTTTTCGGCGCACACCTTCGTGCACGCCTATCTGCTGTGCGGGCCGCGCGGCACGGGCAAGCGCTCCGTGGCGCGGCTCTGCGCGATGGCGGCCGTCTGCCGCGGCGAGGGGGCGAAGCCCTGCGGCGCATGCGGCCCGTGCAGGCGCATCCTGAGCGATTCCCACCCCGATCTGCACACCGTGCTGCCGGAGAAGGGCAAGCAGACGATCGGCGTGGACGTGATGCGCGAGATGATCGCCGAGGTCGGCGTCAAGTCGTTTGAGGATACGACGAAGGCGATCTTGATTCCGGAGGCGGAGCGCATGACCGCTGCCGCGCAGAACTGCCTGCTCAAGACGCTTGAGGAGCCGCCGCAGGACACGGTGTTCTTTCTGATCACCGACCAGCCGGGCGCGATGCTCCCCACGATCGTCTCGCGCTGCCGGGTGATCCGCTTTCATCCGCTGAGCGTGCAGGATTGTGAGAAGCGCCTGATCGCGCTGGGGCAGCCGCCGCAGGAGGCCGCGCGCCGTGCGCGCATGGCGGAGGGATGCGTGGGTCAGGCGCTCGCCATCGACGGGCAGCGTCTGGCGCTCATGGAGCAGGTGACGCGCGACGCGTTTTCCGTGCGCCACGCGCGCGACGTGCTGCCCATTGTGAATCTTTACAAGGACGACAAGGAACGCCAGAAGATCGTGCTGGATTTGCTGGAGACCGCCGTTCGGGACATCCTGCTGGCCCAGGCCGGCAGGATGCCGCTGGAAGGGGGCGGCTATGCGCCGCAGGCCGAGGCCTATGCGCGCGCCGTGCCGCTGACGGGCGGGCTTCAGCTCTCTTCATGCGTGAAGAAAGCGCGCATGATGATCGCCGGCAACGTCTCCTTTGCGCTGGCGCTTGAGTCGATCCTGCTTGAAATATCGGAGGAATATGCCAGATGGCCATGGTAATCAGGGTGCGCTTCAAGCGCGCCAGCAAGCTCTATGACTTTGACCCGGCGGGGCTGGACCTGCACAACGGCATGCACGTCATCACCGAAACCGTGCGCGGCGTGGAGCTGGGCGAGTGCATGTCCGGCATCATGGAGGTGCCGGACGAGCGCGTGCCCGCGCCGCTCAAGCCGGTGCTGCGCATCGCGACCGAGCAGGACATGCTCACCCAGAAGCGCAACGAAGCGTACGAAAAAGAGGCGTTTGACATCGCCGTGGAGCGCATCGCCGAGCACAAGCTGGAGATGAAGCTGGTGGACGTGGAATACGCGTTTGATCACTCGAAGATCATCTTCTACTTCACGGCGAACGGCCGCGTCGATTTCCGCATGCTGGTCAAGAATCTGGCCGGCATCTTCAAGACCCGCATCGAGCTGCGCCAGATCGGCGTGCGCGACGAGGCGAAGATGCTCGGCGGCATCGGCCCGTGCGGGCGGCCCATCTGCTGCCGCACGTTCCTGGGCGATTTCACGCCCGTGTCCATCAAGATGGCCAAGGAGCAGAGCCTCTCGCTCAATCCCACGAAGATCTCCGGCCTGTGCGACAGGCTGATGTGCTGCCTCAAGTACGAGCAGGATCAATACGAGGCGACGCGCAAGCGCATGCCGCGCGTGGGCCGGGAGATCATCACGCCCGACGGCGTGGGCACCATCAACGCCATCAACGTGCTGGAGGAGACGGTGCGCGTGCGCATCGCCGTGGGCGACGCCTTTGAGATGCGCGAATACCGCATCGACGACTGCCAGCGCCCGGAGCCGCAGCATGCGCCCGCCGGCGAGAAGGGCGAGCGCCGTCCCAAGGCCGAAAAGGGCGAGCGTCCGCTCCGTCCCAAGCGCGAGAAGGGTGAACGCCCCGAAAAGGCCGAACGCGCCGAGAAGGGCGAGCGCCCGGAGGGCGCGCGGGAAAAGAAGCGCCAGGACCGGCGCGCCAGGACGCCGCGCGATGCGCAGGCGGAGGCCGCAGGGCAGACGGATGCGCCGCGGCAGGCTGAAGGGGCGCAGGCCGTGACAGCCTCTGCGGCGAAGCCGGTTGACGCGGCGAAGGCGGCCGAGCCGGCCGCCGCTGCGCCGGCTGAAGCGATGGAGGCGAATGCGCTGGAGATCGTCGAGGAGAGCGCCGTCGAGGATCTGCTGTAAGACCGAATGTTTGTTGCATATAACATCAAAAGACGTGCAACTGTGCGCGAAAACCGATGCAAATCGACAAAATGTCTTGCAATTTGTACCCCTTCGTGATAGAATAGGCCCAGATACCATATCTAATATTTGATTTGGAGGTATACAATTATGGCATACGTGATTAACGATGATTGCATCTCCTGCGGCGTTTGCGCCGGCAACTGCCCGGTGAACGCGATCAGCGAGGGCGACGGCAAGTACGTGATCGACGCCGATTCCTGCATCGACTGCGGCGCTTGCGCCGAGAACTGCCCGGTGGGCGCTCCGGTTCAGGGCTAATCATAGCGACTCAAGTGCATTCCGGGAAACGCCGGGATGCACTTTTTTTGCCCCAAGGCGGACGCGGGAAAGGAGGGAATGCCGATGGCGAAGAGAAGGCGGCGCAGGATCTCGGCGGGCACCGTTCTGATGCTGCTGCTGACGGTCCTGGTCGTGCTGGGATGTATCGCCTTTTTGTCGCTGATCGCAGGCGACGGGCTTTATGAGCGGACGGAGACGTTCATTCGCTCGCTGTCGGAAGAGGGGCTGCTCAGTGCCCCGCAGAGCGAACAGACGGCGGCGCCCGCGGCGGCTGCGGCGATCTCCTTCATCGAGGAGACGCCCGCGCCGACCGCGGCGCAGGCGACGCCCACGCCCGTGCCCGCGCCGGTGACGATCACCATCTCGGCGGCCGGGGCGATTTACGCGCCCAAGGCTGTGCGCCAGAGCACGCTGGACGCGTCCCACTACGACTTTTCGCCCGTGTTTGCGGGTCTGGGCGACACGCTGGCCGATGCGGATCTGGCCATTGCGACGCTGGAGACGACGACCGCCGGCGAGGACAAGGGCTTTGGCAATTACAACACCGCCCCGGAGATCCTGACCGCGCTGCGCGAGCGCGGCGTCGATCTGCTGTCCCTGGCGACGGAGCACGCGCTGGACAGGGGCTACGAGGGGCTTGAGCTGACGGTGCGCGAGCTGACGGCGCGCGGCATCGACTGCGCGGGCGCCTATGTCGGCGGCCGGCAGGGCGCGACGATGCTCTCCATCCGCGGCGTGCAGGTGGCCGTGCTGGCCTACACGTACGGCCTGAGCGAGGAGGGGTACAAGCGCACGAGCGCGAGCGAGCGCGAGGCGGTGGCGCAGCTGGACGTGCAGCAGATGGAAGCGGACATCCGTCAGGCGCGCGTGGACGGCGCAAACGCGGTGATCGTGCTGGCGCACTGGGGCACCAAGAACATTCAGGAGACGCCGGAGGACATCGTGCGCATGGCGCACAGGCTGGCCGAGGCGGGCGCGGACGTGATTTTAGGCACGCATCCAAATGTGCCGCAGGGTACGGAGCGCATCCGCGTGACGCGCGCGGACGGCATGACCTACGACACGGTGGTCTGCTATTCGCTGGGCAACCTGCTGACCGACGCGCGCACGCCGGAGAACACGGCGGGCATGGTGGCGCACGTGGACGTGACGTACGATCCGGCGACGCGCCGCACGACGCTGGGCGAGATGTACTGCACGCCGGTGTACATCGCCCGCCAGCGGGAGGAGGAGCGGACGGTCTACCGCGTCGTGGACGCGGAGAGCGCGTCGGCGCTCGAAGGGCTGACGCAGGAGGAACAGCAGGCGGCACGCGAGGCGGTGGAGATCATCCGCGAAGCGACGCGCGCAGACGAGCAGGAGGGCATGGAATGAGCGGCAAGCGAATCGCGGACTACGGCGTGCACATCGGCAGCCTGCCGCGCGGCGCGCGCAACAAGATCACCGATGTGCCGGGCGTGCGCGTGGGCCACGCGACGATTGACGACGCGCGCCACCACACGGGCGTGACGGTGATTCTGCCGTGCGAAGACAACATGTTTAAACTCAAGTTGACGGCGGCCTCGTTCGTGCTCAACGGCTTTGGCAAGACGCAGGGGCTGGTGCAGGTGGACGAGCTGGGCACGCTGGAGACGCCCATCGCGCTGACCAACACGCTCAACGTGGGCAAGGTGCACGACGCGCTGGTGGGCTACATGGCCGCGCGCTGCAAGGCCGAGCATGTGGAGATGCACTCGATCAACCCGGTCGTGGGCGAATGCAACGACGCCGCGTTCAACGACATCGCGGACAGGCCGGTGGAGGCGGCGCACGTGATGCAGGCCATCGCCTCCGCGTGCGAGGATTTCGCGGAGGGCTGCGTCGGCGCGGGCGCGGGCGTGGTCTGCCACGGGCTCAAGGGCGGCATCGGCTCGGCGTCCAGGCGGCTGGACATCGCCGGAGCGCATTACACGCTGGGCGTGCTGGTGCAGGCCAATCACGGCACGCTCTCCGAGCTGCACGTGGCGGAGCGCGCGCTGGGCCGGGAGATCATCGCCCGGCGCGGCGCGCAGCCCGCGACGCAGCCGCAGGATCGCGGCTCGATCATGATGGTGCTGGCGACGGACCTGCCGCTGTGCGACCGGCAGCTTCGGCGCGTCCTCAAGCGCTGCGCGGTCGGGCTGGCGCGCAACGGCTCCTACTTCGGCCACGGCAGCGGCGACGTGATGATCGGCTTTACGACGGCCAACCGCGTGCCGCACGGCGGCATGCACCGGGTGCTCACCCGGCAGACGCTCACCGAGCATACACTGGAGTTTGCCTTCCGCGCGGCGGCGGAGGCGACGCAGGAGGCCGTGCTCAACGCGTTGGCGGCGGCGACGGAGATGACGGCGCCGGATGGCACCGTCTATGAGAGCCTCGCGCGCTATCTTTAAACCGCGCGAAGCGAGCATGGGGTCAACGGGCGAAGTCACCGGGGATCTGGGCGGCGTGCGTGCGCAGAAGACGCGCGGGCCTGTGACGCGGACAACGGCATACAAAGCGAGCCTCCGAGCGGCAATCCGTTCGGAGGCTTTTTGTATGGGGGAAGAAGCGGCGGCTTGAAGAAGCGGCGGTTTGAAGAAGCGGCGGCTTGAAGAAGCGGCTTGAAGAAGCGGAGCGCGGCGCATGATAGCGCCTGCGGCGCGCCCTGCGCCATGCGTGCATGGGGGACGTTGGGGCGGCTGCCCCAAACCCCGCTCGGGGCGCCGCCCCGAACCCCGCAAGGGGCGCGCCCCTTGACCCTGCTTCGCTTCGCGGCGGTTTGAAGCGGGGTTAGAGCGTGACGAGGCCCGCGTCTACGAGCTTTTGCAGGCTCATGAGGATGCCGAGCTTGGCGTGCGCCCACGTGAGGCCGCCCTG
>CALVKT010000045.1 GCA_944333055.1 uncultured Clostridia bacterium
AAAGGTCAAATACAGCGCGAAGCGAAGAAGGGAGTCTGAAATCCCTCAGGCAGGTTTTAGGGCGGCAGCCCTCACGTCTTCTATGATCACGGCGTAAGCGGCGGGAACCGCAGCGGAGCGTAGCGACCATGGCGGTTCTGATGAGCCGTTTTCATCAAGAGTCAGTATCATACAATTCCGGTTTTCGGGAAACGGCACGATCTCGGTCGTGCCGTTTTTTCATCCCGATATCATGGGGCAAAGGGCGCATGCCGATGGGATGATGGCCGCATCGCGTGCGCGGTGTCCGCCGGAAAACCATTCCCCGCCTGACCTTCTGATCCCGTATTCCTTCCCCCGGCATGTCCATTTTGCCCCTCTGCGCCGCCCCGTTCGGCCGGGCTTTCGGACTTCGCCCATGGTTTTGAAGCCGGCTCGCATGGCGGCGCGCCTCACTTTGATTCCTTCAGAAGCGCCGTCCGAATTCGACGATTCTCCCGATGATGTCCGTCAAAGCCCCGCAGCCCCGATATTCATACAGGCCCAATCCGACGAGGTTGAACGCCTTGTGCAGCGCATGCAAGAGCGGCAAAAGCGCATCCGCCAAAACGCCGCCCCGCACCGGCACGGGCGTGTGCGGAAAGTCGCACGGATCGAGGACATCCAGGTCGAGATGAATGTAGAGATGCTTCCTGCCGCTGCGCCGGATGGCCGATACGGTTTCCTCGATGAGCGCTGTGGACCGTGCGGGAATCAGCGGGATTCGATTTTCCTCGATAAACCGCTTTTCCGCTTCGTCCAGATCCCGGCCGCCAAGGTGGATAAACTGCGCCGGCTTCAGCGGATGCTCCACGATTTGCGCAAATGCCGGCCTGCAATCGCCCACAAGCGCCCGCACCGGCATGCCGTAAAACAAATGGGTCCGCGATTCCGACGGCGCATTGCAGTCTCCGTGCGCGTCCATCCACAGGACAGCCAGATCCCCCTGATATCGTTCGTTTGCGTACAGCACGGAAGCCACATCCGCATCGCAGCTGCCGCCAACGGTGAACAGGCGAGCGCCATTTTCCCTTCGAAGACGCGCAAGCGCTTCTTTCGTCTGCCGTTCGATCACGTCGCAGCCGATGATGCCGTGCTTGAGCGCAAGCTCGGATTCATCCTCGGAGATGGCAACACATGCCGTTTCGATGTCGTCCAGATAAAGCCGCTTGATTTCCGACGCACCGCGGTGTGCGATCCGATCGGCGCCGCCCTGCCATTGCGCATTGATGAGGATTGTTTTGTCCTTTGGCATCGCTCGTGTCCCCCTGTTCAGAACCCCATGTGCCGTGAAAGGCCGTTCACCGGTGCGCGTCATTCAGCAGTCGCGCTTGCGGCACAGCCGATCGGTATCCATGCGAGAATCAAGACGGATTCTCTTGCGGCGTTTCAAGTCAGTCCGCCGGAAACGGCGCCTCGCACGCGAAACGCCATGCCATCCAATTCACGCGGCGGCAAGCACAGATCGCCGGTAAACCTGCCTGTTCCCCTCGCCATTGACGGCGCAGCAGAACGGTTTGCGGATCGGATAGATTCGGATACGATTATAGCAAAAAAGTGTGCATAAATCCATCGCTTCCACGCAAGACAGAAAAATGGGCGATACCCGGTCCGAAACCGGGCATCGCCCATTTTCAAATCGCATGGCCGCCCCATGTCGGCCCCGCCTGCACGTGCTGACCGGAAGCCGGCCAAACCGCGCCGTTTGCCGCTTGGCGTTTACTGCATCACGCCGCCAAAGACCGTCATCAGGTCGGAGAGCACGTCCGGCTTGGAGACGAGCTGCAAAGCGATCTTGGCCGCCTGCGCCGTGATCTCGCCCATGACGGTTTCCTTCCCGGCCTCGTCGAGGTTCGTCAGGTCGATCGACTGGCCGCCGGCAAAGGGGATCTCCTCGTACGCCGCCTGCGCGAGCGTCACGTCCATCGTCAGCGCGCCAACCCCGGTCACATCCAGCGCCGCGGCGGCGTTCAGGTCAAAGCGCTCCGCGTCCACACTGGTCGTGCCGCTCACGGACGCGCTGAGCGCCGGGTGATCCGCGCCATCCGTGCGCCCGTTGAGCACCACGCCGCCGTCGAATGCCTCGACCTCCTGCCCGTTCTCGCCCGCCGTCACCGCGTAGTCGAGGTTCGCGTTCACGCCGAAGCCGAGCGAACTGCCGTCCTTCTGATCCACCACGTCCGCCCGGCCGATGAAATGGCTGTGGTTCTCGCCGTTCACGTCCTCGCCGAACTGGATGTCCAGATCGCCCACGATGCGGTTGTCGTTGTAGACCTGCAATTCGCCGTGCGCCTTGTGCTTGCGCTGCCAATCGTCGTCCGTCTTGATGGAGTAGGTGAAATCGCCCTCATAGGGCAGCAGCGTCGTGAACTGGGGCAGATACGCGTCAAAGCCCACCATGCTGCCAAAGTCGTCGTAGCTCACGTCCATGGTCAGCACGTTGTCGGTGCTGTTGTCCCAGAGGCGCTGCGTGCACTTCTGCAGCTTCTTGAAGAAGTAGGACACGTCGTCGTACAGGATCGGCGATTCGTCCTTGTTCTCGATGATGTAGTAGGAGGGCTGCACGTAGTCGGTCGCCGGGTCGATCGTCTCCTCGGTGAAGAGGGCGTCGGTGAACACGCGCGCCTGATAGCGGGTCACGCCGTACTCCGCCAGCAGGTCGCGAAGCGCCCACTGGAATTCGCCGGTCGTATCGGCCACAGACGTGGCGATGTTCCACAGCAGCGTGTTGAAGCTGTCGGCCTTGATCTTGCCGAGCATGCGCTGGGCGACCGCATCGCGATCTTCCGTCGCCTCCAGATACGTGTCGTCAAAGACGTAGAGCTCGCCGTCGTTGTCCATCTGCATGTAGCTGACCCAGCCGAGCAGGTGGTTGATCAGCAGCGAGATCATGTCGTTGCCGGTGATCATCAGCCGCTCGGTCGCCGGCAGCGCGCGGAAGGCCGCCACATCCTCCTCGTTGTCGAAGTCGTAATCGGCCATCGACACCGTGGTCGTGGGCGCCAGAGAGCCGCCCGCCGGGATCGCCAGCACCAGCTTGCCCGTCAGGTTGCTCATGATCTGCACGGACCCGTCCTCGTAGACCAGCGCGTCCGCGCTGAGCAGCGTCACGCCGCCGGTGATCCACTCCGCATGCAGGCGCGCCGTGCCGAAGTCGTCGTAAAAGGACATGTGCAGCTGCGACTGCTTGAGCAGGTTGGCCGCCGCCTGGGCGGTCTCCCCGGAGAGGCCCTCCGCGAGCGTCAGGTCAAACGCCGCGTCCAGATTGATCTGGTTGCCGGCCTGATAGCTGTCGGTGATCGCCGCCTTCGTCAGCTCACCCGCGTAGTAGTTGGGGGCCGCCGCTTCCGCCACGGACGCCAGCGACGTGAGCAGCATCGCTGCGCCGAGCAGCAGGGAAACAATCCGCTTCTTCATTCTGTACCTCCTTGTCGTTCTTCAAGGGACTCAAAGCCCTTCCTGAATGGTCGCTTTCACATCGTCATCGAGCCGGCGGTAGAGCTTGCCCGCCAGCGCTTCCACCGCCTCCTGCGTCATCGGCTCGGCATCCTGCGCGGCGGGCTGCGCCTGGCCGCCCACGCGCACCGTCACGTCCGCACCGGCAGACAGAAACGCGTTCCCGTCGAGCGTCACATCCAGCGACAGCGCGTCGATGAAAGCGATGACCTCGTCGCCCGCCTCGTGCGTGGTGATCGTCAGCGCGTGCTCGCTGCTGGCGGCCACGTCGTTGAGGCGCAGCCAGCGCATGCCGGGCCGCCTGTCCGTGTGCCCCAGGCTGGCCGTGATGCGCACGCGCTCGGTCAGCGCGTCGCCGTCCGCCGTCCAGCGGTTTTTCATCGTCACGGTGAGGCGGCTGGAGATGCCGCTGCCCGCGAGCTTGCCCGCGGCCTTGAGCGTCGTGCGCACGCTGGTCGTGCCCTCGCGCTCCTTGCGCGTCACCTCGTTTTCGCGCAGCGCGCTGTAGAGCAGCTCGATGTAGTTGTCCTCGTCCTGCGTAAACGTCAGCTCAAACGTGTCCTTGGGCGCGCGCCCGGCGGGCTGGCGCAGATAGCCTTCCACCTTGTACGCCGCCTCGCCCTCGCGCGCAATCGCGCCGTCCACCGAGATCTTCGTCAGGCGCGTGCCGTCGTCGGACATCGTCCGCTCGATCGCAAACGGCTCGCTGACGGCAAAGCCGAAGGGCAGCGCGTCGCCCGCCGAAAGGCCGTCGAGCCAATCAGCAATCAGGGAAAGCGATACGCGTTCAAGGATGGCCTTGCCCAGCAGCGCTTCGGTGAGCGCATCCATCGTCTCGTCCGTCTCGACGGCGTACGTGCCCAGCGTCTCGCCCTCGCGCGCGATTTGCAGCGTCTGCGCCGCATCATCCGCCTGATAGGCGAACGTCGTGCCCGACAGCATGGCGGAGAGCACGGACAGGTCGCGCGCATACGCCGCCTCGTCGATGTCGATCTCCGCCTGCGCCGTGACGGCGGGCCGCGCCGCCTCCAGCGCCGCCAGCCGCTTGAACCCCGGTGAAAACACGGCGATGGAGGGCAGCTCCTGCGCCCGCGCGGCGCCGCACAGACACGCCAGCAGCAGCGCCGCGCCGCAGATTTTCCTGATCATGGTGCTTCGGCCTCCGTCCGTCTCTCGCATGTTCTCCGATATAGACGAAGCACGCGGGCATTTTCTTCCCGCTGCGTGCGTCATTCGTCGCGCTCGGCCGGTTCGTCCTCCCAGACGGCGACCTCTGGCAGCACGGCTTCGTTGAGCACGATCGTGCCCGCCTCCAGATCGACGGCCTTGACCACGCGCTTGAGCGCGGGGATCATCATCTCCCCGCGCGGCGTGTCAAAGGCGTACACGTCGCAGATGCTGTTGGGCTGGAGCACGTCGCGCAGCGTGCCGATCTCCCTGCCCTGCGTGTCCACCGCGCGCAGGCCGATGAGGTCCTCGATGAAGTTCTCGTCCTCATCCAGATCGATGGCGTGCGCCCGGTCGACAAACACCTTGACGCCGCGCAGCGCTTCCGCGCGGTTGCGGTCGCTGACGCCGTCCAGCGCGAGCACGGCAAAGCCCGCGCTGCACCGCCCCTTGAGCACGTCATAGGGCACGTATGCGCCGTCCTCCAGCAGATACACGCGCTCAAGGCGCGCATAGCGCTCCGGATCGCTGCTCATCGCGCGCAGCTTCACCTCGCCCCGAATCCCCTGCGGGCGGACGATCTCGCCGATCTGCAAGTATTCCACGTTTCAAACTCCTTCCGCGCATACACGTATGCCGCGCATTGCTGCGCGGCATGGTATGCATTTGAGATGCGGCAGGACAGCCCCTGCCCTGCGCTTCATGCAGCGCTTGCATCCGCGGAGAATCAGAGGATCTCCACGAACACGGGCTTTTCGTTATGGGCGGTCGCCGCCTTGACAACGGCGCGGATGGACTTGGCGATGCGGCCCTGTTTGCCGATCACCTTGCCCATGTCATCCGCGCCGACGCTCAGCTCGATGATGACGGATTCCGGACCTTCAACGGTCTTCACCTGCACCTGATCGGGATGATCCACGAGCGTCGCGGCCATATAGCGAACCAGTTCTTCCATGATTCAGCCCCCGCAGCGCGCGAGCGCTCAGGCAATCGCGCCGGTCTTCTTGAGCAGCGCGCGGACGGTATCGGTCGGCTGGGCGCCGTTCTTGATCCAGGCCTGGGCCTTCTCGGCGTCGATCTTGAGTTCGACCGGGTTGGAAACCGGGTTGTAGTAGCCGATCTCATCGACAAAACGGCCGTCGCGGGACATGCGCTCATCGGCGACGACGACGCGGTAGAACGGCTTCTTCTTCATGCCCATTCTCTTGAGACGAATCTTCACCATAATTGTATCCTCCTCTAAATTCCTGTTGGATAGAATGTATTTGACCTCAATCGTAACGATTGGCGGTGTCGGGTTTTATCTTCCCATCGGGAAGCGGAAGCGGCCCCTGCGGCCGCGCATCTGGCTCATCATGGCCTTCATCTGCTTTTTGGCCTCTTCAAACTGGCGGATGAGCTGGTTGACATCCTGCACCGTCGTGCCGCTGCCCGCGGCGATGCGCCGGCGGCGGCTGGCGTTGAGGATCTCCGGATAGCGGCGCTCCTTCGGGGTCATCGAGCGGATGATCGCCTCGGGCTTTTTCATCGCGTCGTCCGGGATGTCGATGTCGCCGATGTTGCTCATGCCCGGCAGCATCTTGAGCACGCCGCTGAGCGGGCCCATCTTCTTGATCTGCTGCATCTGGGAGAGGAAGTCGTCCAGCGTGAAATCCGCGTTGCGCATGCGTTTGGCCATGTCGGCCGACTGCTGCGCGTCCTCCTCGCCGAACGTCTCCTGCGCCTTCTCGATGAGCGTCATCATGTCGCCCATGCCCAGGATGCGGGAGGCCATGCGTTCGGGGTGGAAGGGCTCGATGTCGCCCAGCTTCTCGCCCGTGCCGGCGAACTTGATCGGCTTGCCCGTCACCGCGCGCACGGAGAGCGCCGCGCCGCCGCGGGTATCGCCGTCGAGCTTGGTGAGGATGACGCCGGTGATGCCCAGCTTTTCATTGAATGTGTTGGCCACGTTCACCGCGTCCTGACCGGTCATCGCGTCGATGGTCAGCAGGATCTCGCTGGGGCCGACGGCCTCGCGCACGCGGGCCAGCTCGTCCATGAGCGTCTCGTCGATGTGCAGGCGGCCTGCCGTATCCAGAATCACGACGTCGTGCTGGTGGCTGCGGGCGAACTCGACCGCTTCCTTCGCGGTCTTCACCGGGTCCTGCGCGCCGCGCTCAAACACCGGCACGCCGACCTGACCGCCCACCACCTGCAACTGCTTGATGGCCGCCGGGCGGTAGATGTCGCAGGCGACCAGCAGCGGGCGCTTGCCGTCCTTCTTGAGCCAGTTGGCCAGCTTGGCGGACATCGTCGTCTTGCCCGCGCCCTGCAAGCCGCAGAGCATAAACACGGAGACCGGGGACGAGCTGTACTGCAGCCGGGCGTTGCTGCCGCCCATCAGGCTCGTCAGCTCTTCATTGACGATCTTGATGATCTGCTGCTGCGCGCTCAGGCTTTCCATCGTCTCCTGGCCCACGCAGCGCTCCGTCGTCTTCTTGACGAAGTCCTTGACGACCTTGTAGTTGACGTCCGCCTCCAGCAGCGCCATGCGCACCTCGCGCATGACAAGCTTGACGTCTTCCTCCGTCAGCTTGCCCTTTCCGCGCATCTTGCCAAAGGCCTGCTGGAGCCTCTGCGTCAGTCCTTCAAAGGCCATCTTATTCCTCCTCTTCCACAAGCAGCCGCGTCAAAATCTCCCTTGCGCGCCGCGCCTGTTCTCCGGGGGCGTCCCGGAGCGCGTCAAGCCCTTCGTTGAGGCCGTCGGTCAGGCGGCGATAGCGTGCGGCCAGCCCCAGCCGGGCCTCGTAGCCCGCCAGCTGATGCGCGCCCCTGCGCACCGCGTCGTGCACGCCCTGGCGGGAGATGCCCTCCCGCAGCGCGATTTCCGAGAGCGAAAGATCCTCCTCACAGTACAGCGAAATCAGCTTCTGCTGACGCGCTGTGAGCAGCGGGCCATAAAACGCGAACAGCCAGCCCGTTTCAAGACGATCTTCCACAAGCCCCTCCGTAAAGCGAAAACACTTGACAGCCCGACCATTGTACACCAACGGCCCCGTTCTGTCAAGCGTTTTCGCTTTACATCTTCGCCTTTTTCTGCGTCATCCGTCCTGCTGCTGGCCACGGCCCACGATGACGATGCTCAGGCTGACCAGCACGAGCGCCAGCAGGCAGCGCGGCAGCGAGACGCCGGCGCTGGAATACAGCGCCAGCGAGAGGAGCACGCCGAAGACCGGCTGCAAGAACATGTACGGCGCGATGCGCGAGACGGGATTGTGCTTGAGCAGCACGCTCCAGAGCGTGTAGGCGACGGCGCTGAGCGCCGCCAGATACAGCAGCACCGCGACGGCGCCCGCGTCCGAGGGATGCAGCCGCCCGCCCAGCAGGAAGCCCGCGGCGGCCATCGCCGCGCCGCCAAACATGAACTGCCAGCCGCTCAGCGCCACCGGGTCCTCGCGCTGGGAGAAGCGCTTGATCGCCCCGGCGCTGCACGCGCAGGCGAACATCGAGAGGAACAGGAAGCCCTCGCCCGTCAGGCGCATGCCGCCGCCCATGCCCTCACCGCTCAGGTTCACCACCACCACGCCCGCCACGCCGACGAGGCCGCCCAGCCACTTGAGGCGGTTCATGCGCTCGGTGCGAAAGAGATAGCAGGCGACGAGGATCGACACGAACGCGTTGAGCCCCTGGATGATCGCGCCCTTGACGCTCGCGGTGTGCGCCACGCCGATGTAGAAAAGCACGTACTGCGCCACCGTCTGCAACAGGCCGAGCTTGACGACCATGTGCGCGTTCTCCCGGCGCGGGCGCACAAAGCGCCTGCGCGCCGCGCTGGCAAAGAGGATGGTCAGCACGCCCGCCAGGAAGAACCGGCAGCCCGCAAAGAGGATCTGCGTCGCCGTGTCGTCTGCGGCGATGGCAAAGCGCGCATACCCCAGGTTGATGAACGGAATGGCGCTGCCCCACAGCGCGTTGCACAGCACGGCCAGCACGATGACCAGCGGCGCGCCGGCGAGCCTCGACGTCTTTTGCATGGCGAACTCCCTCTCCTGATTGTGATCGCTTTTGCCAGTATAGCACGTTTGGCCCCAAATGCAAGCCCCCTGCGCGGGCGGCGAATCCGCAAATTGACTTTCCCGCCGCCAGCCGGTATACTGGTAGTGACAGTTCCGGCAAACGAAAGAAGGCGCAACATGACTTCCGATTTCTCGCAGGGGCGCGTGTGGCGGCGCATCGTCAGCCAGGCCGTGCCGCTGACACTCGCGCAGCTCGTGCAGCTGCTCTACAACATCGTGGACCGCATCTACATCGGCCACCTGCCCGGTCAGGGCAGCGCGGCGCTCACGGGCGTGGGCCTCGCCTTTCCCGTGGTGACGCTGATTGCCGCGTTCACCGCGCTGTTTTCAAGCGGCGGCACGCCGCTGTTCTCCATCGCCCGCGGCGCGGGCGAGACGCGGCGCGCCCAGCAGGTCATGGGCCACGTCTGCACGCTGCTGGCGCTCACCTCGCTGCTGCTCACCGCGCTGTGCCTCGCGCTGCGCAGGCCCATCCTCTTCCTCTTTGGCGCCAGCGAATCCTCCTACGCCTACGCGGACGCCTACCTGCGCATCTACCTGCTGGGCACGCCGTTTTCCATGCTCGCCACCGGCCTCAACGGCTTCATCAGCGCGCAGGGCTTCCCGCGCACCGGCATGCTCACCGTGCTCATCGGCGCGGCGCTCAACATCGTGCTCGACCCGCTGTTCATCTTCGCCTTCGACATGGGCGTCTCCGGCGCGGCGGCGGCCACGGTCATCAGCCAGATCGTCTCCTGCCTGTGGGTGCTGCGCTTTCTGCAGCGCGCGCCGGTTCGCCTGACGCGCGCATCGCTGCACGTATCCGCCGCCCTCGCCCGGCAGATCGCCTCGTTGGGCGCGTCCGGCTTCTTCATGCAGGGCACCAACTGTCTGGTGCAGGTCGTGTGCAATGCGACGCTCAGCGCCTACGGCGGCGACCTGTACGTCGGCGTGATGACGGTGATCAACTCCGTGCGCTCCGTGCTGGAGCTGCCCGTCTCCGGGCTCAACAGCGGCGCGCAGCCGGTGATGGGCTTCAACTACGGCGCGCGCCGCTACGGCCGCGTGCGGGAGGCCATCCGCTTCACCGCGCTGTGCGGCGGGCTGTATACGCTGCTGGCATGGCTGCTCGTGCTGCGCTTTCCGCAGGCGCTCATCCGCGTCTTCTCCTCCGATCCCGCGCTCATCGAGGTCGGGCCGCAGGCGCTGCACCTGTACTTCTTCGGCTTCTTCTTCATGGCCTTCCAGTTCGCCGGACAGGCGGTCTTTCAGGCGCTGGGCTTCGCGCGGCGCGCCGTGTTCTTCTCGCTGCTGTGCAAGGCGGTCATCGTCGTGCCGCTCACGCTGCTGCTCCCGCGCCTCGGCCTGGGCGTGACGGGCGTGTTCCTGGCCGAGCCCATCTCCAACTTCATCGGCGGACTGGCGAGCTTTACCACCATGATCTTCACCGTGTACCGCAAGCTGGGCACGGAACCATTCGATCTCAGAAAGGAGCGCACCCCATGAACGCACCCGTTTTGCGCTACGGCGCCGATTACAACCCGGACCAATGGCTGGATCGCCCGGACATCCTCGTCCAGGACATCGAGCTGATGCAAAAGGCGAACGTGAACGTCGTCTCGCTGGGCATCTTCGCCTGGGCCACGCTGGAACCGGAGGAGGGCCGCTACAACCTCGACTGGATGGCGGAGATCATCGACAAGCTCTACGCAGCGGGCGTGTCCGTCGATCTGGCGACGCCCTCCGGCGCGCGCCCCGCGTGGCTGGCGCGCCAATACCCGGAGGTGCTGCGCGTAAACGCCGACCGCAAGCGCATCCTCTTTGGCGAGCGCCACAACCACTGCTACACCTCGCCCGTCTATCGCGAGAAGGTGAAGCAGATCAACCAGCAGCTCGCCCGCCGCTTCGGCCGCCACCCCGGCGTGATCATGTGGCACCTGTCCAACGAATACGGCGGCGAGTGCCACTGCCCGCTGTGCCAGCAGGCCTTCCGCGACTGGCTGAAGGCGCGCTACGGCACCATCGAGGCCGTCAACAGGGCGTGGAACACCAAGTTCTGGAGCCACGACTACCCGGACTTCGACGCCATCGAGAGCCCCGCGCCGCACGGCGAGCACTCCGTGCACGGCCTCAAGCTCGACTGGAAGCGCTTCGTCTCCCACCAGACGATCGACTTCATGAAGTGGGAGCGCGACTGCGTGCGCGAGATCGTGCCCGATGCGAAGGTCTGCACGAACATGATGTACTTCTATGACGGCATCGACTACTTCGACATGGCCAAAGCGCTAGATCTGGCCACGTGGGACGCGTATCCCACCTGGCACAAGCCCACGGAGACGATCGAGCAGACGGCGCTGGACACCGGGTTCATGCACGACCTGATCTACTCCGTCAAGGGGCAGCCGTTCTGGCTGATGGAAAACTGCCCCGGCCCGACCAACTGGCAGCCCGTCTCCAAGGTGAAAAAGCCCGGCGTCAACCTCTTTGCGGGCATGCAGACCGTGGCCCACGGCGGCGACGGCGTGCTCTTCTTCCAGTGGCGTCAGGCGCGCGGCTCCAGCGAGAAGTTCCACGCGTCCATGGTCTCCCACGACTGCCGCGAGGACAACCGCATCTTCATGGAATGCGCCGCGCTGGGGCGCACGCTGCGCGAGATCAGCGCCGGAGTCGCGGGCACGCCGCGCGCCAGGCAGGCCGCCATCGTCTACGACTGGAGCAACAAGTGGGCGCTGGAGGACGCGCAGGGGCCGCGCAACAAGGGCCTCTCCTACAAGCACGAGCTGCTGCGCCACTACGCCGGCCTCTCGCGCAACGGCATCGACGTGCAGATGGTCGATCAGAACGGCGATTTGACCGGCTACGCGCTCGTCGTCGCGCCGATGCTCTACCTGCTGCGCGAGGACTTTGCGCAAAAGCTGCGCGATTTCGTCGCGCAGGGCGGCACGCTGGTGATGACGTACTGGTCCGGCGTGGTCAACGAGACCGACCTGTGCTATCTGGGCGACGCGCCGCACATGCTCACCGACGTGCTGGGCGTGCGCCGCACGGAGATCGACGCGCTCTACGACGGCGAAAGCCGCCGCTGCACCGCGCTGGACGCCGCGCTGCCGCAGGCGGCCAACGGCACGCTGCTGTGCGAGGTCGCCGCGCTGGAGGGCGCCAGGCCGCTGATGGTCTACGACGAGGATTTCTTCGCCGGCGCGCCCGCCGTGACGGTGAATGCCTTCGGCAGCGGCAAGGCGTACTACGTCGCCACGCGCTTTGAGGAGGCCTTCTACACGCCGTTCTACGCGCAGGTCATCAAGGGCGTGCTCACCCCCTGCTGGCCCGCCCCGCTGCCCGACGACGTGCTCGCCAGCCGCCGCGGCGATCTCATCTTCCTGCAAAACGCGCGCAGCACGCCGGTGCACATCGACGGCGTGACGATCGCGCCCTATGCCGCGGCCATCTACCGGCAGACGGACGGCAAGCCCGAACTGCTCTACAATCAGCCCGCGTTCACGTGGAGCCCGGTGAAATAAGCGCACATGCACAGGGCGCGCCGCAGCATGCGCATACAGCGGCAACCTGCACAAAACGGAAATGACAAGAAAAATCAGCCCTCGAAAGAAGCCGTTTGGGCTTCATTCGAGGGCCGATTTTGTGCACTGTTTGGGTCGAGGCCATTTTACAGCAGCCCCCCTTTTATTCCCTCCAGACGGCATCCGCCTTGCAGACGCCCACGGCCATGTCCTGCGCCTTCACGAAGCCATACGTGCCGTCCCAGTCGGTCTCCCAGGTCAGCTCCGCCCGCGGGAGGATGACGTGCAGCCAGCCGTCCGCCTCGGCGAGCACGTGCACGAGCGTTCCCTCCGGCACGGTTCCCGTCTGCGCGCCGCCCGGCCGGTCATACAGCCCGGTCTGCGTCCTGGCCCGCGCCGCGTCATGGACGTGCGCCGCGGCCGCGCACAGCCGGTCAGTCTCCTCCCCGTTCGGGGTCACGAGGTACATGCCGCTGACCCAGCCGTCCAGATTGCCGACCTGCACGTGAAACCACGGCGCTTGCTTGCCCGGCTCGCGGCTCAGTATCCTCACCCGCGCCGTATACCGGCCCCAGGAACGCGAGTCGCCCGTCGCGCGCTCGCGCAGGTTCACCCCGCAGATGTACGCCTCATCCGCCTCAAGCGCAGGCGCGTGCGCCGCCATGAACGCCTGAAGCTCCGCCTCCGATTTCGGGTACGCGCCCGCCGTCCACGCCGCAAGGCGTCTGGGCAGCACGGCGTCATACGCACCGCTCTCCGCCGCCTCGCCATCGCGCGCCGTCCGCCAAATCGCCCTGCCGTTCACGCATGTCAGCGTAAAGACGCTTCCGTCCGCGAGCGTCCGCTCTGCCTGCGTCAGCCACAGCCTTTTTCCCCCGGAGGTCTGCCGGATCACCGTGTAGACCGTGTCGCCCACAGCGATGCAATAGGACAACAACGTGCCCTCATCCTGCGGCGGCGTCGTGATGGAAAACGCTTCGCCATCGGCGAGGAAACTGTCCGATTCCACCGTCACGTCCCATGCGCCGTTCACGCCGCTGGCGTGCACCAGCAGGATATCTTCTCCCCTGCGCACGGCCACCAGCGCGCTGGCATCCCAGCCCTCGCGGTCCTTGCGCACATAGCACTTTCGCTTGCGCGCGCCGCAGATCACCTCGTCCCCCTCGCGCAAAAAGCCTTCCAGCGCGGACGCCACGTCCTGCGGCAGCTCCCCGTCGAAGTTTGCGCAGACATTATAGGTCGAATCGTAGTCATACGCGTAAAGCTCCGCCCGCGCGCAAGCGGCCAGCGCCATCAGAACCATCAAGACCGCCATCATCCGCCGCATTCCAAAAACCCCCTTTCCGATCGTCTCTCTACATAGGACGAGCCGGAAAGGGATTTTCTTCCTGCCTTTGGATCTCTTTTTCGGTTTTGCCGCGCCCGGCGCTCAGCCGCGCGCCTGAAGGGCCAACAGGTATTCCAGCGCATCCCCCACGCACGCAAAGTTCCGGTGCACGCGCCGCGCGTCCCGCACGCTGACGCCCAGCGCCAGCCCGGCATAGTCGAACATCGGGTAGTCGTTCACGCCGTTGCCCACGGCGGCGGTCTCCTGCGGCGCGATGCCCAGCAGCGCGCCCAGCCGCGCCAGGCCGCTGCGCTTGGTGATGCCCTCCGGCGTGATGTCGAAGCTGTCGGCGTGGCGATAGACGATCACATCGCGCAGGTCGAGCCCGTCGATGCAGCGCTGCACGGCGTCAAACTCCGCCTCGTCGCGCGGAAACGGCGTCAGCCCCACCTCGTTGGGCTGATACCACATGCCCGGCACGGCCTGCTCCAGCGCCTCGCGGAGCCGGCGGATGGAACGCTTCGCCGCTTCGGAGTAGCTTACGACGTGGTACTGCGCGGGCGGCAGGTCCACGCCCATCTGAATGACCGCGCCGTTCTCGCCCACGAGCACCGGCGCGCGCAGCCCCACCTGGCGCATCATGCCGCACAGATAATACGTCGGCTTGCCGGAGCACACGGCGATGCGCGCGCCCGCATCCTCCAGCGCGCGCAGCCGCGCCACGTCTTGAGGCAGGATGCCGCGCCCCACCGCCGCCAGCGTGCCGTCCAGATCAAACACCAGCAGTTTGTACATGTTCATTCCTCACAGCACGATCAGCTCGGTGATGAACACCACCGCGCAGGAAGCGACCGCCACGGTGAACAGGCTTTTGCCGCTCCACGCCAGCGCGACGCCGCTGGCGAGCGCCAGCAGCCCGGCCAGCGGCGCGCTCGTCGCCTGCACGATGTCCGGCAGCACCATGACCGAGAGCGTCACGTACGGCACGTAGTACAGAAAGCTGCGGATGAAGCGGTTGCGAATCGGCCGGCGGATCAGCGTCAGCGGCAGCACGCGAATCAGATACGTCACGGCGAACATGACGAAGATGTATCCGTAGATGTTATACTGCATCGTCTTCCTCCTTGAGCGGACACAGCGCGGCGGCCGCCGCGGAAATCGCCACCGTCAGGACGATCACGCGCATGCCGGCGGAGAGGCCGGGCAGCAGATACGCCGCCGCGCAGCTCGCCGCCATGGAGGCCGCCACCAGCGCCGCGATGCGCCTGTCCTTCCTGGCGGGCGGGATGATGATCGCCAGGAACATGCCGTACAGGCCCACGCTCAGCGCGCTGACGACGCGCGCGGGCAGCACGTTGCCCATCACCACGCCAAAGTACGTGCCCAGCGACCAGCCCGGCAGCGCCAGAGCGATGAGGCCGTAGCTGTACCACGGGTTGAGCATGCCCGGCACGCTCATGGACGCGCCGAAAATCTCGTCCGTCACCTCAAAGCCGATGATCAGTCTGGGGATCAGCCCCGTGCGGGGTGAAATCTTCTGGCTCAGCGCGCAGGACATGAGCAGATAGCGCGCATTGACGATGAGCATCATCACCGCCATGGCGAGATAGCCCTCGTTCGCCTGAATGACGGTGAAGCCCGCCTTCTCGCCGGCGGAGGCGTTGTTGAGCAGGCTTGTCAGAAACGCCTGAAAGGGCGTCAGCCCCGCGTTGCGCGCGGCGATGCCCAGCGTGAAGGAGACCGCCGCATACCCCAGCATGATCGGCACGCCGTCGTGCACGCCGCGCAGAAACCATGCCCGATTCTCTTGTTGCATTCGTATTCCTCTCCTCGGAGATTTGTCATCTTACAAGCATACATCTTAACCCATTTTTGTCCGTTCGTCTACATCCATTCCGTCCGAAACCCGTGCGAATCTTTTTTTCAGGCTTCCCGTTTCCCGCGCGCCGCGCCTTGACAGCGCCCGCGCAGGTGTGAGACAATACGCCGTAGAACAGGCATACAACAGGCATGGATCTGAAAGGAGTGTCTTGATGTCCATCGCATACGATTCCCGCACGCAGGCCTTTCACCTGAAAAACGCTCGCGTCAGCTACATCTTCCGCCTGGCCGGCGGCAAGTACCCCATCCACGTCTACTGGGGCCGACGCGTGCGCAACATCACGGATGAGCTGATCGAACGGCGCACCGCCTGGACGGACGAGACGTTCTCCCTCAACGAGGCGTCGCTGGACTACCTGCCCCAGGAATGTCCCACATTCGCCGTGGACATGCGCGAGGGCATGATCCACCTCGTGCACGAAAACGGCACGTCCGCACTGCTGCCGGAGTACGTCTCCCACGAGGTCGTGGACGGCAAGCCGTCCCTGGGCGAGCTGCCCGGCGCCCGCGGCGAGGGCGCGCAGACGCTGCTGCTGCGCCTGCGCGACGCGGTCAGCGGCGTCGTCATCGAGCTGTGCTACACCGTCTACGAGGATGTGGACGTCATCGCCCGCAGCGCGCGCATCGTCAACGGCGGAAAGACGCCCGTCACCGTGGAAAAGGCGCTCAGCGCCTGCGTCGACTTTGACGGCAGCGATATGAACCTCACCACGCTCAATGGCGCGTGGGCGCGCGAGCGCCACCTCTACACCCGCCCGCTCGTGCCCGGCCATCAGGGCACGGCGTCCGTGCGCGGCGCGTCCAGCGTGCAGACCAGCCCGTTCATGATGCTCACCGGCAGGGACACGACCGAGACCGCGGGCGACGCCTTCGGCTTTGCCCTGTGCTACTCCGGCAACTTTGAGGCGAGCGTGTACGTCGATCAGCACGCCGTCGCCCGCGCGCAGATCGGCATCCATCCGTTCAATTTCAGCTGGCGCCTCGCCCCCGGCGAGGCCTTCCAGACGCCGGAAGCCTACCTGGCCTACAGCGCCGGGGGCATCGGCGGCATGAGCCGCCAGTTCCACACGCTCATCCACCGCCACATCACCACCGGCAAATACGCCCGCGCGGCGCGCCCAATCCTCATCAACAACTGGGAAGCGACGTATTTCAACTTCGACGAGGCGAAGCTGCTGGACCTCGCCCGCGCCGCCGTGCGCGCCGATATCGACCTGCTCGTGCTGGACGACGGCTGGTTCGGCCATCGCGACCGGGACAATTCCTCGCTGGGCGACTGGGTCGATGACACGCGCAAGCTGCCCGACGGCCTCGCCGGGCTGAGCGAGAAGATCCACGCGCTGGGCCTCAAGTTCGGCCTGTGGGTGGAACCGGAGATGGTCTCCCCGGACAGCGACCTCTACCGCGCGCACCCGGACTGGTGCATCCATGCGCCGGGCTATCCGCGCGTGGAGATGCGCAATCAGCTCGTGCTCGATCTCTCCCGCGCCGAGGTGCGCGATCACGTGGTGGGCATGATCACCGATGCGCTGCGCCGGGGCCACGTCGATTACGTGAAGTGGGACATGAACCGCTTCATCACCATGTGGGGCAGCGCCGCGCTGCCCGCCGGCCGGCAGAAGGAGCTGGGCCACCGCTACATTCTGGGCGTATACGACATGATGCGCCGCATCACGCAGGCATTCCCGGACGTGCTCTTTGAGAGCTGCGCCGGCGGCGGCGGCCGGTTTGACCTGGGCATGCTCTGCTTCATGCCGCAGACCTGGTGCTCGGACGACACCGATGCCTGGATGCGCTGCAAGATCCAGCACGCCACCTCGCTCGTCTTCCCGCCCAGCGCGATGGGCGCGCACGTCTCCGCCGTACCCAACCATCAGACCGGCCGCAGCACGCCGCTTTCCACCCGCGCCGCCGTCGCCATGAGCGGCACATACGGCTATGAGCTCGACCTCACGAAGCTGCCGGATGAGGAGATCGAAGCGATTCGCGCGTTCAACGCGAAGGTGCGCGCCGTGCAGCCGCTGCTGCTCTATGGCACGTATCATCGCCTGCGCTCCGCCTTTGAGGGCAACGACGCCGCGTGGATGAGCGTCTCCGAGGACAGGCGGGAGGCCGTCGTCACGCATGTGTACGGACAGGCCGTGCCCAACACGAAGGACGGCCTGCTGCGCCTGACGGGCCTTGATCCCGACCTCACCTACCGCGACGCCCAGACCGGCAAGACCTACGGCGGCGACGAACTGATGTACTACGGCCTGCGCCTCAAGGCGCCGTGGGGCGACTACATGAGCCAGCAGTGGCATCTGGTCGCCGAGGCGTGAGAGACGGGGGAGACGTTGGGGCTCCGCCCCAAACCCCGCCGGGGAATGATTTTCCCTGAACCCCTCATCCCCCGGCGCATGCGCCGGGGATCATCGTGCGGCTGCCAGAGGACTCACAGCGTCGCGCCTTGCGAGGCGTTCCTCGCGATTCAGGCGCTTCGCCCGCGCGCAATACGACACTGTATGGAGGAATCACCATGGCTGATCATGTTCAGCGCTTTCTTGACTTCATTGCAAAATCCCCCAGCGCGTTTCACGCGGTCAAGCACATCTGCGACGCGCTGGATGCGAACGGCTTCACCCCGCTGTGCGAGTCTGCCCCGTGGGCGCTCGTCCCCGGCGGCAAATACTACGTGACGCGCAACCGCTCCAGCGTCATCGCCTTCGCCGTGCCTGAGACCGGTTTCGCGCACTTTCAGATCGTCTCCAGCCACAGCGACTCGCCGGCTTTCAAGCTCAAGCACATCTGCGAGGACGAAGCGGCGGGCGGCTGCTACTTGCGGCTGAACGTGGAGCGCTACGGCGGGATGATCATGTCCAGCTGGCTGGACCGCCCGCTGTCCATCGCGGGCCGCGTGCTCGTGCGCCGGGACGGCAAGCTCACCACCCGGCTGGTCGATCTCGCGCGCGACGCGGTGCTCATTCCCAACATGCCCATCCACTTCAACCGCGAGGTGAACGACGGCTACGCCTACAACGCGCAGGTCGATCTGCTGCCGCTCTACGGCGGCAGGGAGAGCAAGGGCCTGCTCAGGGCGGAGATCGCCCGGGCCGCGGGCGTCGAGGAGGACGACATCCTCGCGCAGGATCTCTTCCTCTATGCGCGCACGCCCGGCTGCGTCTGGGGCGCGAGGAACGAGTTCTTCTCCTGCCCGCGCATCGACGATTTGGAGTGCGCCTACGCCTCCGCCGCCGCGTTCCTTGAAAGCCCCGCCGTCGGGCACATCAACGTGCTCGCCGTGTTTGACAACGAGGAGGTGGGCAGCAGCTCCAAGCAGGGCGCCGATTCCACGTTCCTCACCGACGTGCTCACGCGCGCGGGCACGGCGCTGGGCGCATCGGACAGCGACATCCGCGCGGCCATCGCCGCCAGCTTCATGGCCTCCGCCGACAACGCGCACGCCGTACACCCGAACCACCCGGAGAAATACGACGCGCAGAACCGCACCGTGCCGGGCGGCGGCGTGGTCATCAAGCACAACGCCAACCAGAAGTACACCACCGACGCCGCCTCCTGCGCCGTCTTTTCAAGCCTGTGCGCGCTCGCCGGCGTGCCGGTGCAGCACTTTGCCAACCGCTCGGACATGCCGGGCGGCTCCACGCTGGGCAACATCGCCAACAGGCACGCCTCGATGAACACGGTGGACATCGGCCTTGCCCAGCTGGCCATGCACTCCAGCTATGAGACGGCGGGCTGCGCGGACATCGCCTACATGGTGCAAGCGCTCACCGCGCTGTACACCCACGATGTCGTGATGACCGCCGACGGCACGTTTGAGATCGCGTGAGGGCATGCCGCCGAACCACACAAAAACAGCGGACGATTTTCCCGTCCGCTGTTCGTTTTTTATGGATTGGATGCCGCGCTCACGCCTGTGCCCCGCGCACCGCGCCGACCGCCAGCGCATGCGCCGCGGCGATCTGCTTTTCCGCTTCCTCCGGCGCATAGCGCAGCTTGCCCGTCGCACACATCGCCGCCATGCCGTGCGCATAGATGAACACCTGCTCAAAGACCGTCCGCGCCTGATCCTGCGCCATGCCGGTGTGCGCCGCTTCGCGCGCAATCAGGTCGCTGCGTTCCTCTTCGCCGCTGAACGGATAGCGCGCATCCTCACCCGCTGCGGCAAACAGATGGATGAACAGACGCGGCTGCTCCGCCGCAAAACACACATACGCGCAGCCGAGCCGCACAACGGGCTCGTCCGCATGCATACCGTCGTGAAGCGCCTCTGCAAAGGTGTCTCTCGCCTTTTGCACCAGCGCATTTTTCAGATCTTCCATGCCGGAAAAATAGCTGAAGATCGGCTGCGTCGAACAGTTGAGCGCCTTGGCGACGGAACGCGCGTTGACCACGTCCATTCCCTCGCGGCAAAACATCTCAAAGGATCGCTCCAGGATCATCTCCCTGGTAATTCTCTGCTTGGGCGGCATAATTTCACTCCTGTCCTTCCCACTTTTATATCCATACACACAAAGAATCCACAATTTCAGTTTATATTAGCATATATTCACATTGGGGTCAACCGATTTCACGCGCCGGTCATTGCGCCTTCCTCACAGCGCGTTCGTCCATTGCACACAAATTTTTGTGTACAAATCCAGACGGAAATTGACTTTTTTCCGCCGTTCCCCGCCTCAGTATTTGTCTATTTTGATCAAAATATGCCGTGAGTTTTCTGTTTTTCACGTTCGCGTTGCGCGCCTTCGCCATCCGTGATACAATAGGGTATCAACACGACGAGGTGCTATTCCATGAGAATCCTGTCTCTTTTTGCGCTGCTGCTCTGCCTGGCCCTGCCCTGCGCGGGCGAAACGCTCTCCCTGGAGGAGATGATGGCCGCCGAGGAAGCCGCGCCCATCGTGCAGGACGGCGGCGAGGCGATTTCCTCCGCCGCGCGCGAGGACTTCATCGACCGCATCATCGCCACCGCGCAGTCGCTCTACGAGGAAGCCGGCGGCCGGGCGCAGCGCGCGCAATACAGCGGCGACATCTACATCTGCAAGAACTTCACCGTCCACCTCTTCCGAGAGAACCGCGATGACTTCCGCATGGCCGAATACCCGGACGTGCCGCTGGTCATCCCCAACAACCAGAAGAGGGACGACTGCGCGCCCTACGTCTACGGCGTGGAATGGCAGGACATCCCCGCCGCCGAGGGCAACCCCTTCTACGCCGCCGCCACGTTCCGCTACGACAGCGCGCTGAGCAAGGAGGAAAACCGCCGGCTCGCGCGCGAATTCCTCCAGCAGGTGCAGCGCGGCGATTACTTCCAGATGGCCGCCAACTACTACTATGGCGTCGGCGCGCACAGCATGGTCTTCATCGATGACTACGACCCGGAGACGGACAGCGTGCGCTGGACGGACTCCAACATGAAGGGCAAGAGCATTAACGGCGAGCGCTATGCCTACGTGCAGTACGACGCCGTCAAGGAGATCGACTGGTTCGTCGATGCCTTTTGCCGCAGCAAGTACGGCGCGACGATCTACCGCCTGCGCGATGACATCATCTACGCGCAGTGAGGAGGACGGGGAACGGCGAGAAACGCTGGGGCGCCGCCCCAAACCCCGCTGGGGGGACATGATTTTTCCCCCTCTCGCACAACAGACGAGGCTGCGGTTTCCCGCAGCCTCGCGTCGTATCCGGTGATTTCTGCTCACTTCTGCGCCATGTCGTACGCCTGCTGGTAGAGCGTCTCCTGCGCGTTGAGCGGCGGCTGATCGCCGGGCGTGCGCCGCACATAGCTGCCGTCGCTCTGCATCTCGCGCGCCTGCACGTTGTCGCGCAGCATCGTGTCAAACAGGTCGAGGACGCGCTGCCGGAGCGCCGGATCGTTCACCGGCGCGGCCACCTCCACGCGGCGCAGCGTGTTGCGCGTCATGAAGTCGGCCGAGCTGATATAGGCCTTTGCGCGCAAGCCCCGGCCGAAGATGTAGATGCGCGAGTGCTCCTGGAAGCGGCCCACGACGCTGATGACCCGGATGTTCTCCGTCGCGCCCGGCACGCCCGGAATCAGGCAGCAGATGCCGCGCACGATCATCTCGATCGTCACGCCCTCGCAGGACGCCTGCACCAGCCGGTCGATGATCGCCTTGTCCGTCAGCGAGTTGATCTTCACGCCGATGTAGGCGTCCTCGCCCTGCCGCGCGCGCGCGATCTCCTCGTCGATCATCGCAAGGATCCGGTTTTGCAGGCAGTGCGGCGCGACGAGCAGCTGCTGCGTCTCCTCCACCGTCTCGCCCATCGACAGCGCGCGGAAGACCTCCGCCGCCTCCCGGCCGATCGCCTGATCGCGCGTCATCAGGCACAGGTCCGTGTAGAGCCGGGCCGTCTTTTCGTTGTAATTGCCCGTGCCGATCTGCGTGTAATACGCCGCGTGCCCGTCCTCCATGCGCTGAATCAGGCAAAGCTTGCTGTGCACCTTGTAGCCGTCCAGGCCGTAGATGACGTTGCAGCCCGCTTCCTCCAGCCGCCGGCTCCACTCGATGTTGTTCTCCTCGTCAAAGCGCGCCTTGAGCTCCACAAGCACCAGCACGTGCTTGCCGTTCTCCGCCGCCTCGATGAGCGCCTCGACGACCTTGCTCTGCTTGGCCACGCGGTAGAGCGTCATCTTGATGGAGACGACCTGCTCGTCGTTGGCGGCCTCCTGAAGCATCGTCAGGAAGGGCTTTATGCTCTCGTAGGGATAGGAGAGCAGCTTGTCGCCCTCGGCGACCTGCTCGAGCACGGGGCGGTCGCCCGCAATCGCCGCGCTGCGCTGGGGAATCCGCCGCCCGTAGAACAGCTCCGTCTTCTGGCGCAGGCAGTCCGCGATCTGATAGAGGAACGACAGATTCAGCGGCGCATTGTTGCGAAACACGTGATCCTTGTGCACATGCATGTGCTTGCACAGCGTGCGCACGATCTCTCCGTCCAGCTCGCGGGAGAGTTCCAGGCGCACCGGCGCCAGACGGCGGCGCTTTTTGATCAGCTCCGCCATGAACTCGCGGTAGTCGATGTCCTCCTCGTAGAGCGCGTCGGCGTCGATGTCGGCGTTGCGCGTCACGCGGATGAGCGACTTTTCCCGAATCGCATAGCCCGCAAAGACCTTGGGCAGAAAGTGCAGAATCAGCTCCTCGGCCAGCATGTACGTCCTGCCGTCCGCGCCGGCCTGAATCAGCCGCGGGAACACGCCCGCGTTGCAGGGCACGATGCCCAGCCTGCGCTTGCCGTTCTTGCGTTCGAGCACGGCGACGGCGTAGATGTCCCCGTTGCGCAGGAAAGGGAATGGCTGGCGGCGGCCCACGATGATGGGCGAGATCAGCGGGGCGACCTCGCCGTCGAAATAGCGTTCGAGCCTCTCGCCTTCCTGCCTTCCGATCTTCCTGAAATCGACCAGCCGCACGCCCGCCTCCTCCACGCGTCCGAGCAGCTTGGCATAGATGAAGTCCCGGCGCTCGTTGAGCCTGCGCACGACCTTGAAGATCTCGCGAAGCTGTTCGCCGGGCGTCATCTGCGTCTTGTTCTCGCGGATGTCGGGCGAGAGATTCGCCTGATCGACCAGCGAGCCCACGCGCACCATGAAGAACTCGTCGAGGTTGCTCTGGTAGATCGAGGCGAAGCTCAGCCGCTCGCACAGCGGCGTGCTGTCGCTCTCCGCCTCCTCCAGCACGCGCTCGTTGAACTTGAGCCAGGAGAGTTCTCGATTCATGAAGATCGCGGCGTCCATGGACAAACACCCTTTCCTGCGTCAAATGGCTTTTGTGTTCTTCTTCAATTATAGCGGAATGATCCGCAAAAATCCACCGAAAAAATCCTTGCGGCAAACCATCCGCAAGGATTTTCGGTCCATCACTTTTTATATCGCGCCACGATGTCCAGCACCGCGTCGGCGACGTACTGCGCGTTTTCCCTGCCGAGGGTGGCGTACAGGGGCAGCGTGATCTCGCTCTCGGAGAAGGCGTAAGCCCTGGGGAAGTCCTCCGGCTTGAAGCCGAAGCGGCGGACGTACGCGCTCATGGTGTGCAGCGCGATGAAGTGGACGCTGACGCCGACGTTGCGCGCCTTGAGCTCCTCGATGAACTGATCGCGCGAAATCGTCAGGCGTTCGGGCACGATGCGCAGCACGTAGAGGTGGCGGCTGTGATGGCAGTATTCGGGCGTCTTTTGCAGGCGCAGCTGCGGCACGCCGGCAAACGCCTGCTCGTAGACGTCCACCGCCTCAAAGCGGCGGCGCTGCATGTCCGCCATGCGCGAGAGCTGCACGGTCGCCAGCGACGCCTGAATGTCGAACATGTTGTACTTGTAACCCGGCTCCTCGATGTCGTAGCGCCAGGAGCCGCCCTTGCCGTAGCGGTTCCACGCGGCCGCGCTCATGCCGTGGCAGGAGAGCACGCGCGCCTTCGCCGCGATCTCCTCATCATCCGTCACGAGCGCGCCGCCCTCGCCGCAGGCGAGGTTCTTGGTCGCATAGAAGGAGAAGGACGCCGTGCCGCGCGTGGCGCAGCCGATGGGCCTGCCGCAAAAGCGCGTCTCCACCGCGTGCGCCGCGTCCTCGGAGAGGAACAGCCCGTAGCGCTCGCACAGCGCGCCGATGCGGCCCAGATCCGCCGCGAGGCCGGAATAATGCACCGGCACGATCGCGCGGGTTTTGTCCGTGATCTTCTTCTCGATCTCGTCCGGGTCGATGAGGCCGGTGTCCGGGTCGATGTCCGCAAAGACGGGCGTCGCGCCCACGTGCAGAATCGTGTTGGCGCTCGATGCAAACGTCAGCGGCGTGGTGATGACCTCGTCGCCCGGTCCGATGCCCTGGGTGAGCAGCGCCAGATGCAGCGCGGCCGTGCAGGAATTGACGGCCACGCAGTGCTTCGCGCCCACGTACTGCGCAAACAGCTTTTCAAATTCGACGGTTCTGGGGCCCTTCGCCCACCAGCCCGAACGCACGGTCTCGCTGACCGCCTGCACCTCCGCCTCCGAGATGTCCGGCAGGCAAAACGGCATCCAATCGTCCCTGACCTTGAACTCGCTCATATCGGCAAACCCCCGTCCGCGCTTGGCGGTATCTTCTCGTTGTGTGCTGTCATTATAGCACATCGCCCCGCGCGCTTCAAGCAGGGGAACAGCCCGTCACCTTTTTCGCGCGCGTTTTTTGCCCTTTTTTCTCCCTTTCATGCACAATCGCCGCCGCGCTTCGGCCATCTCGCACAGTTTTTGACCAAAAGCCGCCATTTTTCCGCATTTCAGGGGTTGACAATCGGTCGGCCGCCTGCTATAATGCACTCAATTCCATACAAACCGTTTGAGGGAAGAGAAGTAGATCTCCGATCCTGTTTCAGAGAGCCGCCGTCGCTGGGAATGCGGTACAGAAGGATTTCGAAATGGACTTCCTGAGGGCCCTGTCAACAGGCGCATGCCTTATTAGACGGGGACGGGACGCAGACCCGTTATCAGGCTGCACCGTATGTTGGTACGGGGTAAGCGGGCCGGTTTTCCGGCCAATATGAGTGGCACCACGGATGAGTATTATCCGCCTCATATCCCAAATCGGGATATGGGGCGTTTTCTTTTCACCGTATGCCGGCGCTTCCCACGACTGGTCACTGATTTCCTCATCGACGAAAATCAAACATCAGGAGGAACACATCATGAAGCGCATCATCTCCATCATCGCCGCCCTCGCCCTGATCCTTACCGCCGGCGTTTCCCTCGCCCAGACCTACACCGTGGGCATCGGCCAGTTCGCCCAGCACGGCTCGCTGGACAACTGCTATCAGGGCTTCATCGAAGGACTCGCGGAGGCGGGCATCGTGGAAGGCGAAAACCTCAAGGTCGAGCTGCAAAACGCGCAGGCCGACATGGGCATCGCCCAGCAGATCGCCGCGCAGTTCGCTTCCGCGAAGGTCGACATGATGGTCGGCATCGCCACCCCGATGGCGCAGGCCTGCTACAACGCCGCAGCCGGCGAGATCCCCACGATCTTCACCGCCGTCACCGATCCCGTCGCCGCGGGCTTTGCGGATGAAAGCGGCGTCGCCGCGGGCGAGGTGACCGGCACCTCCGACGCGCTGCCCATCAAGGCGCAGCTGGAAACCATCCGCGCCATGCTCCCGGAAGCCAAGAAGATCGGCATCCTCTACACCACCAGCGAGGTCAACTCCGTCTCCGCCATCGCCGAATACAAGGCGCTGGCCCCGGAGTACGGCTTTGAGATCGTGGAATCCGGCGTCAGCACGAGCGCGGACATCCCGCTGGCGCTCGACGCGCTGCTCTCCAAGGTCGACTGCCTCACCAACCTGACCGACAACACCGTCGTCTCCGCCCTCGCGCTGGTGCTGGACAAGGCAAACGCCGCGGGCAAGCCGGTCTTCGGCTCGGAGATCGAGCAGGTGAAGCTGGGCTGCGTCGCCGCGGAAGGCCTTGACTACGTGGCCCTCGGCCGCCAGACCGGCCTGATGGCGGCCAAGGTGCTCAAGGGCGAGGCGAAGGCCAGCGAGATCCCCTATGAGATCATCACCGAGCCGGGCCTCTACGTCAACAGCGAAGCGCTGGCGAAGTTTGGCATCGTCCTGAGCGACGAGCTCGCCGCGCGCGCCAACGAAGCGAAGTAATCCCGCCGCGCCCATGCGGCGCAGCCATCACAGATCGACGGAGGTATCCCCATGAGTCTATTGCTGAGCGTCCTGGAGCAGGGCCTCATCTACGCCATCCTCGCGCTGGGCGTATACATCACGTTCAAGATCCTCGATTTTCCGGATATGACCGTCGATTCCTCGTTCCCCCTCGGCGCCGCCGTCACCGCCCTGATGATTCAGGGCGGTCTTTCCCCGCTGCTGACGCTGCCGGCCTCGCTGCTGGCGGGCGCCGTCGCCGGGGCGCTCACGGGCGTCATCCATGTGCGCTTCCACGTGCGCGACCTGCTCGCCGGCATCATCGTGATGACGGGCCTGTACTCCGTCAATCTGCACGTCGCCGGGCGCGCGAACGTACAGCTCTTCTCCTTTGACACGCTGTTCAAGAACGCCTTCGTCTCCGCCCTGCCCGCCGCCGTGCAGCCCTATGCGCCGGTGCTCATTCTGGCGCTGATCGTGCTGGCGGTCAAGCTGCTGATGGACGCCTATCTCGCCACGCGTTCGGGCTTCCTGCTGCGCGCCACCGGCGACAACGAGACGCTCGTCGCCACGCTCGCCAAGGACGCGGGCCGGGTGAAGATCCTCGGCCTCTCGCTGGCCAACGCGCTGGTCGCGCTTTCGGGCTGCATCATGTGCCAGTACCAGCGCTACTTTGACATCTCCATGGGCACGGGCACGCTGGTGCTGGCCGTCGCCTCGGTCATCGTGGGCACGCAGCTGCTGCGCGGCATGCGCTTTCTGCGCGCGACGACCGCCGTCGTCCTCGGCTCCATCCTCTACAAGGGCTGCGTCGCCCTCGCCCTGAGCCTGGGCCTCTCCCCGTTTGACCTCAAACTCGTCACCGCCGCGCTGCTGCTGATCATCATCATCGCGGGCGGACACAGCAGAAGGAGGGGCAAGCGCCATGCTTGAGCTCAAAAACATCGTCAAGATCTATCAGGGCGGCACGGTCAACGAGACCTGCCTGTTCGACGGCTTCTCCCTCTCCATTCCGGAGAACCAGTTCGTGTGTGTCGTCGGCTCCAACGGTTCGGGCAAGACGTCGCTGCTCAACATCATCTGCGGCTCCGTCCCCATCGACGAGGGGCAAATCCTCGTGGGCGGGGAGAACATCACCCGCATGCCCGAACACAGGCGGCACGAGCGCATCGGCCGCGTCTATCAGGACCCCGCGCGCGGCACATGCCCGTCGATGACGATCCTGGAGAACATGTCCATGGCGGACAACAAGGGCAAGCCGTTCAACCTGCTGCCCTGCGTCAACCGCAAGAAGACCGAAGAATACCGCGCGATGCTCGCCCAGCTCGGCCTGGGGCTGGAGGACAAGATGGGCGTGCGGGTCGGCAACCTCTCCGGCGGCCAGCGCCAGGCGATGGCGCTGCTCATGAGCACGATGACGCCCATCGAGTTTTTGATCCTCGACGAGCACACCGCCGCGCTCGACCCCAAGACGGCGGAGATCATCATGCAGCTCACGGGCCGCATCGTCGCCCAGAAGAAGCTGACGACCATCATGGTCACGCACAACCTGCGCTATGCCGTCGAGTATGGCGACCGCGTGCTGATGATGCACCAGGGCAAGACGGTCTTCGACAGGGCGGGCGAGGAGAAGCGCGGCGTGACGACCGAGACGCTGCTGGGCCTGTTCAACGAGATCAGCGTCGAGTGCGGCAACTGAACAGGGCTTGATTTTTGCGCCGCGGCCCCGTATAATGGACGTATGTTGCATGTATGGGAGGTCGTGACATGAAGAAGAAGCGCCTTTGGATTGCGCTGGCGGGCGCGGTGGTGCTCGTGGCGGTGGCAATCGGCGTCGCGGTGGCGCTCAACGGCGGCTTGGGCAAGGGGTACAAGCTGGTGGCTTCGCCGGATGGCGGCCGCGCGCGGGTGGTCGCGCGGGTCGTGCAGCCCGAGGGCTACACGCTGTCGGAGGACTATGCGTTGTCGGAGGAATCGGACGTGGACGATGGGGAGCCGGAGTACTACTTCGAACCCGAATCGGACGAGAGCCCCGTGCGGTTCCTCTACTACACCACGGGTTATGGCGACAGCCAATCGTTCGCGGAGGCGGCCATTGCCGCCTATACGACGTTCTATGACGAGTTTGCCTCCTCCGAGGTCGCGGAGCGCACGCTCGCGGACAGGACGTTCCTGTCCTTTGACTACACCGCGGCGTATCCCAATGCGGAGGAGACCGCCATGGTCTATGAGCAGTCCGCCGTCTGCTACTTCCCGGTGGGCGGGGACGCCTTTGTGGTCTGCATCGTGAGCCTTTCGTTTGACGGCGCGGACGCATACCTGGATGCGGAAGCGCTGGACGCCTACGTCGCGCAGGCGTGCGGCGCGGTGAATCTGCTGTAAACGCAAATTCAAAACCAAAGGAGCGGCCCGATGGCTCGGGGCGCTCCCTGTTTTTTTATTTTTCCACCTTCACCCGCGGCTCGCGCGGCGGCTTGCGCGTCAGGCTGGCCATGAACCCGATCGCCAGCAGCAGCACCAGCGTCCAAATGATCGCCCAGCCGAACGTGCCCTGCGCCACCGTGAAGGGGAAGCGCTCGCTCTTGCGGATGATGGGCAGCGTCTTCGTGCGCGAGAGGGCGAAGATCACCAGGTTGCTGCTGAGCAGGTAGTAGAGGGAATTGCGGCCCAGAGATTCCAGCGGCGAGAGAATGCGGCGAAGCGGCCGGCATCCCTCGGCCCGGCCATCCACCCAGGCGGCCAGGAGCGAGAGCAGCACGATCAGCGCGCAGGGCAGCAGCAGCCACATCAGCGACGGGGGGAAGCGGCTGGGCAGGCCGTTGCGCACGGTGTAGACGGCCGCCGCGCCGGACATCGCAGCCGAGAGGACGACCCACAGCGCCTTGCGCTCAAACCCGTACCGCCCGGCGTACAGGCCCATCAGGAAGAAGGGCATGTATTGGAGGATGGGGAAGGCGCTGTAGCGTGTGGTGCCGATCAGCAGGCCCGCAATGGAGCTGTCCACCGCCGCATAGGGCACCAGCACGCCCAGCAGGCATGCGGCGGCCACGGCCAGTACCGCCGCCCTGCGCTCGAGCAGGCGCGGCAGCAGCGGCAGCAGCAGCAGCGCCGCCAGGCCGAACAGCGCGAAGGCGATGAGGAACTCCGACCAGCCGGGGATGGACTGCAGCGTCGCCACGCGCAGAACCGTGCGGCTGCTCAGGTCGTCCGCCTGGCACAGCACCAGATAGGCGATGCCCGACAGGCAGAACGCGGCGTACGCGCGCAGCGAGGACATCAGCAGGCGCGGGGCGGCGGCCCGAAAGGGCCTGCGGCAGTAGGCGAGGTAGACGCTCTGTCCATAGGTGAAGACAAATAGCGGGAAGGCCAGGATGTTGGCCAGGGACATGGTAAAGTCGACGGACGGGATCTCGGCCTTGCCGAAGAACTGCATCACGTGGCAGAGCACCATCAGCGCGACAGTCAGGCCCTTGGCGTAGTCGATCGCTCGGTTACGGTTCATGGGAAGCCTCCATTTGCATGAGATGACCCCGCCGGCGGCCGTGAGGCGCGCGCGGCGGGGCGCTGAATTGTGCGGACAGATCAGCCCTTGATGCCGGACAGGGAGATGCCCTTGACGATTTGCTTTTCGAAGATGATGAAGAAGAGCAGGATCGGCAGCGAGGCGATCATGTTGACGGTCATGGGGATCGTCTTGTCCACGCTGAACTGGCTGACGAACGTCGGGATGCCGATGGGCAGCGTGAACAGGTCCTCGCTCATGGCGCACAGGTACGGCCACAGGTAGCTGTTCCAGTTGCCGATGAACGTGAAGATGGACACCGTCACGATGACCGTGCGCGAGAGGGGCAGGATGACGTCCTTGTACGTCCGGAACTCGCCCGCGCCGTCGATGCGCGCGGCCTCGATCAGGTCGTTGGGGATGCCCGTCAGGAAGCTGGTCATGATGATGATGTTCATCGAGCCGGCCAGCGCGGGCAGGATCAGGCCCAGATAGGTGTCGATCAGCTTGAGCTCGTTGGCCAGCACGAACAGCGCGACGATCGTCGCCTCGCCCGGCACCATCAGGCCCGCCAGGAAGTACATGTAGATGCCCTTGCGGTAGCGGAACTGCAGCTTGGCGATCGCATAGGAGGCCATGGAGCACAGCAGCGTCATGCCGATGGTGACGACCACGGCGACGAACACGCTGTTGAACAGCCAGAGCACGACCTTCGTGCCGCCGCTGAGCACCTCGATGTAGTTGGCAATGGTGAAGGGCGGCAGGAAGTAGTGGAACGCGCTGGGCAGGCTGGCCTCGTCGGTCTTGAGCGAGACGACGAAGCTCCACAGGATCGGCACGAACACGATGAAGGCCAGCAGGAAGGTGATGGCCTCCAGCGTGACGGTGCCGGGGGTGATCTGACGCCGCATGCCGCTGCGCGCCTTGAGATGGCGCTTGGAAGAAACCGTCGTCATTCCTCTTCCCCCTTTCTGCCGATCTTGCGCTGGATGAGCGTGAGGATGATCAGGATGAAGAACAGCACGAACGACATCGCGCAGGCGTAGCCGAGCTTCTGCTTCTGGAAGCCCTGCTCGTAGATGTACTGGATCAACGGGCGCGTCGCCCGGCCGGGGCCGCCTGCCGTGATCAGCCAGATCTGCTGGAACACCTTGTAGGAGGCGATGATCTGCAGCATCAGGATCAGGGCGGTGGTCTTGCTCAGCATCGGCAGCGTGATCTTGAACAGCTGCTGCCGGGGGGTCGCGCCGTCTATGGAGGCGGCCTCGTACAGCTGGTCGGGGATGTCCTGCAGGGCGGAGATGTAGAGCATCATGTTGTAGCCCTGCGTCCACCACAGGGTGGCGACCACGACGGTCACCCAGGCCAGGTGTTTGTCCTTCAGCCAGAAGATTTCAAATTCAGTCGGCGCGCCCAGCGAGTGCATCAGGTTGCTCAGGAACCCCATGTCGTAAGGCTGACACATGTAGATCGTGATGTAGGAGATGACCGCCACGGACAGCAGGTTGGGCAGAAAGAATACCGTGCGGTACAGCCGCTTGAGCGGCGAGACGCGGTTGGCCAGCAGGGCCAGGACGAGCGACGAGAGCATGATCGCCGGCGTCGAGTAGAGCACGAACTTGGTGGTATTCCAAAGGGCCTGCCAGA
>CALVKT010000046.1 GCA_944333055.1 uncultured Clostridia bacterium
TGCAAGTGCGGCCTGGCGAATGAAGAGGTCGTGGCGGGCAAGTGCGAGCGCTGCGGCGCGGAGGTCATCCGCCGCGTCAAGAGCCAGTGGATGCTCAAGATCACCGCCTACGCCCAGAAGCTGCTCGACGGCCTGGATGACGTGAACTTCATCGAGAAGGTCAAGGTGCAGCAGCGCAACTGGATCGGCCGCAGCGAGGGCGCGGAGGTCGATTTTAGGATCGCCGATTCCGACATGAAGCTGCGCGTGTATACCACGCGCCCGGACACGCTCTTCGGCGCGACGTACATGGTCGTGGCGCCGGAGCACGCCGTCATCGACGCGCTCCGGGACCGCATCACCAACTGGGACGACGTGCTCGCCTACCGCGACGCCGCCGCGCGCAAGAGCGACTTTGAGCGCACGGAGCTGGCCAAGGACAAGACCGGCGTGGAGCTCAAGGGCATCCGCGCGATCAACCCGGTCAACGGCAAGGACATCCCGGTGTTCATCTCCGACTACGTGCTGGTGACGTACGGCACCGGCGCGATCATGGCCGTGCCGGCGCACGACACCCGCGACTGGGACTTCGCCCGGAAGTTTAACCTGCCGATCATCGAGGTCGTCGCCGGCGGCGAAGACGTGCAGAAGGCGGCCTACACCGACGTGGCCGAGGGCGTGCTGGTCAACAGCGGCTTCCTTGACGGCCTGTCCGTCGCCGAGGCGAAAAAGGCCATCACCCAGTGGCTGACGGAAAACGGCCTGGGTGAAAAGAAGGTCAACTTCAAGCTGCGCGACTGGGTCTTCTCCCGCCAGCGCTACTGGGGCGAGCCGATCCCGCTGGTCTATTGCGAGAAGTGCGGCTGGGTGCCGGTGCCGGAGGATCAGCTGCCGGTGCTGCTGCCGGATGTGGACAACTATGAGCCGACCGATTCCGGCGAGTCCCCGCTCTCCAAGATCGATGCCTGGGTGAACACGACCTGCCCGTGCTGCGGCGGCCCCGCCAGGCGCGAGACGGACACCATGCCCCAGTGGGCCGGTTCCTCCTGGTACTTCCTGCGCTACGCCGATCCGCACTGCGACACGGCCCTGGCCCGCTGGGAGGAGCTGGCGTACTGGCTGCCGGTGGACTGGTACAACGGCGGCATGGAGCACACCACGCTGCACCTGCTCTACTCCCGCTTCTGGAACCTGTTCCTCAACGATATCGGCGTCATCCCGAACCGGGAAGCCTACAACAAGCGCACCAGCCACGGCATGATCCTGGGCGCCAACGGCGAGAAGATGAGCAAGTCCCGCGGCAACGTCATCAACCCGGACGAGACGATCGCGGAGATCGGCGCGGACGCGTTCCGCCTCTACGAGATGTTCATGGGCGCGTTTGACCAGGCGATCCCGTGGAGCACGGAGGGCGCGCGCGGCTGCCGCCGCTTCCTGGAACGCGTGTGGCGCTTGCAGGACATGCTCACCGACGGGGCGGGCGTGCGCAAGGAGATGGAAGTGCCGGTCAACGCGATGATCAAGAAGGTCTCCGAGGACTACGAGCGCATGAAGTTCAACACCGCCATCGCGGCGATGATGGCCTTCGTCAACGACGTGTACACCAGCGGCGCGATCACCCGCGAGGAGCTGAAGGCGCTGTGCCTGTGCCTCAACCCGGTCGCCCCGCACATCACCGAGGAGATGTGGGAGGCCTGCGGTCTGGGCGAGCCGATCTACACGCAGGCGTGGCCGGCCTACGACGAGCACAAGCTCGTCGCCGACGAGGTCGAAATCGCCGTGCAGATCAAGGGCAAGGTGCGCGCGCGCATCATGGTGCCGGCGAACCTGACGCAAGCCGACGGCGAGAAGCTGCTGGAGAACGAGACGGTCAGGAAGCTGGTCGGCGATGCGCCGGTGCGCAAGCTGATCTTCGTGCCGGGCCGCCTGCTCAACATCGTCTGCTGATGACAAGCGGCAAGGCCGCTGCGCAGGCCTGCGGCTGACGTGCTTCCGAGCGATTCAAGGGGCTTCATCCGCGCGCCCTGCGCCCGGCCTGGCCGGAACGGCATATCCGGCATGCGCCGGGAAGCGTCCATATCACAGGCTTCAAACCGCCGCAAAGCGAAGCCGGGCGTCCGGGAGAGAATCCCTTAAGCGGGCTTGCATCCCCTCCCTGCGCGAAGCGCCCGCAAGCGAGACAATCACGGCAAGAAAAGCCGCATATGCCGACGCCCGGAAGGCAAACCTTCCGGGCGTCGGACCGTTGACAAGGGTTTGCCGACGGTCTGCGCCGCCCTTTGGGGCGGCTTTTCCTTTTCCCGGCGTCTGGGGCTGCATCAATTCGCTGGAAGGATGTGGTTCCGGGGGTCCGGGCGCGCATGGTCATGTGCCGGAAAGGAACACAGGAGAATTTGACAGACAACCGCCTGCTGTTCCGCACGAATTGAAGTTAAAAATATTTCACTTACGCTGTTGACAAACGCCCCTTGAGGTGATATATTTATAACACGACCAAGTTATAAATATTTCACATGGAGGTCTTGCAAGATGAAAACCAAATCCACGAATCTGAGCGTCTGGATGTTCCTGAAAGCGGTGCCTGCGGCCTTGCTGTTGATCTATTACGGTATGTGTACCTGGGATGGATATGACCCAACTCTCCGCTATCTCCAAGCCGTGTCCCTGGTCTTGGCAGGCGTTATCGTTCTGTGGCAGGTATCCTATGCCGGGAAAAACAGACTCTTTGACGAATTTGCATGGGAAAATCTGAAGACAACGGACTCCATTTGCCTTAAAATCGCTTATGCGCTCATGGTCATTGCAGCGCTGGCCTGTGTGCTTGCGGATTTCTCAGGAATGATCGCTGGATATTTTGTTGTGGGCGGCATCCTCTTGCTGACAATCATAAGGGCGGTTATATTTGCTGTAATTGACAAGAAGGGGATGTGATGCGCTATGCTGAAAACAAAAATCAAAGAGTACCGGGAAAAGGCAGGCTTGAAGCAAAGCGAACTGGCTGAGCTGGTTTCTGCGCGGCGTGAAACGATTGTCCACCTTGAAAACGGCAGATACAATCCATCCCTTAAATTGGCTATGGATATTGCAAAGGTATTCAATGTGACAGTTGAGGACTTGTTTGAATTTGTAAATGAAGAAAAATGAGGGCCATACTTGTGTCTTTGGGCCGCAGTCTGTCGTACCCTGTTTACAGGGGGCGGCAATACAAAATCAGCTTGCCGGCAGATTGATCGTATACACAACCAGACATCGTTCTGTGTCTGCCGATGTACAGATGCCGGACTGGGAGAGGCCGGTCATGGTGTGGCGCAGGATCATCAAATGAAAGCGGATGTATTCAAAACACCGGCATAGAATAGGGGGTGCCGCACTTTCATCATAGAGGAGATTTTGGCGGAGCGCTCAAAGTAGACCGGCATGTCAATGGCGGTAAGGGAACGCAGTCGTTGCACAAACAGGTTCGGCCATTTATCGCACACAGGAAATGACTGATTTGGCAGACCGGACAGGAAAACTGGAGCAGGAGCAAAAGGGTATGGCGCCTTCATGCGGTTGTTTTGAGCGAGTGGTAAATTTTCTTTCAAATCTGTTGACAGCCCCGATCTGCATGTGGTATATTTATAATGCGAAGAGCGAAATATACCACATATTTGAGGAGGTTGTATCATGAGGCACAGAATTAACTACTTGGGGTTTCTCTCTCTTTTGGCCTTGATCGCAATCTTAGGGTGGAAGACAGAAAATAAAGGGCTGTATGGATTTTTCGGTTTTGCCTACTACCTTCGCTATTTTTGGGTGATACCGGACGAGTTTTTTAAGCTCAATGTTCAAAAGGCCTCCACCTTTGCTTTTATGACAGAAATGATTTCTCTCGTTCCGTTCATGTTCATCTGCACGCTCATTTATGGCGCTGCGAAAGCAGTGCCCAGAGCATTTGGATTCAGTTATGCAGCGGCCATTCTGGCCTTTACAACAGCACTGACCGTTTTGGAATGGAAAGAACAAAAAGGAGCAGAGAATGATTAAGAATCGCATCAAAGAATACAGGGCAAAATGCGGCATGAAGCAGGAAGATTTAGCGAAGTTAGCAGGCGTTCGCAGAGAAACCATAGGGAATTTAGAAAAAGGCAAATACAACCCGTCATTGGTATTGGCGTGGAATATAGCAAAGGTATTCCAGGTTTCAATCGAGGAGATTTTCACTGTTGAGGATTAAGTCATACGCGGCAAACAGCAAACCCGGCCCGGCCGGTCAACGATCGCATGAACGCCGCTCCCGACATCATTCCGCCGGCGTGATGCTGCCGAAAAGGCGGCAGACGGCATACGTCTCGCTCGATTTGCACATCAAATGGCGTTTGCACAGAATTCGGGATTGACCTGCGCCATCCTTCCGGCTGCGCGGGTATCGGCGTTTCCGCTGTGCCGGGCATCCTCTTGCGCCGTTTCTCGATTCGCCTTCTCCTTTCAATGCGTTTCTTCCGGCCTTGCCCATGCTGTCTGCTCGTCATGCCAAAGCGCCTCCGGCCGTAGTGATCCTACAACCGGAGGCGCTTTTCGTCCATGTCCGTTTTTCGTGGAATCCGTCTCCATCGGGCGTTTCGATTGCCCTGATGATTTCGTCATATGCGAAGGCGGCGATCGACGCACATGCCATTCCTGTGAGCGGCATATCTATGGGCGCCGGGCGGGCGCGTCCGTCCGCTCTGCGCGCGCGCCGATCAGGCAGGACAGGCACGCGAAGGCGGAAAACACCGCGACCACCAGCGTGCGATAGGTGAAGTAGGTGTGGTCGTGGGCGTGGTTGGCCGTCAGCAGAATCCACGCGCAGGCGGCCGCGGCGGGCAGCAGCAGCGTCAGGGCGCGCGCATCGAGCGCCGCGCGCCGCGCCTTGAGGCAGGCGCGCGCGGCGGGCGCGAGCGTGGCGAGCACAGTCAGGCCGATGAGCAGCAGATAGCTCTTCTTGGCGAGGATCACGTCGAGGTTTTCCAGCAGCACGGCGAAGCGGGAGAGCGTGCCGCCGTTGTCCGAGGCGCGCAGGCCGATCTGCGTGAAGACGCCGTAGAGCACGTCCCAGCCGAAGCACACGCCGTTGATGAGCCACTTGAAGGCCCACATGCCGCCGTAGCCCAGCGCCCACGAGAGGCCGCATGCGGCGGCGAGACCGGCGAGCTGCGTGCCGCGCGCGCCTTCGCGCAGGCGAAGGGCGAGCAGCAGGATCAGCGGAAAGCCCAGCGTCAGCAGCGGGAAGGTGAGCAGATCGAAGTAGTTGGTGAAAAGGCCCAGCAGTGCGAAGAACGCGGGAAAGGAGAGGACGCGCTCGATGCGCGCGGTCTGCGTGAGCGCGGCCAGGCAGGCGGTGAGCGTGAGCAGCGTCACCGGCGCGTATTGCAGGCAGACGCTGGCGGAAAAGGGCATGACCAGAAAGAAGCTCAGGAAGAAGCCGGGCAGCAGGCGCGCCAGGCCGGCGGCGCGCAGCGCGCGCAGCACGAGGAAAAAGAGCGCGATCTGCGCAAAGTAGAGCAGCATCTGGATGTTGGCGGCGTCCAGCACGCACAGCAGCAGGCGCAGGGGCAGCGTGTAGCCGTGCCAGTAGCGCGAATAGCTCATGCCCCCGCCCGTGGGCGAGAGCTCGCCGAACTCGTAGGTGCAGAAGGCATCCCAATCGCTCTGGCCCTCCGCGGCGGGCAAGTCCACGCGGTAGCCCGCAAACGCCTTGTGCACGAGCGATTCGGGGCCGACGTAGCCCGCTGTCTTGAGGATGAGCACGCCGGTGTAGTTGTCCAGCTGCGCGCTCAGAAAGCCGCCGACCGTCTGGGGCGTGCCCTGCTGCTCGCCGAGCATCAGGCAGCCCTGCCAGGCGTTGTCGCGCATCTGCCTGGTGTCGATGGTGAAGGCGAGGAGATTGGCGCAGGCGCACAGCAGCGCGGCGCACAGCGCGAGCGCGAGGCCGCGCGCGGCGCGGACAAGGGTGTGTTTCACGGGCGTTTGCCTCCCCTTTGGGGCGCGCGGCGGGCGGAGGCCACGCGGCCCAGCCTGCGCGCGAGCACATCGGGCCGCGCGACGGAATAGCCGAAGAAGCCCTCCGGCTGCGCGCGCAGCGGGTGATATTCGCCGTGCGCATAGGCGATGAGCCCCGCGCGCTCCAGGTGCAGGCTGCCCGCCTCGTCAAAGAGGCCGTCGGAGACGTATGCCTGCTCCACCGCGCACAGGAACAGGTCGTGCGAGCCCAGCGGAATCCGCTGCCTGACGCGGCAGCACAAAAACGCCGGGGCCTCGGCCAGCGCGGGCGCGGGGAAGCCCTCCACGGCCAGCGCGTGCAGGCCCATCTCCTTGAACTTGTCCACGTCGCGCCCGCTCCTGACGCCGCAGTAGTCGGCGGCCTTGCACAGCCGGCGGCCGATCAGGTTCAGGCAGAACGCGCCGGACTGCACGATCTGCGCATGCGAATGGCGGGAAGGCCGGATGGAGACGGAGATCATCGGCGGGTCGGTGTTGACGACGCCCGCCCAGGCGACGGTGATCAGGTTGTCGCGCGCAAAGCCGGGCTGCGTGCCCCGGCAGGAGAGCATCACCGCCGGGATGGGCGCCAGCAGCGTCGTGGGCCCGATGGCGCGAAAGGATGGGGACAAGGGCAAACCTCCTTTGATGACGGGAAACAGACTGAAAGCCGCCGCGAAGCGAAACCCCATGGGCGGGTCTTTCCAGCAGCCCGGCGTTCCTCCCCCAAAAGCGATTCATGGCGCAGGGCGCGCCGCGCCGGACGGCTTTGCACGAGGGCGCCGGGCGTGTCGGTTTACGCCTTGCAGGCGATGCGCAGGATCTCCTCGATCTGCGGCGGAAGAAGCTCCACGAAGTGGCCGGTCCTGCCGTTGACCACGGAGGCCGCCAAGGCGGGGATGTCCTCCGGCTTGCCGCCGGCCTCCTCAAGCGTCTGCGGCATGCCGATGGACGCGAGGAACGCGCGGTACGCCGCGATGCCGGAGAGCGCCGTCTCCTCCTGCGCCTTGCCGGCGGCGTCGACGCCCCACACGCGCGTGGCGAACTGCGCGAAGCGCGCGACGTCGTGGCGATAGACGTACTGCATCCACGCCGGGAAGACGACCGCCAGCGCCGCGCCGTGCGCCGTGTCATAGCGGGCGGAGAGCTCGTGGCCGATCTGATGGCTGGCCCAGTCCTGCTCGCGGCCCACGCCCACGGAGTTGTTGTGCGCGAGCATGCCCGCCCACATCAGCGTGGCGTGGGCGGCGTAGTCGGCGCTGTCGGCCATGGCCACGGGCGCGGCCTCGATGATGCTTTGCAGCAGCGCCTCGGCCAGGCGGTCGGTCAGCGCCACGTCCCTGGTGTTGGTGAAGTAGCGCTCCATGATGTGCGCCATCATGTCCGTGATGCCGCAGGCGAGCTGATAGCGCGGCAGGGTGAAGGTGAGCTCCGGGTTCATGACGGCGAAGCGCGGGCGGTGGAAGTCGGTATTCAGGCCGCGCTTGAGGTTGCCCTCGATCTTCGTGATGACGGCGGAGGTGCTGCCCTCGCTGCCGGCGGCGGGGATGGTCAGCACGCAGCCGTGGGGCAGCGCGCGCGTGACGGCGGCCTTGCCGCAGTAGAAGTCCCAGAAATCGCCGTCGTAGCACGCGCCGTCGGCGATGGCCTTTGCCGTGTCGATGGCAGAGCCGCCGCCCACGGGCAGCACGAAGTCAAGCGCGTGCGCTTTGCACAGGCGGATGCCCTCATAGACCAGATCGCTGCGCGGGTTGGGCTTCACGCCGCCCAGCTCCATGTGGGCGACGCCCGCCGCGTCCAGCGAGGCCATCACCTGAGAGAGCAGCCCGCTGCGCACGACGCTGCCGCCGCCGTACACGATCAGCGCGCGGCTGCCGCCAAACTCGCGCACCAGCGCGCCGGTCTTTTCCTGCGCGTCCCGGCCGAAGACGAACTTCGTCGGGGCGCAAAATTCAAAATTCAGCATGATGATCATCCTCCGTCGATACGCCCGATGATCGGGCCAGATCCCGCATGGACGGGGTATGGGGACGGCACGCGCCGCCCACCTCCTTTGCATCTGCCTCCTATGATACATGGGCAAATGGGCAAAATCAATAAAAACTTTCGCCGGATGGGAAGAAATGGCTGTGCAGGGCCGTCTAATAATCAGAACGCATGAGGCACGCGCCGGTTGCATAATCGGCACGGACGTGCTAAGATAAATCAAAGCTTCCGACAAGGAAAACGGAGGGAATGAACATGACCGGAAATCAGATGAAACGAGGGATGGCTGCCCTGCTTTGCATGGCGATGATGAGCAGCTGCGTTCCGTGGGGCGCGCTGGCAGAGGGGGAAGCCACGCCCAGCGAGGCGGGGGCGGCGCAGAACGAGGGCCTGGTTCAGTCGATTCAGATCGATCCGGCCGACCTCCAGAATCTGGGCAAGGACACGGCACAGAATACGCCGGACCCAGGCGTGCAGGCGCTGCCGCTCAGCGGCGACATCACCGGCGAGTCGGGCGGCGGCACGGGCACCGATTCCACGCCGCAGTTCACCAGCGCAGAGGCTTCCGCCAATGACGCCAGCGCCAGCGACGCGCAGGACGGCAGCATCAGCGGCAGCGCGGTTTTCAGCGGCAGCACGGTGGTCGTCAAGCTCTCCAGCGGCGACAGCGTCGTGGGGGAAAAGACGCTCAGTGAAAGCGGCAGCTTCCAATTTGACGGCCTTGCCGCAGGCGATTATTACCTGCGCTTCTACTTCTGGGGCGAGGGCCAGACGCCTCTGCAGGAGATCGCCGTGACGGTCGGCTACAAGGAGGCAGAGGATGACCCGACCCCTCCGCCGCCCGAAGAGGAAGAATACAAGAATTTTGAGATGAGCTGCTCGGTGAATAACGGCGTCATCACCGTCTCCGTCACCGGCGCGAGCGATAAAGAGATCACGATCTCCGTCTCCGGAAACGGGGTCAGCGAGTTCAACGGCATCATCCCCAGCGGCGGTGCGGGCAGCGGCGAGCTGGGCAAGCTCAACGAAGAGGAAGAGTGCTTTGAAGCGCTGGATGCGGGCACGTATACGGTGAATGCGCAGTATACGTCGTATGCCGACTACGTGAAGACGCAGAGCGTGACCGTATCGGGTTCCGGCGGCTCGGACAGCGAAGTCACGCCGACGCCGGCGCCCGAAACGTCGGTATCCGCCACGCCGGACACGACGGCGCCGACGCCTGAAGCGCCGACGCCGGTACCCGATACGCCGTTGGGCGAGGCGGAAGTCAGCGCATTTACCGCGCAGGCGTTTGTCAGCGACAGCGTGCTCAGCGTGCTCATCGAGGGCGCGAGCGAGCGCGAGATCGAGGTCGTGCTGCTGGACGCGGCGGGCAATGAAGTCTCGCGCATGAGCCGCATCGGCAGCGGACAGGTGAAGCTGGGCACGTTCGTCACGGGCACGTACAGCGCGCGGGTGCAGTACGTCACGCCCGTCGTCGGCGCGGACGGCACCTACGATTACAAGACGGTGACGCTCACGGGCATCCAGGTCGAGTCGAGCGCGACGCAGAACCCGGAGCCGGTGACGCCGATCGACATTCAGGCGCAGGTGGAGACGGGCAAGGACTACATCATCGTCACCGTCACGCAGTCCAACGACGCGGACATGTACGTCGCGCTGGACGACATGACCCCGAAACTCGTGAGCAAGGGCGGCTCCGCGCGCTTTGACGGCCTGACGGCCGGGGAAAGCTACGACCTGGAGATCGACTACGTCGAGCCGATTCAGGGCGCGTCCCCCTATCGCACGAGCGTGACGATCCCCGAACCCGTCGTGCTCGGACCGATCACGATCGCATCTGTGACGCCGGGCACCAACATGCTCACCGTCTCCGGCACGGCGACGGCGGGCCAGCAGATCATCCTGACCACGACGCCCGCCGCCGCGGCCGACGCCTATGCGGTCGCCGGTGACAACGGCACGTTCAGCGTGCAGATCAGCTGCGCGGCCGGCACGTACACCGCCGTCACGGCCAAGTACGTCGCGGACGGCACGGTTTCCCACACGGCCAGCGGCAGCTGGGTCGTGACGCCGCCGGCGCAGAAGCCCACGCTCACCGTGGACGCGGTGACGGCGCTGAGCACCACGGTCGTGGGCAAGACCACGGCGGGCACCGTCGTGGAGATCAAAACGAGCGACTACAGCCAGACGGTCACGGCGGACAGCAACGGCATCGTGCGCTTCACGCTGCCCCACACCTACGGCGCGGGCGAGAAGATGACGCTCACCGTCTATTACGGCTCTGGCCAGTCCTTCACGCAGGAGATCATCGTCGGCGAGGCGGTCTACCTGGGCACGCTGGAATACGGCGACGTCGGCAGCGCGGTGGAAAAGCTGACGGCGCGCCTGGAGGCGCTGGGCTATCCGGTCAGCGAGACGATCCGCTACGGCAGCACCGTGCGCGAGGCCGTGCGCCTCTTCCAGCGCGCCAACGGCCTGGATGACGACGGCATCGCGGGCAGAAAGACGCAGGAGGTGCTCTTCTCCGTGAGCGCCATCCCCTACGGCACGGACGAATATCCGACGCTCGTGCGCGGCGACCGCGATCTGGACCTGATCTACACGCTGCAGCAGCGGCTCAAGGATCTGGGCTATTACACCATCAGGGTGGACGGCATATTCGGCAGCGGCACGCAGCGCGCCGTGCGCTGGTTCCAGACGGTCAACGGCCTGACCGCGACCGGCCGCGCGGACAACGCCACGCAGACCCTGCTCTATTCCTCCGCCGCCAAGCCCGCCGACAGCAGCGTGTTTGACGATTATGAGACGCTCTCCCGCTCCAGCCGTTACAAGAGCGCCGTGGTGCCGCTCCAGCGCAGGCTGCGTAGCCTCGGCTATTACGGCGGCAACATCGACGGCTACTTCGGCAGCCAGACGTATCGCGCCGTGCGCAACTTCCAGAGCCGCAACGGCCTTTCCGTCACCGGCGTCGCCGATCCCTACACTCAGGAGGTGCTCTACTCCTCCGACGCCAAAAGGGCCTCCAGCTCCTCGTCCTCGGGCTATCGCCTGCTGTACTGGGGCTGCCGCGGCGATGCGGTCAGGCGCCTGCAAAGCGCGCTGATCGACGCCGGATACAAGAGCATCGTGCGCACGGCGGACGGCATCTTCGGCCAGTGGACGTATGACGCGGTGCGGGCCTATCAGCGGGATCACGGCCTCGCCGTGGACGGCATCGCGGGCAAGAACACGCAGAATTCGCTCTACGGCACCCACTATTGACGCGACAACGCTGAGAAAAGGAGCGTGCATCCCCGATGAAGAGACGCATGCTGCCGCTGCTCGTGCTGCTGCTGGCGCTCCTCGCCGCAGCGGCGCGGGCAGGCGAACTGCGCGTAGACTTTTATGACATGGGCAAGGCGGACGCCATGCTCGTCACCACCCCCGACGGCGTGCGCATCCTGATCGACTGCGGCACCAACAAGGGCGGCAAGGCGCTTGTCTCGCGCTTCAAAAAGGAAGGCGTCGAGCAGATCGACACGCTGATCATCACCCACTATGACAAGGACCACGTGGGCGGCGCGGACAAGGTGCTTGAGGAGATCCCCGTGCGCCAGGTGATCATGCCGGTGTACGACAAGGAGAGCAAGCAGCATACGCAGTTCATGGAAGCGCTGGACGCGCTCCCGGACGTCACGGTGTACCCGATGGACATCGGCGCGAAGCAGACGATGGAATCCGCCGACGGCGTGCGCCTCTCGCTGACCGCCGCGCACAAGAGGAGCTACGGCGCGGACGAGGAGAACGACTTTTCCCTCGCCGTGCGCCTGACCTACGGCCAGACGAAGTTCCTCTTCGCGGGTGACGCGGAGACGCCGCGCCAGCTCGAACTGCTGGAAGAGGGCGATGTCGCCTGCGATGTGCTCAAGGTGCCCTATCACGGGCGGCTGGTCAGCGCGAGCGAGCGGTTCTTGACCGAGGCCGCGCCGCAGATCGCCTACATCACCGACAGCGAGGAGGAACCGGCGGAACAGGCGCTGATCGACATCCTGCACGGGCTGGGCACGCAGGTGTACGCCTCGCGCACGGACGGCGACGTGACCGTGCTCTCCGACGGGCAGACGGTTCGCGTGGAATGAACCGGCCTGCCGAAAACCGACCCAAAGCAAAAAGACGAGGCTGCCGTCCCTTTCGGGGCGCATGCCTCGTCTTTATGATCCGGCGCGCCGGATGCGGCCGGCGGCGGCGAGCGCGCCCCACATCAGCGCCGCTCCGGCGGTGTCGATGGCCACGTCCAGCGCGCTGGGGCCGCGCCCCGCGACGAAGCCCTGATGGCACTCGTCCGTGACGGCGTAGGCGGCGCACAGCACCAGCGCCCATGCGCCCGGACGGCGCGCGCCGCTCAGGCGCAGCGCGCGGCGATAGAGCGCAAAGAGGATCGCGTATTCCGCCATGTGCGCGCCCTTGCGCACGAGCAGATGCAGACATTCCGGATCGATCCGCGCCGCTTCCCCCGTCAATCGCAAGAGGATGTCAAGCAGGAGCTGCACGACGGCGCCGCTCTGCGCGCCGGAGACATCGCCGCTCTGCGCGCTCATGCCAAAGATGACGATCATCCATAGCGCCGCCGGCGCCCATGCCGCCGCTCTTTTCACCCGCTGCCGCCTCCCCGTTTGACGTTTTCCTGTCCATATGATACCATGTTTGTCTGGTTTTTGCAAAAAATGCTTGAGTTTTCTCGCCGGTCTGGTATAATAAGGAGAAGAATTCTCCTGTTTGAAATGGGCATTTGAAAAAGGGCGCTTCTCAAGCCGCTCTCATTTTGGAGGTATGACTGATGAAGAAACGAATCACTGCGGCGCTCGCGGCTGCGAGCCTGCTTCTGGCAATCGCCGCATGCGCGCAGGGCGAGGCGGCGCTTCCCGGCGCGCGCGTGGATACGTCCGTGACCGCCGTGAGCACCCCGTCCGGCGCGCAGACCGAAGCGGCGCAGGATGGCGTCGAGGCCGAGCCGGAGGCGCAGACGGTTGAAACGCCGACTCCGGAACCGGTCGAGGCCGTCGTCGCGGAGAATCCGAAGGATACGCTGGAGATCACCGAGGAATACCGCTGGTTCATCAGCAAATACAAGTCCATCCGCGGGCGCACCGTGCGCTATTACGACGACGTGTACGCCTACAACCACGGCGAGTACTACCTCACGCCGTTTGACAGCAACGTGCCTGAGGAATACCTGACGGTCGATTCGTCCGGCACCTACGCCGTCGCGCCCATCGTGCTGGACATCACCGACGCCATGCGCGTGGCGCTCTACGGCGGCGACGTGGGCGAGGTGTCCATGCTCTACGGCCAGTACTGCGAGCGCCAGGGCGACGGCCGCGGCCGCACGGGCTTCACCGGCGTGCATGAGGGCATCGACTTCACCTGTGAGCCGGGCGCCGCGCTCTTTGCCATCCTCCCCGGCGAGGTGACGCGCGCGGGCGACAGCAACGGCACCGTCGCCATCTACAACGCCGAATACGACGTGACCGTGCTCTACCTGCACTGCGAGGAGATCGAGGTGCGGCGCGGCGACGTGGTGGAGGCCGGCGCGTACATCGCCGAAGAGGGCAAGAAGGGCTCCGGCGGCACCTACACCCACGTGGAGATGCGCACCGGGCGGCACACGACCTCCAACCCCTACCGCAACACCATCCTGGAGAGCGACTGCCCGTATCCCGTGATGCAGGCCGCGCTGGGCGTCGTGGAGTCCGGCCGCCAGCCGGTGACGGCTGCCGCCGTGATGGAAGCGCAGCGCATGCGTGAGGAGGCCGAGGCCGCCGCGCGCGCCGAAGCCGAGGCTGCCCAGAAGGCGGCGGAAGAGCCGCCGATCGAGCTGATCGACACGCTGGGCACGGACGAAGGCTATGGCTTCGCCGAGCCGACGGTGACCCCGGAACCCACGCTTCCGCCCGCAGCCGAGTAAAGCCAAACGCGAAGGGCTCTGCCGCCGCAGGCGGGCAGGGCCCTTTTTTTACACAGTGCAACACGGACGCATGCAAAGGAGGGACGCCATGGTTCGGGTGCTTCGATATCCGCGCATGAGCGCGCTTTGCTGCGCGGCCGCCATGCTCTGCGCACTCGCGCGCGATCTGTGCCTCGGCGCGTCCCTGTACGGTTGGGCGCGCGTGCTGCTGGTGGCCACGCTCGCGCTGCTGGCGCTGTGCATGGCGCTGCTCAGCTGCCGCCTCTTCGTCGATGAGGTCGGCGTGGGCGTCGGCTTCCTGCTGCGCGTGCGCCGCACGCCCTGGGGGGACATCGCCGCCCTCGGACTGCTGACCTGCAACAGCCGCAGGCCGTACCTCTACGGCATGTACAGCCGGGCGACCGACTTCATCAACCTGATCCACCGCGCGCCGCTGTGCGGGTCTTGGGGCTTTGTGGTGCCGGTGAGCCGCAAGCTGCTGCGCGCCGTGGGCACCTATTGCCCGTTTGCGGTCGATCTGTCCGCCATTCCCCGGCATCGGCGCCCAAAGCGCATGTGCGTGCAGTGGCATCAGGCGGCGTTTTACGCCGCGACGATGCTGCCCGGCGCGGCCGTCGCCTTTCTCACCGGCGCGCTGATGATCCTGCGCGCCGCAGAGGCATCGATGTACGGCGCGGTCGCGGGGCTGACGTTGTGCGCCATGGCGCTCTTTGGCGTGGGGCTCGCGCTGCTTCATCGCCTGCTGTGCACCGTAAACACGTGCCCCGCCTTCAACGAGCACGGCGTGTGCGCCGGCCGCGGGCTGTATCTGCCGTGGGATGAGGTGCGCTTTGGCTACGTGCACCGGCTGGCGCAGATGAGCGGCCTCTTCCTGCTCTCCCAGCCGCTGGAGGCCGTGCACCGGCGCGGCGCGCCGCCGATTCTGTGCCTGTCCATGCCGGATACGCAGCGCCTGCTGCTGGCCTATCTGATGTACTGCCCCCATGCCAACCGCGGCATGGAGATCTGACGCGCGCGCCGCATGCGGACGGCGCGCGTCTTTGCATATGCGTTTCTTTACGCGCCCCTGACGGCCCGATCGCAGCGGGCAGAGACGCAGAAAATGCAGCCATGACAGGATAAACGCGAACATTGACAAAAAAGTTGCAATAAAGGCTGAAAACAAGTTTGTATACTCTGTGTACTTGACGGCGCATGACAACACGCGTTAAAATCTTATCAAGCCCGTGGAAAGCACTCGCGGGCACATTCCAGTCATGAGCCATACAAGGAGTGAATCGATTGATGAGCAATCAGGCGCAGGATTTCATCGTGGACAGCGTGGAGTCATTCGAGGTGGCCTTGAAGCGCGTGCGCAGCGCGCAGCAGGAATACGCCACCTACACCCAGGAGCAGGTGGACAAGATCTTCAAGGCGGCGGCCGTCGCGGCCAACAAGATGCGCATCCCGCTGGCCAAGATGGCCGTAGCCGAGACCGGCATGGGCGTGGTGGAGGACAAGGTCATCAAGAACCACTATGCCAGCGAATACATCTACAACGCCTACAAGGACACAAAGACCTGCGGCATCATCGAGGAGGACAAGGCCTACGGCACCATGAAGGTGGCCGAGCCCATCGGCGTGATCGCGGCGGTCATCCCGACCACCAACCCGACCTCCACCGCCATCTTCAAGACGCTGCTGGCGCTCAAGACGCGCAACGGCATCATCATCAGCCCGCACCCGCGCGCCAAGGGCTGCACCATCGCGGCGGCGAAGATCGTGCTGGAGGCCGCCGTGGCCGCCGGCGCGCCCGAGAACATCATCGCCTGGGTGGACGTGCCCTCGCTGGAGCTGACCAACATGGCCATGCATGAGGCGGACATCATCCTGGCCACCGGCGGACCGGGCATGGTGCGCGCGGCGTATTCCTCCGGCAAGCCGGCGCTGGGCGTGGGCGCGGGCAACGTGCCCGCCGTCATCGACGAGAGCGCCGATGTGCTGCTGGCCGTCAACTCCATCATCCACTCCAAGACGTTTGACAACGGCATGATCTGCGCCAGCGAGCAGAGCGTCATCGCGCTCTCCTCCGTCTACGAGGGCGTCAAGGCCGAGTTTGAGCGCCGCGGCTGCTACTTCCTGAAGGAAGAGGAGATCGACGCCGTGCGCAGGACCATCCTCATCAACGGCGCGCTCAATGCGAAGATCGTCGGTCAGAGCGCGTACAAGATCGCCGCGCTTTCGGGCGTGCGCGTGCCGGAGGACACGAAGATCCTCATCGGCGAGGTGGAGAGCGTGGACATCTCCGAGGAGTTTGCCCACGAGAAGCTCTCGCCCGTGCTGGCGATGTACAGGGCCGAGACGTTTGAGGAGGCGGTCGACAAGGCGGAGCACCTCGTCTGCGACGGCGGCCACGGCCACAGCGCCTCGCTCTACGTGAACGCCACGACCGCGCGCGACAAGATCGCGCTGTTCGCCGAGCGGCTGGAGGCCTGCCGCATCCTGGTGAACACGCCCTCCTCCCACGGCGGCATCGGCGACCTGTACAACTTCAACCTTGCGCCCTCGCTGACGCTGGGCTGCGGCTCCTGGGGCGGCAACTCCGTGAGCGAGAACGTGGGCGTCAAGCACCTGCTCAACGTGAAGACCGTCGCCGAAAGGAGAGAGAACATGCTTTGGTTCCGCGCGCCGCAGAAGGTGTACTTCAAGAAGGGATGCCTGCCGGTGGCGCTCGATGAGCTGGGCCGCGTCATGGGCAAGAAGCGCGCGTTCGTCGTGACCGACGCGTTCCTCTTCAACAACGGCTACACCAAACCGATCACCGACAAGCTCGACGCCATGGGCATCGTGCATCAGACGTTCTTTGACGTCGCGCCCGATCCGACGCTCGCCTGCGCCAAGGCCGGCGCGGCGCAGATGGCGGCCTTCAAGCCGGACTGCATCATCGCCGTGGGCGGCGGCTCCGCGATGGACGCGGCCAAGATCATGTGGGTGCTCTACGAGCATCCGCAGGCGGACTTCATGGACATGGCCATGCGCTTTGTCGACATCCGCAAGCGCATCTATACCTTCCCGAAGATGGGCGAAAAGGCGTACTTCGTCGCCGTGCCCACCAGCGCGGGCACCGGCTCGGAGGTGACGCCCTTCGCCGTCATCACCGACGAGCAGTCCGGCGTCAAGTATCCGCTGGCGGACTACGAGCTGATGCCCAACATGGCGATCATCGACGCCGACCTGCACATGAACGCGCCCAAGGGCCTGACCAGCGCGTCGGGCATCGACGCGGTCACGCACGCGCTGGAGGCCTACGCCTCCGTGATGGCGACCGATTACACCGACGGCCTGGCCATCCGCGCGCTGCAGATGATCTTCCAGTACCTGCCCCGCGCGTATGACAACGGCGTCAACGATCCCATTGCCCGCGAGAAGATGGCCAACGCCGCGACGATGGCCGGCATGGCGTTCGCCAATGCGTTCCTGGGCGTGTGCCACTCCATGGCGCACAAGCTCGGCGCGTTCTATCACCTGCCCCACGGCGTGGCCAACGCGCTGATGATCGAAGAGGTCATGCGCTTTAACGCCAGCGAGACGCCGGTGAAGATGGGCACGTTCTCCCAGTACGATCACCCGCACACGCTCGCGCGCTACGCCGAGGTGGCCGAGGCGCTGGGCTGCGCCGGGCAGACGGATGAGGAGAAGTTCGAGGCGCTCATCGCCAAGGTCGCAGACCTCAAGGCGAAGGTGGGCATCAAGCGCACGATTGCGGAATACGGCGTGGATGAGCAGGAATTCCTCGACCGGCTCGACGAGATGGTCGAGCAGGCGTTTGACGATCAGTGCACCGGCGCGAACCCGCGCTATCCGCTGATGCGCGAGATCAGGCAGATGTACCTGAACGCGTACTACGGCACGAAGCAGTAAGGAGGATGCGGCATGGAACTCAACAAGATCATCGCGGTGCGCACGAACAAGACGATCTATCGGGACGGCGATCTGGCGATCAAGGTGTTCGACGAGGACACGAAGAAGTCCGACATCCTCAACGAGGCGCTCAACCAGGCGCGCGTGGAGGAGGCCGGCCTGCGCGTGCCGCGCGTGGAGGAGGTCACCAAGATCGACGGGCGCTGGGCGATCGTCTCCCAGTTCATCCCCGGCAAGACGCTCGCGCAGCTGATGGAGGAGAACCCGGAGGAGAAGGACGCGTATCTGGAGCGCCTGGTGGATATCCAGCTGGACATGCACGCGCACACCGCGCCCATGCTCGGCCGCCTCAAGGAGAAGATGCAGCGCAAGATCTCCCAGACCACGTTCGACGCGACGACCCGCTATGAGCTGCACACGCGGCTGGAGGCGCTGCGCGAGCACAGGAAGGTCTGCCACGGCGACTTCAACCCCTCCAACATCATCATTACCCCGGACGACGAGGCGTACATCCTCGACTGGTCGCATGCCACGCAGGGCAACGCCAGCGCCGACGCGGCGCGCACCTACCTGCTCTTCTGGCTGGCGGGCGACATCTCCGGCGCGGAGAAGTACATGGACCTCTTCTGCAAGAAGAGCGATACCGCCAAGCAGTACGTGCAGAAGTGGATCTCCATCGTGGCCGCGAGCCAGACGGTCAAGGGCAAGCCGGAAGAGCGCGAATTCCTCGCCCACTGGGTCAACGTGGTCGAGTACGAATAAGCGATTGAGAGGAGAGCATCCACATGGTCAAAATCACCATCTGCATCGGTTCGAGCTGCCACATCAAGGGATCGGGCCGCGTCGTCGAGCAGCTTCAGCGTCTGATCGCCCGCGAAGGGCTCAAGGATCAGGTGGAGCTGGCGGGTAAGTTCTGCATGGGCACGTGCGAAAAGGGCGTGTGCGTGACCGTCGCCGACAAGCAGTTCTCGCTGACGCCGGAGACGACCGAAGCGTTCTTCAACGAGGAAGTGCTCCCGCGCGTGCGCTGAGCGCGCAGCCCCACGCAGGGAACCACAAAGGCGCCTTCGCATCGGAAGGCGCCTTTTTTGGCGTGCGGCGAAACGCACCGCAGTTTGGGCGCGCGTCACGGCCGGGCGGCGGCGTCCGTCCACAGGGGATTGGCGAAGAGCTCCGCCTGCGGGCCGAAGAACGCGGCGGCGGCGCGCGCGTCGCCATGCAGATGCGCCATGAACCAGGCGGTCATGTAGCCGTCGGCGGCGTAGAGCATCTGCGCGTGATCGGCGTGCTTGCGGCGTGCCATCAGCGCGGGCGCCTCGCCGGGGAGGGCGGCGAGGTTTTCCCGCATCGACCAGAGCGGGCAGATGCCCTGTCCCTGCGCATCCTCAAAGCGTGCGGCGGAACCTGCGTCGGCCGGGCCCGTGCCGGCGACCATCAGATACGGGATGCGGATGGAGGAGACGTCGTAGCGCCAGGACGCGCCCAGCGCGCCGTCCTGACCCCAGAAGGAGGACGTGGCGCTCGCCGTCCACAGCGCCTTGTACAGATGCCCGTTTGCCTGCGCCGTGACGGCGCGAATCGCGCCGACGCCGCCCTGCGAATGGCCGCCGACGCCGATGCGCCGCGCGTCCACCAGCCCATGGAGCGGGCTGTCCGGGTCGTCGCTCAGCGCGAGGACGGCGTCAAGGCTCGCGGCGCAGGACGCGCCCGAACGGGCGTTTCGATCCTCGTTGCCCACCACGACGAAGCCCCAGGAGGCCAGATGCGAAAAGACGTGCCTGTATCGGGACGCCGGGACGCCCGTGCCATTGGCCATCACCACGAGGGGATACGGCCCGCCGTCCCGCGCCGCGGGGTAATCGACCGTGAGACGGCCGCAGGGCGCAGGCGCGTCGAGCGTCCGATGCGCGACGGCGTGCGGCCCGCGCGCGGCGTAGAGCGCCTCGATCGGCCCGCCGGTTTTGGCCGCCTGATCGTAGCGCTTCGGGACGGCGCTGCGTCTGCCCGCGATGAACAGGAGGACGGCGGCGGCTGCGAGAAAAAGGATCAGCCCCGCCGCGACCGATACGATCCACATGACCATGCTTTCCATGCGCGACGCTCCTTTGAACCGGATTTGACGCCGAACACTGTACCATGGCGCGCCGCTGCGGTCAAGCGATTTGGCAGCGCGCCGGCAGGCGGATGCGTGAATTTTTCGCGCGGCACAAAAAAGCGGGTTGACAGCGCGCGCCTGCACGGATATAATCAAGCAGGTTTATAAATGAGGTTGAAAAAGGGGGCGGTGCGGTGAAGACGCCGGTGGATGCGCGCAGGCGCGAGCACATGTGCGCGCTGCGGCGCGCACTGATGGCGCGCAAGCGCGCGACGCGGGCGCAGCTCTCGCATGCGACGGGGCTGAGCGCGATGACCGTGGGCAATCTGCTCCGGGAGATGGAGCGGCGCGGCGAAGTGGCGCAGGACGAGACGGCGCGCGCGGGCGGCGGCAGGCCGTCGCGCATCGCGCGCTACCGGGCGGACTACGCGCACTTTGCGGCGGTCACGGTGGAGCAGCGCGCGGGGGAGAGCGCCTTCTCGCTGTGCGTGTACGACGCGCTGGGCGGGACGGCGTATCGCGAGGCGATGTCGCTGCCGCAGGTGCATGCGGACAGCTTCGACGGCTTCTTTGCGCGCGCGCAGGCGGCGGGCTGCCGGCTGTGGCTGGCGGTGTTTGTGCTGCCGGGCGTGGCCGAGGGCGACGAGATGCGCACCTGTGACTTGCAGGAGCTGGCCGACGGGCAGGTGCTCCGGCGCATCCGGGAGAAGTTCGGCATCGACGTGATGTTTGAAAACGACGTGAACGCCGCCGTGCTCGGCCACGCCGCCGCGCAGGAAGGCGTGACGGCGGGGATCTACTTCCCGCGCACGTACTTGCCCGGCGCGGGCGCGGTGGTGGATGGGCGCATCCTGCGTGGGCACTGCTGCTTCGCCGGGGAGGTGCACTACATCCAGGGGAGCGAGCGCTGGACGGCGCTTGACTACGCCGACGCGGCGCAGGCGGCGGCGATGATCGGGGCGCTGGTGACGATGTACGCCTGCATCCTCGCGCCACGCGACGTGGTGCTCTACGGCGACTTCTTCACGAAGCCGCTGCTGGAGGCGATCGACGCGCACGTGCGCGCGCGGCTGATGGGGCGCTTTGCCCCGGCGCTGCACGCCTGCCGGACGATGACGCCGGACATGGAGCGCGGCGCGATGGCGCTGGGCATGCGCCGCATGGGCGCGCTGCTGGACGCGCAGGACGGATGACATCTTCAGCGAAGCGGGCATGGGGTTTGCGCCTGCGGCCCCTGCGTGCCTGAACGATGCAGGGCGCGCTGCGCGCCATCATGCGCCGCGCCGAACGGCCATTTCCGCCACGCCGGCGCGTGGGCAGCCCCTTGCCCTTTTTCTGCAAGGGGCGCGGGAAGCGGGCCTCGTGTGATGCAGACAATCGATAAGGAGAGAAACGAACATGGTTACGACGGCGCTGCTCGTCATCATCTATCTGTCTTTCATCAGCCTCGGCCTGCCGGACGCGCTGCTGGGCAGCGCATGGCCGACGATGTCCGGCGACCTGGACGCGCCGCTCTGGGGCGCGGGCCTGATTCAGATGGCCGTGTCGCTGTGCACGGTCATCTCCAGCCTGAACAGCGCGCGGCTCATCCGGCGCTTTGGCACGGGCTGCCTGACGGCGTTCTCCGTCGTGCTCACGGCCACGGCGCTGCTGGGCATATCCTTCGCGCCGAATTATGCGGTGCTGCTGATGCTGGGCATCCCGCTGGGGCTGGGCGCGGGCGCGGTCGACTCGGCCATCAACAACTACGTCGCGCTGCACTGCGAGCCCAGGCACATGAACTGGCTGCACTGCTTCTGGGGCGTGGGCACGATCATCGGGCCGATGGTGCTCTCCGCCGCGCTGGGCGCGGGCATGCGCTGGACGGCGGGCTACCGGGGCGTCAGCGCGCTGCAATTCGCGCTGAGCGTCGTGCTCTTCCTGACGCTGGGGCTCTGGCAGGAGAAGGCGGCGCGGGACGAGGAGGGGCAGGCCAAGGTGCTCAGCGTCAAGCAGGTGCTGGCGCTGCCGGGCGCCAAGCCGGGCCTGCTCAACTTCACCTGCTACTGCGCGGTGGAACAGACGTTCATGCTCTGGTCGGCGACGTACATGGTGATGGTGCACGGCGTGAGCGCCACGCAGGCGGCCTCCTATGGCGCGCTGTTCTTCGTGGGCATCACGGTGGGCCGCGGCATCTCCGGCTTCATCGCCATGCGGCTCAAGCCCCGGCGGATGGTGCGCCTCGGCCAGTGCGTCATGCTGGCGGCCTGCGCGCTGCTCTTCGTGCCCCACGCGACGGTCGCCCTGCTGGCGCTGATCCTCATGGGCCTGGGCTGCGCGCCGGTATATCCGAACATCATCCAGGACACGCCGCGCAACTTCGGCGCGGAAAACTCGCAGGCCGTCGTCGGCGTGCAGATGGCGTTCGCGTACGTCGGCTCGCTGCTGATGCCCACGGTCTTCGGCTGGCTGGCCGGCGCGCTGGGCTACGGCATCCTGCCCGGCTTCGCGCTGACGCTCATGCTGCTGATGATCGCGCTGTTCAACCGCCAGCAGCGCATCGTGGACGCGAAGCACGCGCGTCAGCGCACGTCGATCTGACAGGCGCGCATCGTGGCGAGCGCGGCCGCGTGGCTTTCGGGCGTGACGCCCGCGCACAGCGCGCCGTCCACGACCAGGTCGGCCTCCGGCAGCGCGGCCTTGAGGAGCAGGGCGTTGGAGACGACGCAGATGTCCGTGCACACGCCGCACAGCTCAACGGTCATGCCGCGCCCGTCCGGCGCGCCCCTGCCAAGCGCGACGGTCTGCACGTGGCGCATGAGCGCGAGGGAGCCGAACGACGGCTTTTCAAAGGAGAGCATGCCGGGACGGCAGCAGGCGGCGATCTCCGGCTCAAGCGCCCAGCCTTCGCTGCCGCGCAGGCAGTGGGGCACGGGCAGATGGCGGCCCTCGCGGGTGTCCATGTAGGCGTCCTCGTGCGTGTCCAGCGTGAAGACGACCGGCGTGCCTTCCTGCACGGCCTGTTCGATGCGCGCGCAGACGGCGGGCACGATGGCGCGCGCCTGCGCGCTGCCCAGCGCGCCGGAGACGAAGTCGCGCTGCATGTCCACGACGATGAGCAGATCGGTCATGGTGAAAACCTCCTTCGTGACGATGGAAATGGGAAAACGGACGATGTTCTCTTTTTCGCGCGCGGATCGGTAAAATCCTGCCGCGCGCGGAAAAAGGGGAAGGCCGCGCAAGGCGCTTGCGCGGCGTTTTTCGTTGTGGTATGCTCAGAGGAGAATGCGGGCGCATGACCGCCCCAAAACGGAGGAACGCGCATGGATACGTCGATGCTCGGCACGCTCTTTGCGATTGCACCCGACCTGATGGAAGCGCTTGAATTGCGCGCGCTCGTGCTCGAACGCGTGGCGGCGCTGGGGCCCATCGGGCGCAGGGCGCTGGCCCAGCGGCTGCACCTGCCCGAACGCGCGGTGCGCTCCGCCGCGGACGCGCTGCGCGCCTCCGGCTGCATCGATCAGACGCCCGCGGGCATGGCCGTCACCGAGCGGGGCCGCGCGCTGGTGGAGACGGCGCGGGCGGTCAGCGGCGGGCGGCGAACGCTCGCGGCGATGGAACACGCGCTTTCCGACCGGCTCGGCGTGGCGCGCGTGTGCGTGGTGCGCGGGGACGCGGACATCGAGGAGGGCGTGCTCAAGGAGGCCGCGCAGGCGGCGGCGCGCCAGCTTCGCTTCCTCTTGCAGGAGGCGCACGTGCTGGCCGTCTCCGGCGGGCGGCTGGCGGCGATGATGGCGCAGGCGCTCGCGCCCGCCGCGCCGGTGGACGTGACCGTCGTGCCGGCGCAGGGCGGCGTCAGCGGCCCGATGGACGCGCAGGCGAACGCCGTCGCGGAGTCGTTTGCGCGCGGGCTGGGCGGCCGGTGCCGCCTGCTGCACCTGCCGGAAGGGATCGGCGCGCAGGCGGTGGAGGAGGCTGCGCGCGTGCCGCAGGTGCGCGAGGCGCTGGAGCTGCTCTCGCATGCGGACGTGCTGTTCTACAGCGTGAGCCGCGCGATGGAGCAGGCGGCCCGCCGCGAACTGAGCGCGGCGGAATGTGACGCGCTGCGCCGGGCGGGCGCGGTCGCCGGGGCGCTGGGCGCGTATTATGACGCCGAGGGGCGGCGTGTGGGGCTGGGCACGCCGCTGCTGGGGCGCATGGCGAACAGGGGCGCGCGCGCGGCGGTCATCGCCGTGGGGAGAAGCCGCGCGCAGGCGCTGCTGAGCGCGTGCATGCACCGCGAGCACGCCTTGCTGATCACCGACGAGGGCGCGGCGCTGCGGATGATGGCGCTGCTGCGCGTGTGACGCGATCGCGGCAGGGCTTTACATGACGGCCGCGAGGCGAAGAGGGGACCTGCGGCCCCACCGTTTCCCGAAGGATCCGTGGCGCCGGGCGCGCTCAAAGCGGACGGCGCCGACCATGCGGATGATGGCGAAGATTCATGCGCATTTTTGCGTGAAGGATTTGACAAGCGTTTGACAAGCACAGGAAAAGGTGTTATCATATGGGTGATCTGTGGAAGGATGTCCATCGGATCGAAGAGCGAGTAAAGTCCGGGTCTTCCCGCGGCTTTCACGGCGCGCGCTGCTCCCGACACGCGCGCCGCATCATCCGGGAAAATTGTTCATGACGGATTGGAGGAATACCCCATGGCGAAAATGACGATTGACGACATCAAGGTATCCGGCAAGAAGGTGCTTGTGCGCTGCGACTTCAACGTCCCGATGAAGGACGGCAAGATCACCAACGACAAGCGCATCGTCGCGGCCCTGCCGACCATCAAGAAGCTGATCGCGGACGGCGGCAAGGTCATCCTGTGCAGCCATCTGGGCAAGCCGAAGAACGGCCCGGAGGCGAAGTTCTCCCTGGCGCCCGTGGCCGAGCGCCTCGCTGAGTACCTCGGTCAGCCCGTCGTCTTCGCCGATGACGATACGGTCGTGGGCGAGAACGCCAAGGCGGCCGTCGCCGCGATGAAGGACGGCGACGTCGTGCTGCTGCAGAACACCCGCTTCCGCAAGGAAGAGACCAAGAACATCGAGACGTTCTCCAAGGAGCTCGCCTCCCTGGCCGACTGCTACGTGGACGACGCGTTTGGCTCCTGCCACCGCGCGCACTGCTCCACCGCCGGCGTGACCGAGTACCTGAGCCCCTGCGTCGCCGGCTACCTGATCGGCAAGGAGCTCTCCATCATGGGCAAGGCGCTGGAGAACGCCGACCGTCCGTTCGTCGCCATTCTGGGCGGCGCGAAGGTCGCCGACAAGCTCAACGTCATCGAGAACCTGCTGGAGAAGGTCGATACCCTGATCATCGGCGGCGGCATGGCGTTCACCTTCCTCAAGGCGAAGGGCTATGAGATCGGCAACTCCCTGCTGGACGAGACGAAGATCGACTACTGCGGCGACATGATGAAAAAGGCCGAGGCCAAGGGCGTCAAGCTGCTGCTGCCGGTCGACACCGTCTGCGTGAAGGCGTTCCCGAACCCGATCGACGCCCCGGTGGAGACCGAGGTCATCGATGCGGACAAGATCCCGGTCGGCGTGGAAGGCTGCGACATCGGCCCCAAGAGCGCGGCGATGTTTGCTGAGGCGGCCAAGAACGCCAAGACCGTCATCTGGAACGGCCCGATGGGCGTCTTTGAGAACCCGACCCTCGCGGCCGGCACGCTGGCCGTGGCCAAGGCGCTCGCCGAGAGCGAGGCCGTCACCATCATCGGCGGCGGCGACAGCGCGGCGGCCGTCGAGCAGATGGGCCTGGGCGACAAGATGACCCATATCTCCACCGGCGGCGGCGCGTCCCTGGAGTATCTGGAGGGCAAGACCCTGCCGGGCGTCGCGTGCCTTGACGAGAAGTAAGCAGTCCTCGCCCCGGCCGGCCTTGGGGCCGCGCCGGGGCTTCACTTTGACCTCAAAAAGCATAAAGGAGAATACATCATATGCGTAAGCCGATCATTGCCGGAAACTGGAAGATGAACAAGACTCCGTCCGAGGCGGCGGCGCTCGTCACCGAGCTGATCCCGCTGGTCAAGGACGCGGCGTGCGATGTCGTGGTGGGTGTGCCGGCGGTCAACTTTGCCGCGGTGGCCGAGGTGATCAAGGGCACCAACATCAAGCTGGGCGCGCAGAACATGCACTGGAAGGAGTCCGGCGCGTACACCGGCGAGCTGAGCGCGGCGATGCTCAAGGCGTGCGGCGTGGAGTACGTCATCCTGGGCCACAGCGAGCGCCGTCAGTACTTCGGCGAGACCGACGCGACCGTAAACCTGCGCACGCTGGCCGCCGTGAAGGCCGGCCTGACCCCGATCATCTGCGTGGGCGAGAAGAAGGAAGAGCGCGAGGCGGGCTACACCAACGCGCTGGTCGCCTATCAGACGCTCATCGCCCTGACCGGCCTGACCGCCGAGCAGGTGAAGGATGTCGTCATTGCCTATGAGCCGGTCTGGGCCATCGGCACCGGCCTGACCGCCACCGACGAGCAGGCCAACGAGACCATCGGCGTCATCCGCGAGGCCGTCCGCGGCGTCTACGGCGATGCGGCGGACGAGGTGCGCATCCAGTACGGCGGCTCCATGAACCCCAAGAACTGCAAGGGCCTGATGGCCCAGCCGCAGATCGACGGCGGCCTGATCGGCGGCGCGTCCCTCAAGGCGGGCGACTTCGCGCAGGTCGTCCATTTCGACAAGTAAGAAGGAGTTCCCCATGGCTAAGAAACCCGTTCTGCTGTGCATCATGGACGGCTACGGCATGCCCGAAGTGAACGAGGGCAACGCCATCCTCGCGGCAAACAAGCCGAATCTCGACGCGCTGTTCGCGCAGTATCCCTACACCACCATCGACGCCTCCGGCATGGCCGTGGGCCTGCCCGACGGCCAGATGGGCAACAGCGAGGTCGGCCACACGAACATCGGCGCGGGCCGCATCGTCTATCAGCAGCTGACGCTGATCACCAAGTCCATCCTCGACGGCACCATGAAGGAGAACGACGTGCTCGTTCGCAACATGAAGAAGGCCATCGACGCGGGCAAGGCGATCCACTTTATGGGCCTGCAGGGCACCGGCGGCGTGCACAGCCACATCGAGCACCTCTTCGGCCTGCTGGATCTGGCCAAGCACCTGGGCGCTGAAAAGGTGTACATCCACGCCATCATGGACGGCCGCGACACCGATCCCAAGTCCGGCCGCGGCTTCCTGCAGGATGTGCAGGACAAGCTCGATGCGCTGGGCATCGGCCGGATTGCGACCGTCACCGGCCGCTACTACGCCATGGACCGCGATTCCAACTGGGACCGCGTGGAGAAGGCGTACGCCGCGTTCGTCTACGGCGAGGGCGAGAAGGCCGAAAACTGGCAGGCGTGCATGGACAGGACCTACGCTGCGGGCGTGACCGACGAGTTCATCCTGCCGTGCGTCACCTGTGAGGGCGGCCGCGTCGGCGAGGGCGACACCGTCGTGTTCCTCAACTTCCGCCCGGACCGCGCGCGTGAGATCACCCGCACGTTCGTGGACGACGAATTCACCGGCTTTGCGCGCCGCTATGGCCGCTTCCCGGTGCAGTACGTCTGCATGGCCGAGTACGACAAGACCATGCCCAACGTCGAGGTCGCCTACCCGCCCGTGCCGCTGACCAACGTGCTGGGCGAGTACCTCGCCGCCAACGGCAAGACGCAGCTGCGCATCGCGGAGACCGAGAAATACGCGCACGTGACCTTCTTCTTCAACGGCGGCCGCGAGGCGCCTTGCGAGGGCGAGGATCGCGTCGTGATCCCCAGCCCGAAGGTCGCCACGTACGACCTCAAGCCGGAGATGAGCGCCTACGAGGTCGCCGACGAGTGCGCCGCGCGCATCCGCAGCGGCAAGTACGACGTGGTCATTCTCAACTTCGCCAACTGCGACATGGTCGGCCACACCGGCGTGTATGACGCGGCGGTGAAGGCCGTGGAGGCCGTCGACGCGTGCGTGGGCAAGGTCTGGGAGGCGACGCGCGAGATGGGCGGCTGCATGTTCCTGACCGCCGACCACGGCAACGCCGACAAGATGAAGAACGAGGACGGCACGCCGTTCACCGCGCACACGACGAACCCGGTGCCGTTCCTGGCGGCGGGCGTGGGCGATGTGACGATGCGCAAGGGCGGCTGCCTGGCCGATATCGCGCCGACCATGCTGCCCTACATCGGCCTGCCGGTGCCCGCGGAGATGACCGGCACGAGCCTCATCGAAGGTTAAGCGGGGGACGGAACGGCGGGGAGAACGATCGTCCGGGAAACTCGCATCGTCGCGCCCTCCGGCCGCGCCATGCGGTTCCCGACGCTCCGCCCCAGTCCCCACACTTCCCGGCGCATGCGCCGGGATTTTTTATGCCCGGCTCGCGGCAGGGCGCCGCGAAGCGGGCATGGGGTCAAGGGGCGAAGTCCCTTGCGGGGTTTGGGGCGGAGCCCCAGGCGGGGTCCGGGGCCGTGGCCCCGGCGTCCTTTTTGCAAAATCGGCATGATCTGGGAAGAAAAGGCATAAGTTAATCGTCTAGTGAGTATCCAAGAAAAAGGAGGACATCTCAAGATGATGAAAAGAGCGTGCGGCCTGATCCTGGCGATGGCGATGCTGCTTTGTGCGTGCGGCCCGGCGGCGGCGGAAAGCGCCGCAACGGCGGAGTTCACGGTGCAGGGTTCTGCGCAGATGATGGCGGACCCGGACATGGTGAGCGTGACGGCGAATACCTCCGTGACGGCGGGCACCGTGGGCAGCGCGCAGGAGGAGATGAACAAGATCGTGGCGTCGGCCACCGACAAGCTGCTGGAGCTGGGCGTGCTGGACGACGACATCGTGACCACCAATTACTCCTACTACCCGCGCTACAACTACGACACGAACACCATCACCGGCTACGAAGCCAACCACACGCTGGTGATCACCTGCCGCGACGTGGATATGCTCGACGGCGTGATCGGCGTGCTGACGGACAGCGGCTTCTCCCAGATCTACAGCGTGAACTACGACGTCTCCACCCGCGGCGAACTGTACCAGCAGGCGCTGGAGATGGCCATCCAGCAGGCTGAAAGCAAGGCCGGCCAGATGGCGGCGGCCAGCGGCATGACCGTCACCGGTCTCAAGAGCCTCGTGGAGAACGGCGGCTACGCCGTGGAGTACCGCGCCAACAGCGATGCCACGACGCTCAAGGCTGAGGAGGCCGGCGGCACGGGCATCCGTTCGGGCAGCGTGTCCGTCAGCGCGAGCGTGACGGCGGTGTACGAGGCGACGAAATAAGCACAGAGCGATAGAAGCGTGTTGCGGAAAGCAGAGTGTGCTTTCTGCAACACGCTTTTGTATGCGGCTTTTGCATCGGCTCCGCGCGCCAGACCCACCTTCGCCCGCTTGCCTGCATGGCAACGTTTCCATCGCGCGCGGCCGCGCTCGCTCTTCGGCGGTTTGAAGCGTGGCATCCCGTTCTGACCCGTGTGCCATTCCGGGCGCAAGCGGGGAAGGGCAGGGCGGCGCATACAGACGCGCCGTCCACGGAATACGCGTGCACGATTCGGTCTTTGCCGGAGTTCGGGTGAAAAACGCCTCGGACAACATTGAGGTAGAGTGCGCCCGGATGATGGAAATGAGAGGCCGTACCATATCAAAAGACAGCGGAAGCCGGGAAACGGTGCAAAGGTTTTATTTTCGCTCAAATGGGGCAACCAGAAGAATGGATGCGACGGTGAGATATACGGCATACAGGACATAAGTCACGGCATTGCTCCACGGAAAGCTCGTCTCCGGATGCCCAAGGGCAAAGACCACAAAGGCTATGGCAACGAGTAGCATGAGGATGCCAACTATTCTGGAAACTGTCTTTGTCATCGCGATCATCCGCCTTTCTGCGAAAGGCACCGACGAGGTTATGAAACGCAGTGCTTTCGCCGTTTGTGTGATTTGTTATGCCGGATACGGGAGGGGCTGCACACGCACGTCCCTTGGAGCCGGGTGGCGGTATAGCGTGGCATCTTTGTTTCCGCATTCCCGGCCGAGCCGCATCGACGATCGTGCCACCCCTCATGACGTGACCCGGTTCCGCCATGACGCGGTTGATGGCCTCAAAGAAAGCAACCCCCAGCGAAATTGCGCATGGCGCAACTGTCGCAGAGCGCATCTTCAACGCCTTTATCCGACAGATTGAACGGATTACGGTGGGATATAGGCCGACCGTTCCCCGCATGGGATGATCTCGTCCATGGTCTCCAGGAAAGCCTCTCGCATCGTTCTCCGTTTTCTTGCACAGCATTCCGCGTCGCCGGTGGCTGGCTGCTTCATCTTGATGCGCCGCCTTTGCTTGATACCCTTATTATATCAGCGAAGGGGGAAGTGCAAACCTGCCTGAGGGATTGCATCCCTCAGACTCCCTTCTTCACTTCGCGCTGCATTTGACCTTTTACTTTACTTTGAAACCTTACTCGCATTGGAGCAAAAAGCGCAAAGTACCCCTTCGTGTCTATATTATCGGGCTGCAATCCCAAAAACTAAACAACCTTAGCTGCGTATACTCAGTATACCACAGGTTTCATGCCTTGTGGTGCACGGGTACAGGAGGTTGAGGAAAAGGAAACAGGCACAACAACTGCCGAAAGTGATACGGCAAAAATCCTTGAACTCCTCAAAAACCCTGAGACCGCTGCTCTCTTAAAACAAATTGTCAGTGCTCTGTAAGAGCAGGCCCAGCAAAGAAAGCCTCTCATTTTATGAGGGGCTTTCTTCTTTTGAACGGGATTGTATTATGACCAATCACTTTTTTTGTTAGCAGGTTTTTTTGCAG
>CALVKT010000047.1 GCA_944333055.1 uncultured Clostridia bacterium
TATACGGGAGTGAACAAAGTAAATCCGGTTTTGGTATCTGCTATCAATTTGCTATCAAATGCCCCGTTTCCGCTTTAAGACCCCAGTGTTTTCAAGGCTTTGCGGGTTTTGTCAGTTATTCCCACTCAATCGTCCCCACGGGCTTGGGCGTCAGATCCAGCAGCACGCGGTTGATGCCCGCCACCTCATGGGTGATGCGGTCGGTGATGTGGTGGAGCAGCGCGTAGGGGATCTCCTCGATGGTGGCGGTCATGGCGTCGGTGGTGTTCACGGCGCGGATGATGGCCGGCCAGCCCTCGTAGCGCTTGCCGTCCTTGACGCCCACGCTCTTCATGGCCGGCACGGCGATGAAGTACTGCCAGACCTTGCCGGCCAGGCCGTTCCTGTCGAACTCCTCGCGCAGGATGGCGTCGGCCTCGCGCAGCGCGTGCAGGCGGTCGCGGGTGATGGCGCCCAGACAGCGCACGCCCAGGCCCGGGCCGGGGAACGGCTGACGGTAGACCATGCCGTGGGGCAGGCCCAGCGCCTCGCCGACCACGCGCACCTCGTCCTTGTAGAGCAGCTTGACCGGCTCCACCAGCTCCATCTGCATGTCTTCTGGCAGGCCGCCGACGTTGTGATGCGCCTTCACGCCGTCGCTCTCCAGAATGTCCGGATAGATCGTGCCCTGCGCCAGGAAGGAGATGCCCGATAGCTTGGCGGCCTCCTCGTCAAAGACCTTGATGAATTCGCCGCCGATGATCTTGCGCTTGGTCTCCGGATCGGTCACGCCCGCCAGCAGATCGAGGAAGCGGTCCGTGGCGTCCACGTAGATCAGGTTCGCGTCCAGCGTTTTGCCGAAGACCTCGATGACCTGCTCGCTTTCACCCTTGCGCATCAGGCCGTGGTTGACGTGCACGCAGACGAGCTGCTTGCCGATGGCCTTGATCAGCAGCGCCGCGACGACGGAGCTGTCCACGCCGCCGGACAGCGCCAGCAGCACCTTCCTGTCGCCCACCTGCGCGCGAACGGCGGCCACCTGTTCCCCGATGAACGCGCGGGCCAGCTCCGGTGTGGTGATGCGCGCCATCGTTTCGGGACGAACGTTGCTCATGATAATATCACTCCTATGTGGTCGGAAGTTCTTTGATTGACGTCCTCATTGTAGCATGCGCGCACGGACGCTGTAAATAAAATCGAAAACTTTTCCATCCGAACGTTCGGTTTTATGCGCCTCTCGCCGAGCGATTGCCGTCTTTTCAAAGCGCGCGATGCGGACTATAATGGAGGGAACCGGGGCGCATGCCGCCCTGCGCGTGGAGGGAAAGCCGATGGAGCTCTATCATGGACGGCCGCAGAGCGGCGAGGGACGCCTTGAGCGGGAGATGCAGGTGTACGACCTGCTCGACCGGCTCGGAATCGACTACGTGCGCACGGACCACGCGGCGGCGATGACCATGGCCGACTGCATGGAGATCGACCGGGCGCTTCACATCCTCATCTGCAAGAACCTGTTTCTGTGCGACCGCCGGAAGACGGCCTTCTACCTGCTGATGATGCCCGGGGACAAGGTCTTTAAGACCAGGGACGTCTCCCATCAGATCGGCTCCTCGCGCCTGTCGTTCGCGGACGCCGCGGACATGGAGCGCCTGCTGCACGTGTCGCCCGGCTCCGTCTCCGTGATGGGGCTGATGCACGACACGGAGAACCGCGTTCAGCTGCTCATGGACAGGCCGGTGGCGGAAAGCCCGCTGCTCGGCTGCCATCCGTGCGTCAACACGTCGAGCCTGCGCATGCAGACGTGCGATGTGCTTGACACCTTCCTGCCCGCCGTACATCACGCGCCGGTCTTCGTTGATCTGCCCGACTACGAGGCGTGAGCCGGCGCCCATGAAAAAACCGCGCGCCGGCCGGATCGGTCAACGCGCGGAGAAACTTGAATGGAACTTACAGATTTGTTCCGGGCAGTTACACCGGGGCACGAAGGCCGGATTGCTTTGCGTGATCCCGATAGGCCTTGGGCGTCATCCCGGTGGTTTTTTTGAACACGGCTGCAAAGTATCGGGGATTGTCAAAGCCGACAGCGTGACTCACCTCGAAGATGAGCTTATTCGACATGGCCAACATCTCACAGGCGTGTTCCATGCGCACATGGAGCAGATAAGTTGGGACGCTCATCAGACACTCACGATTGAAGTGCTTGGTCAGCCAGCTTGTAGACATGTTGATGTGCGCAGCCACGTCGGACAGGGAGATATTCTCCGTGTAGTGCCGGCGAATGTAGCGCATGGCCTCCAGCACAGGTGCGCTCAGCGCAGCGCTGGCGGGCAAGTTGGCGACGGCAGCAAGCAATTGATCCCGGATGCCGCGGCGAAGATGTTCAAACGTGGGATAATGCCCGAAGCGGAAGGCGTCCGGATCATCGATCTCTCTTCCGGCCGCGGCCAGCAATCCTTCGGCTAGCATCCGAATGTCGTAGAGCGCCTTTTCCAGGGCGGCAAAGTCGCGAGCATGGCACAGCGGATCGAGCACTTGATCAAGCGCTTTTTCGATCGCTTCGGCATGCCGCGTGCCGAGTGCGGCGCGCAGGTGCGCGATGTCTTCATGGATCTGCTCCGGATCTGCATGTATGCGCAGCTGTTCCAGCAGCGCCGGCGTCATGATGCTGGTGTGCCCATCGAAAAACTGCTGATGGGACAGGGCATCCGTCTGCTGAAAGGCCAGGGGCAGATGGTCATATCCGCAGATTGGGCCGGAGAGCGCCGTATAATTGCGATAGGGAATCTTCTGCATGTCAAAAATCTGCGCATACAGTTTGTCAAAGCAACCCGCTGCAATCTGCGCCACTTCCAGTTCGCTGACATCGTCCGGCTTGTTGAAGACCATGCAAAATCGCTTGGTGTGATCATAGAGAAGCATGGTTGGCATGCAGCACACGGAGCGCTTTTCCAGCAGCGATACGATCTGTGCCTCCGTCTTTTTGAAATGTGCAGAATAGGCAAACGCGTCCATCCCGAAGAAAGGCCGGTATACCTGACGCGGCAGCCCGGTGATCATCAGGTAATACCGATTAAAATCGATCGACCGGACAAACTCCTTCTCCAGTTGCTGCTCGTAATACGCCAGCGTCTGGCCAAAGAGCAGCTCGCAGGTCTGCACATACCGGTGTATGCGCGCCTGGGGCGTTTCCCGTTCTCCAATGATCATGTGTCCTCCGAAACAACGGCTGCGCCGGAAAACTGCGCAGCCGTTTGATATCCGTGTTTACTTCATGACATTCTGACCGGCGATTTGACCGAAGACGATAATGTCTGCGATCGCATTGCCGCCCAGACGGTTTGCGCCATGAATGCCGCCGGTCACTTCGCCGCAGGCGTAGATGCCGGGAATCACATTGCCCTGCGTGTCAAGCACTTCGCAGTTGGCATTGATTTCCACACCGCCCATGGTATGATGCACCTTGGCGTAGCTTTTGGTGGCGTAATACGGGCCCTTGTCCATCTTATACTCAAAGACCTTGCGCCCAAGCGCATCCGGCACTTCACCGGTGACCGCTTTGTCAAACGCCTCGGCAACCGCTTTCAAGTTGGCCGCATCCACGCCCATCGCCGCCGCCAGGTCATCGAGCGTATCCGCCACGACCGCCTTGCCGTTTTGCACATGCGATTCGATGGCATTGCCCTTATAGTCGTAGCCGCCCTGAATATCCCAGGCCTGATAGGCGCTGGATACCTTCCAGCAGAAGCTGCCGGGCTGGGCGAGAATCGCGCCGGAGAGCACATCGCGGCGCTCATCCTCCGCCACAAAGCGATTGCCTTGCGCGTTGATGTACATCTCGTTGGCGATGGACGCATTCAGGCTCGCATCGCCGGTAGGCACCATCTGAATCCACTCCATGCCGTAGAGACTGGCACCGATCGCCTCTGCCATGACAATACCGTCGCCGGTGGCGCAGGGCTGATTGGACGTGGGTACGGTTTCATCGAGGTTTGCCCAGTATTTGTTGTAGCGCATGCGCATCTCCACATTCGCGGAGAAACCGCCGGTGGCCAGAATGACGCCTTTGTTGGCGCGGTATTCAAACGGCGTACCGTTGCTGGTAAAACCCTTCACGCCGACCACGCGGCCGTCTTCCATGATCAGTTCCTCGGCCTTGTGCTCAAGGGCGACCACGCCGCCATGCGCCTTTACGAATTCGTACTGCGGCAACACGAAATCGCTGCCTGCGCCGCCAAAGACATTGGCGGGCTGATGCGAACGAGACCAGGTTGCGCCAACGGCCGTGGTGATTTGCGGCCGCCAGCTCATGCCCAGCTCCTCCAGGAAGGTGAGCGCCTGAGGCGCATGATCGCACAGAATCTCGATGAGTTCCGGCTTGCCGACGTAGTCTCCGTCGACGTACGTTTGCAGCTTGTGCAGGTCCGGCGTATCAAAAACCTGATTGCTGCCGGAGGCAAGATAGGCGTCCAGATCTTTGCGGATGGATGCCTGCCAGCGCTGCATCGCTTCGCTCCTGGGTTCAAGCGCCAGCTTTTCTTCGATGGCTTCAACGCCGGAAGCCGCCATGGTGCCCGTCTTCTGAATCTCCGTGCCCGCCGCATTGAGCGCGCTGCCGGCAGCGATGGTGTTGCCGCCCACAGCAGCCATCTTCTCTACAACCAACACGCTGCCGCCTGCCCGCAGCACTTCCACCGCGGCCGTCAGGCCGGCGCCGCCCGCGCCGATGATCACGACATCGGCGGTTTGCGTCTCCAGTTCGCCCGCAGACTGTGCTGCGATCGGCCGGGAGATCATCTCCTCCGTGGCGCCTGCGGAAAGCAGCGCTGCCTTCACCGCGTCCAGAAGGCCCTGGCTGGAATAGGTGCAGCCGGCAATCGCATCCACGGCGATGCTTTGATGTTCAATGATCGCTGCCGGGATTTTTTCAAATGCCGGATCAGAAATGCCGTCGGTCTCGCTGTGCTCAAGCACGTTGATCGATTCAATCGCGCTGTCGGACACGGTGACGGAAACTTTGATCGGCCCCTGAAATCCGGTGCCTGTTCCTTCGTAAGTGCCCGCCGCCAGGTTCATGTCTGCCAGCGCGCACACCGGCATGGTGAACAGGAGCGCAACGCACAGCAGCAAGGAAATGACATGTTTCATCTCGCTTTTTCCTCCTTCGTCCTTCCCGCAATTCTCTCATGCGCTTCACGCATCGTTATTATTATATCATGCGGCCGGCCGATATTGACAGTGCAAATATCATCATTTTTGTCAGAAAACAGACATTTGTTCATCCGAAAAGACGAGACAGACAAAGAAGCGGCGCGCTCCCCCGGCATTGGGGAAGCGCGCCGCTTTGCTGTATGTGTGCCGTCATGTCGCCTGCGCGGCGGGCGTATGCCGGCTCTTTTCGCTGAGGATGAGCATTTGCAGGCGGTTTTCCACGTTGGCAAAGCTCGTGTCCGGGTCGAGGTCCAGCGGCAGAATCTGGATGCCGGGGTATTCCTCCTTGATCCGCTTGGTCACGCCGCGTCCGCAGATGTGGTTGGGCAGACAGCCGAAGGGCTGCAGGATGATGAACGCGCGCACGCCCTTGGCCGCAAATTCCCGGATCTCGCCGGGGATGAGCCAGCCCTCGCCGGAGAGGAACGTGCAGTTCATCACGTCGTCCGTCTCACGGGCGAGCTGGGGCAGGGGCGTGGGCGGGTCGTAGAGCGGATGGCGGCGCGCCTCCCTGTCCAGCCGCCGCTGGGAGGCGGTGAAGAGCACGTCCGCAGCGCGGGAGAACGCGGCGACATCCGCCGGGTAGTGCACCTTGAGGCGGTCCATCTCGTAGAGCCGCGCGTAGTAATCCTTGCGGAAGACGTTGATCATCCGCGGCAGGATGACCTCCATGCCGTTCGCTTCGAGGTATTCCTCGATGTGGAAGTTGGAACCGGGGTGGAACGTGACCAGGTATTCGCCCGTCACGAACACGCGCGGACGCGGATGGCTGCGGTCGTAAGGGATCGCGCGGAAGGCGTCGATGGCGCGGCCGAACGCGGCGACGGCCTGCGGCGTGCCGTGGCGCAGCGCGTCGCTGATGGCGTCGATGGACGCGTCGAACACGCGGTTCGTCTCGCCGGGGTGCAGCTCATAGGGGCGGATCTTGCGGCGCAGCTCCTCAAGGATGTCCATGATTTCGATCGCCCAGAGCGATTCGATGTTGAAGATGTTGCCCATGCGCACGCCGGGGTGCATGTCGCGCCCGTCCTTGGGATCGGTGGAGACGATGGGCACGTCCGAAAAGCCTGCGGCGTCCAGCGCGCGGCGCAGCAGCGCGCAGTAGTGCGAGAGGCGGCAGTCGCCCTGATACTTCGCCATGGCGACGGCGACCTCGCCGCGCGGGTATTTGCCGCTCTGCAGGGCGCAGATCGCCTCGCCGATGACCATCTGCGCGGGGAAGCAGGTGTCGTTGTGCACGTACTTCTTGCCGGTCGCGATTTCGCGCGGGCCGCCCGCGGGGATGGGCTCCGCGCGCAGCCCCTGCTTGCAGAGGATGGCCGAGAGCAGCTTGCAAAACGCGACGGAGACGTTGGGCACCAGCACGGTGCGCAGCTTCCTGTCCTCGCGCATGAACTTGACGGGATAGGCGTCGGGCAGCGGGCGCGTCTGTGCGGCGGCGTGCGCGGCGCGGCGCGTGTGCACCGTCTCCAGGAACGACTGGATGCGGATGTTCACGGCGTTGGCCGCGCCGCCCTCGTCGAGCTTGAGGATCAGCGGGGCCTTGTCGGACGTCTCGCGCAGGATGCGCGCGATCTCGTCGGAGAGGATGGCGTCGTGGCCGCAGCCGAAGCTGACGATCTGCACGTATTCCAGCGCGGGGTTTCGCGCGGCCAGCGCCGCCCCGGCGAGCATGCGGGTGTGGAAATTGTTGGTGACCGCGGCGCGCGTGTGGGAGAGGTCCTCGTCCTCCAGGCCCGGCAGCGCATCCACCGTGATCACGGGGATGCCGGCGCGCGTGAAGACGCGGGAGATGTCGTGGCTGACGAGCGCGTCCGTGTGATACGGCCGCCCGGCGAGCACCACGGCGAACGTGCCGTTCTTCTGCGCGTCCTCCAGGATGTGCTGCGCTTCCCGGCGCAGTCTTTGGCGAAAGAGCGCGAGCGCCTCCTGCGCCTGCCGGTAGGCCGCCTCGTGTTCCTTCTGCCCGATGCCGTGCGTGCGCCTGACGAAGTCGGCGATCTGCCGCTGGCGGTCGCCCTCGCTGTGCCAGTGGAACATCGGGTTGTCGTAGGCGATCTGCCAGCGGCGCTGCGGGTTCTCACCGTGGCGGATGATCAGCGGATATCCCTTGACGACCGCGCAGACGTACTCGCTCTCGCCCTTCTTGTCGGCGGGCGGCATCTCCATGACCATGGGCATGAAGATGCGATTGACGCCCTGCGCCGCCAGATCCTGAATGTGGCCGTGCGCCAGCTTCGCCGGGAAGCAGACCGTGTCCGAGGGGACGAACGGCAAGCCGCGCTCGAACATCTCGCGCGAGCTGCGGTGGGAGAAGCGCACGTCAAAGCCGAGCGCGCGCCAGTACGTGGACCAGAAGGGCATGCTGTCCCAGAATTCGAGCGTGCGCGGCAGGCCGATGGTCACGCCGCGGCGCTCGCACACCGGTGTGCAGGGGTACGATTCGAAGAGCCACTTCTCGCGCAGCAGGAACATGTCCGCGGCGGGCGCGGCGCGCTTTTGCGGCGCGGGTTCCTCGCCAAGCGATTCGCCGCGCTCGCAGCGGTTGCCCATCACCCACGAGGCGCCGTTGGAAAAGCGGATGACCGTGCGCCTGCAGTGGTTGGCGCAGTGCGGACAGGGGTTGTTGTCCTCCTGCGCATAGGTGAGGGATTCGAGCGCGTCAAAGCCGATGAACGCGGAGGGGAGGTCCGGCGCCTGCGCGCGCAGCGCCTGCATGCGCCTGCGCGTCAGCAGCGCGATGCCCAGCGCGCCCATCTCGCCCGGATACGGCGCGCGCGTCACCTCGCATCCGAGGTACTGCTCCAGCGCGCGCAGCACCGCGTCGTTGCGGAACGTGCCGCCCTGCGCGACGATCCGCTTGCCCAGCGCAGAGGTGTCCGCGATGCGCACGACCTTGGTGAACACGTTTTCGATGATCGAGCGGCACAGGCCCGCCATGATGTCCTGCGGCGTCTTGCCGTTCTTCTGCTCGGTGATGATCGTGCTGTTCATGAACACGGTGCAGCGGCTGCCCAGCACGGCCGGGTTGTAGGAGGCGAACGCCGCACCGGCGATCTCCTCCACGGGGATGCCCAGCGAGACGGCGAAGTTCTCCAGAAACGAGCCGCAGCCCGATGAGCACGCCTCGTTGAGCATGATGTCCGTGACGACGCCGTCGTGCACCCAGATGGCCTTCATGTCCTGGCCGCCGATGTCCAGGATGAAGCTGACGTCCGGCTGTACGTGCTGCGCGGCGGCGGCGTGCGCGACGGTCTCCACCGTGTGATGGTCCGCGCCCAGCGCGCAGCCCAGCAGCCGCTCGCCGTAGCCCGTGACGCCCAGACCCAGCACGCGCAGCGTCACGCCCTGCGCCGCATACTTGTCGCGCATCTCCAGCAGGCCGTCGCGGATGACGCGGATCGGGTCGCCGTGGTTGTGCGCGTAGAAGCGGTCGATGACCCGCTCCTCCTCGTCAAGCAGCACGAATTTCGACGTGGTGCTGCCCGCGTCCACGCCGACGTAGACGCCCAGCGTCTCTCCGGGCCTGCACGCGCAGGGCGAAAGCGCCGGGAGCGCGTGGCGCGCCTGCCAGCGCGTCTGCTCCTCGTAGGAATCAAAGAACGGCTTGCCGGGCGTCTGCGCGGCCTGCGTCTGCACATGCGCGCCCAGCGCATCGATCATCTCCTGCGCGGTCATCGTGCGGCCCGCGTCCGCGCCGAAGAGCTCGTCCATCGCCAGCGCCGCGCCGCAGGCGACGAGCGTGTCCGCGTGATCGGGCTGGATGATCTCTTCGTCCTTGAGATGCAGCCGCTCGGCGAACACGCGCACGAGCGTCTTGTCGTAGGTGAGCGGGCCGCCCTCGAAGATGATCGGCGGCTTGAGCTCCAGCCCCTGCGCCAGGCCGCCGATCGTCTGCTTGACGATGGCGTGGAACGCGGAGAGCGCGATGTCCTCGCGCTTGCCGCCCTGATTGAGGATGGACTGGATGTCCGTCTTGGCGAACACGCCGCAGCGGCCGGAGATGCTGTGCACCGTCGTGCCCTGAGCGGCCAGCCCGTCAAAGGCCGTCGTGGGCACCTTGAGCAGCGCGGCGATCTCGTCGATGAACGCGCCGGTGCCGCCCGCGCAGCTGCCGTTCATGCGCATGTCCGACGTGGTGAGCTGCTGCGTCCTGGGATCGAGGTAGAAGAAGATGATCTTGGCGTCATGCCCGCCCAGCTCGATGGCGGTGCGCGCCTGCGGATAGAGCTTTCGCACGGCGCAGGCGTTGGCGACGACCTCCTGCACGTAGTGCGCGCCCATCGCCTCGGCGATCACGCTGCCGCCGGAGCCGCAGACCGCCGCGCGAAACGGCGCATCGCCGAACGCGTGGCGCACCTCTTCGAGCACGCCGAGCACCGTCTGGCGCTGGGCGGCGTGGTGGCGGCGATAGCGCCGCAGGAGCACTTCGTGGGTATCGGGATGAAGCACGACCGCCTTCACCGTGGTGGAGCCGACGTCGATGCCGATCCAGAGCGGATGATGGTTTGCTTGCAACATGGCTTTTGTTTTCCTAATGCTGTGAGATAGATGTCTTTGAAAAAAGAAAGCAGACCGAAACGTTCTGCTTTCCGGGAGAATATACGAGATTATACGGCTGAAATGTGTCGGCAATGCCGCATGAATGTGAACGCAGTGTGAAGGGGCGTTCAGATTGCAGGCAGTCAATCAAAGGAAGCCGCGCAGCTTCTTCTCCAGGTCGTAGCCCTGCATGTAGGCGTCCATGGCCTCGGCGACCATCTTGGAATGGGCGACGGCCTCCACGACCGTGCGCGCGCCCGCGACCACGTCGCCGGAGGCAAATATGCCGGGGCGCGTGGTGCGGCCGTATTCGTCGGTGACGAGCAGGCCGCGGCCGTTGGCCTGCAACCCCGCCGTCGTATTGACCAGCCGGGACTTGGGGCCCTGGCTGATGGAGATGATCGTGCTGTCGGCGGGATAGAGCTTGCGGGTGTCGGGCACGGATTCAAACGTGCCGTCCTCAAACTCGGCGACGCTCTCAAAGAACACGCCCTCGTCGACGATCTCCAGGGGCCGCTTGTTGTAGTGGAAGACGACGCCCTCCAGCTGCGCGTAGTCAAACTCGTGCTTGGAGGCGGCGACCTGACGCGTCAGCGAGAAGCAGTGGACGTTGCGCACGCCCTTGCGCAGCGCCGTGCGGCAGACGTCCATGGCGGCGTTGCCCGCGCCGATGACGTTGATCGTCTCGCCCAGGCGGTAGCTGTCCGGGTTGTTGAGGTAGTTGATGCCAAAGTGCACGTTGCCCAGCGTCTCGCCGCGGATATGCAGCGTGTTGGGCTGCCAGACGCCCGTGCCCAGGAAGATCGCCTTGTAGCCGTCCTCCAGCATGTTCTCCAGCGTGATCGCCCCGCCGATGGTCGTGTTCGGGCGCACGCGGATGTGCTTGAGCACGAGGTGGTGGTACTCAAAGTCGTCCAGCACGGACTTGGGCAGGCGGAAGTCCGGGATGCCGTAGCGCAGCACGCCGCCGATCTTGTCCTTGCTCTCAAAGATCGTCACCTGATATCCCTTGCGCGCGAGGATGACCGCGATGGTCAGGCCCGCCGGGCCGGAGCCGACGATCGCCACGCGCATGCCGTTGCTCTTGGCCGGCCCCGCGTTCATCTTGCTGGAGTAGGTGCTGGAGATGTAGTGCTCGATGGAGGAGAAATGCACCGGCGCGCCCTTGCGGCCCAGCACGCAGTGCCCCTCGCACTGGCGCTCGTGGTTGCACACCAGCGAGCAGACCGTCGTCAGCGGATTGTTTTCAAAGAGCGTCCAGCCGGCCTCGTCGAGCTTGCCGTGAAGCATCATCTGGATGACCTGCGGAATCGGCGTGTGAATCGGGCAGCCCTTCTGGCACATGGGCACCTTGCAGTTCAGGCAGCGGCGCGCCTCTTCAAGAATGTGAACAGCCATGGGATCGTCCTTTCTGTCGAAGCTTTTGCACGCGAATGGTTTTTTTCCATTATACCCCTTTTTTCCCTGCGGGAAAAGGGCCAATGCGCAAAAGAGGACGGACGCCATTGACCGCGCGCGGATTTGTTAGCACTCTTCCGTTTTGAGTGCTAATTTTCTCTTGACAGACGGTCGCATCGGCGCTACAATACGGATATTCCGATGCCTTACATCGTTTTTCTTTGACCATAAGGAGGTTTTTGATATGCAGCCCACGACTGGCAGCGTCTCCATCGACGCGCAAAACATCATGCCCATCATCAAGAAGTGGCTCTATTCCGACAAGGACATCTTCATCCGCGAGGTCGTCTCCAACGGCTGCGACGCGATCACCAAGCTGCGCATGGTCGATTTCAACCTGGCGCAGAACTGCTCCGTGCGCGTGGAGGTGGACAAGGCGAACAAGACGCTGCGCTTCATCGACGACGGCGTCGGCATGACCGCCGAGGAGGTGGAGCAGAACATCAACCAGGTCGCCTTCTCCGGCGCGAAGTCCTTCCTGGAGGAATACGCCAAGGACGAGGACAAGGAGAACAGCGGCATCATCGGCCACTTCGGCCTGGGCTTCTACTCCGTGTTCATGGTCGCCGACAAGGTGACGATCGATACGCTGTCCTTCCGCGAGGGCGCGACGCCCGTGCGCTGGGAGAGCGAGGACGGCATGGCCTACACCATGAGCGACTCCGACCGCGCCACGCGCGGCACCACGATCACGCTGACGATCAACGACGCCGAGGAGGAGTTCCTCAACTACTGGCGCGTGCACGAGGTGCTCGAACGCTACTGCTCGTTCATGGCCTATCCGATCTATCTGACGGAGATCAAGCCGGAGGAGGAGAAGAAGGACGAGGCGCAGGGCGAGGCGGACGCCGCCGTCACCGGCGAGGACGGCGAGGAGGCAAAGGCGGCCGAGCCGGAGGAAAAGCCCATCAACGACACGGCCCCGCTGTACACGAAGGCCCCGCAGGACTGCACGGACGAGGACTACAAGGCGTTCTACCGCAAGGTCTTCCGCGAGTACGAGGACCCGCTCTTCTGGATCCACCTGAACGTCGATTACCCCTTCAAGCTCAAGGGCATCCTCTACTTCCCCAAGCTCAAGGAGCAGTTCGGCGGCATCGAGGGGCAGATCAAGCTCTATTCCGGCCAGGTGTTCGTCGCCGACAACATCAAGGAGGTCATCCCGGAGTGGCTGATGCTGCTCAAGGGCGTCATCGACTGCGCGGATTTCCCGCTCAACGTTTCCCGCTCCTTCCTGCAGAACGACGGCTACGTGCGCCGCATCTCCACGCACATCACCAAGAAGGTCGCCGACCGGCTGACCGGCATGTTCAAGACCGAGCGCAAGACCTACGAGGGCTTCTGGCCGGACATCCACCCGTTCATCAAGTACGGCGTGATGCGCGACGAGAAGTTCGCCGAGCGCATGAAGGACTGCCTGCTGTTCAAGACCACCGAAGGGCAGTATCTGACGCTCGCGGAATACAGGCAGCGCAACGGCGAAAAGCTGCCGGGGAAGATGGTCTACACCTCCGACGCGGCGCGCCAGGATGCGGCCATCCGCCTGTTCACCGAGCGCGGCATCGACGTGGCGGTGCTCGATCAGGCGATCGACGTGAACTTTGTCTCCTACATGGAGTACAGCGCCAGGGACGAGGAGAAGATGAAGTTCTGCCGCGTGGACGCGGAGCTCGACAGCCTGACCGGCGAGGGCGAGGCCGAGGCGCTTGACGCCGAGAAGCTGACGGCGCTCATGCGCGAGGCCGCGGGCAAGGACGACCTGTCCGTGGAGGTCAAGCCGCTGGCCAACGAGACGATTCCGCTGATGCTCATCGAGGACGAGCAGACCCGCCGCTTCAACGACATGGGCCGCATCTACGGCCGCAGCGAGTTTAACATGCCGGCAAAGTACACCGTGGTGCTCAACAGCCGCAGCGCGACGGTGCGCAAACTGGCCGAGCGCGAAAAGGACGAGCGCAGCGCGCTGCTCGCCCGCCAGCTCTACGACCTGGCGGAGCTCTCCCGCCAGCCGCTGGAGGCCGAGCAGATGACGGCGTTCATCCGCCGCTCCATGGAGATCGTGGACATCGCCGCCTCGCTGTGATTTCGGCTTGACATTCGGCGGCATTCTGCCGTATAATAAATGGGTCTTCGCAGGAAGACCCATTTTTATGGAGAGTTGTCCGAGTGGTCGAAGGTGCAGCACTCGAAATGCTGTGTGGGTAAAACCACCTGGGGTTCGAATCCCTAACTCTCCGCCAAAAAAGCCTTACAGATCAAGCACTGTAGGGCTTTTTCCTTTCCCTTGGGAGAGAAAACATGTCGTCATACCGCCCCAAAGGGAACGTCCGTTTCTTCGCAGGAAGATGCAAGCCCCAAACCGGAGAGCATGGCTTCTGCCGAAGAAATCTTGGAGTGGAAATCCAGGTGGGCGTAGATGTTGGCCGTGGTGGAAAAGTCGCTGTGGCCCAGCCATTCCTGAATCTGCTTCATGGAAACGCCGTTGGCCAGCAAAAGGCTGGCGCAGGTGTGGCGCAGGTCGTGCAGGCGGATGACGCGCAGGTTGTTTTGCTCGAGGATTCGCCGGAAGCCGTCCGATAGCGCGTTGGGCTTTAGCCGCTCTCCCAGTTCGTTGACACAGACATAATCCAGATAAGCCTGGCAGTAGGAACGCCCGCAGAGCTTGCGGTAATGTTCCTGCTGCTCTTTTTTCTTGAGCAGAAGTAAGCGAAACTCGGAAACGAGCGGCAGCGTCCGCATGCTGGATTTCGTCTTGGTCGTATCGGCAACCACTTCGATGTGCTTGCCGCCCAGATTGCACGACGTGACGGTGTGGCGGATCGTGAGGGTGTTGGCATCCAGGTCGATGGCGTTCCACTTGAGGCCGAGAACCTCGCTGCGGCGCAGTCCGTAGAAAGCCGCCAGCTTGATGGGAAGTTCCAGCGGATGGTCCTTCAGAACCTGAAACAGTGCGTTGATCTCCGCGCTGTCGTAGAAGTTGCCGATGAAGGTCGCCTTCTTTGGGCGCTCGATTCTGTCGGCTGGATTGAAGGAAATCAAGTCCATCTTGACGGCATACTTGAGCGCCCTGTGGATGACGGCGTGGTAGTGAATGACCATGTTTGCGTTGACCCGTTCGAGCTGCTGGGTATAAAAGTTCTGGATATCCGACGCCGTCAGCTTTTTCAGCGTGATGCCGAGCGCCTGAAAGTATGGGATGATGACGCCTTGAGTCATCGACACATACGAGGCGTAGGTGGTCAGCTTGATGGTGCTTTTGGCGACGGGAAGCCAGCTTTGGAGGAAGTCGGTGAAGAGCATATCTTCACCTTCATCCGCTTGTGCCGGTGAAGCGTCGGGAACGAGAAAGCTCTGCCGCTTTTCCAGCAGAAGCGCTTCTGCGCGCCTTTTGTTACCCTTGACCGGCAGGTTCGTGGCAAACCACGGCGTCTTTCGTTTTCCGTTTGCATCTTTGTAGCTCAAAACGATGTAGTAGAGACCGTTCTTTTCTTGCAGGTGTCCTGCAACCATGATGTAGCACCTCCTTGTTGTGTGGTTCCCACCTGCTGTTGGCACGATCATCATACCACAGGATTCGAATTTCATCCACGCTGTGGAGGGTTCATGATTTTCATATAGGAAAGCAGGGAAACCTTGGGAATGCGATAGGTGCGGCCGACTTTGATGCTGTTGATTTTTCCTTCCCTAAGAAGTTTATAGCCGGTTTTGGTGCTGATCGCCAGCACTTCGCACAGCTCATGGATGTTCAGAATGTCAGGATAGGATTTGAGCATCAGCGCATAGATCTTTTTGTCGGGCATGGGAAACCTCCTGACGGTCGTTTGAATCAAAGAGAAAAGGATGCTGCGGGCTGCGGATGGCGATCCGCAACATAGCCCTGCATGTGCCGTCTTTTGAGGATAAACGCGCACCGCAGGGACTCCCCTCCAGTCTATGAGGGGCCGTGAGGAAGTATCATGATGCCCATGCAGCGTCGTCGCGCCCTGACAGCCATGACAGGGTCCATGGAATGCGTGGATCGCTCCGGCACAGGCCCTCTTCGCGCCGCTCCATTTGCCGCTCTTCTGCATGGGGAACTGTACCCGCAGCATCGTGTATGCAATTGTCAAGGTGCGTCAGCGGCACGCCTGTTTTCGATTGGAATTCCGCCATGAAAAGATGTTGATGATGCTCATCATGATGATTGCATCGTTTCCGCTGAGCGTTTTCTGCAATCGCAGGAGAAGCTCCATCTGTGCTGGCGTAAATGAATCCGAATTGGGCGTATACCAGTCGGAAATCTTGATGCCTCCGTAATACCTTCCCCGGACGCTTTCAATGGGATAGATCAGGGATAGGAACTGGACGTCGTAGTACAGGGTTCTTTTGCTCACGTTGAACTCGGACGCCAGATTCGCAACCGTATCGTGGCGTCTCAAGCACAGCGTTTGCCAAATCGCCAACCGCCGTTCGCCAGCTCCCATCCCATCACCTCCTTCCGACATTTATCAGTGTAGCGCTTTAATATGCAATTTCTTTGCAATTCTCAGAAGATTTTGCGAGAATCATGGATGATGGAGTTGAAGCAATCAGCACACATCTCCAAGGCGTATATGGCTTTTGATGTTAAATTGCTTACATAAAAAAGGCGCTCGCAACTTGCAAGCGCCTTTTTGCTCTCTTTGTATTTAAATATCCGATAATGAGATAATCCATATCTTTCTGAGACGATAGCAGCTATCGCAATCCATAGTCAGCCTGATGGAATTGGGAATGAAATCACTCCATTCGTTGTGCTCATGATCTTTCTCATAAACGTAGAGCATGGACTCTGCGAGGGT
>CALVKT010000048.1 GCA_944333055.1 uncultured Clostridia bacterium
TACTTCTTCTATTTCGGTTCGCTGACTTTCTGTAATCTCGTACATCTTTGCCATCTTTCATCACCCAGATTATTATATCACAGATGGCACTTCTTGTTTAGTGTTTTGTTTGAAGATTAGTATAAGAGCCGGATGAAGCAGACGCCGAAGGAATTGGACCGATACTTTCGGGCCGTCATGGAGCCGGTTTTGTAAAAAAAGATTGCAGCTTCAAGCGCTGCAATCTCGGCCGCCGGCAAAGTCGAAGGTCTTTTCAAATGGGTGCGCATCGCTGTGCGCGCTTTCCCTGCCCCGTCATGATTTCCGCGCCCGCCTGCGCGTTGCGGCGGCCTTGAACGCGTCGGTCGCGCGGGCCACGCCCAGCGGGAGGAAGATGCCCGCGAGCAGGTAGAGCACGTTGAACGCGCTGCGCCCGTCCGGCGCGTAGTTGTAGTGGTAGACGGTGCGGAACGTTTTGACGGAGAAGTCCGCCGCGCCGATGCCCAGCGCGTTGAGGACGAGGAAGACGCTGTTGAGCGCGAAGAAGCCCATGAAGTGGTGCATCATGATGTCAAACGTGTGGCGGCTGGCGTAGAGCGCCACGCGGCTTTTCGCCACATACGGCGCGAGCAGCCGCGCGATGCGCAGGAAAAACGCGATGGCCAGCGCGCCGCCCGCGTATACGCCGAACGCCCCGCAGGGAAAATAGGAGCAGTCGGAGAGCAGGTAGGCGAGGTTCTCGTAGCGCACGCACAGCAGCGCGCGCAGGATCACGACGATGATCAGATACGGCGCGGTGGGCAGCGTGTCGTGGCGCTCAAGCACCCGGAGATAGAGCTGGCCGCCGGCGTAGCCGGGCAGCAGGATCAGCGTGCGATTGAGAAACAGCGGCAGCGCGTCCTGGCGGCCGGCGTGGCAGAGCGTTACGGCGGCGCTGCCCAGCAGCAGGCACAGCGCGAATGTGACGCGCTCATCGTCCCGCCAGCACCGCTTTGCCGCGCGGCGCAGCAGGCCGTAGAGCGTCTGGCACAGGAAGAGCGGGAAGATGAACCAGCTGCCCAGGTTCCACGCGAAGTGCTGTCCGTCCACAAGCGGCGCGAGCAGCAGCGTGTAGGCGCTCAGCGGCGCGCCGATTTCAAAGCCGCCCACCCGGCGCAGCAGCGCCGCGCCCACGCCGTAGACGAGGTTCCAGATATAGAGCGGCACGAGCAGCTTTCCGGCGCGCGCGGCGATGTCGGCAAGCAAGCCGCCGCGCAGGCGGAAGAAATAGCCCGCGCCGAAGGCGAAGAGCATCAGGTGGAAGGAGTAATAGCGGAACAGATCGCCCATGGAGAACATGTCCTCCAGCGTCGTGTGCCCGTCCACGACCAGCACGATGGCGATCAGATACAGCGCGCGGAAGACCGTGTTTTCCGCCGGGCGGGGGGAAGCGTCATGCTTCATGGCACACCTCAGGATGCGGTCGATGGGGAAAAGAGGGCGTACAATCCGGCGCCGCGCGCGGGCGAAACGGGGCGCACGACGGGCGGGTCAGTGGGCGAGGACGGGACGAAAAGTGCGCTCTTGCATTGAAAAAAAGCGAGTGATTGCTCGGAAATTTGCGTGATAAAAACGATTGAAAAATAAAAAAATAGTGTTGAAACCATGAAAATACATCATTTTTGTCAGTAGACGTTCAGAAAATCAACCGTATACTTAAAGTAACAGGTTTGATCCGGCAAATCCTGTGACAATGGTGGTATGGAGGTGTTGGTATGGTCAAGTTTGGCGAGCGACTCAAGGCCGCACGTACCGCCAAACACATGAGCCAACAAGTCCTGGCGGATGTGATTGGAAAGAGCCTTAACACCGTCGGGCTGTATGAGCGCGGGCTCAGGCAGCCGAGTCTTGAAACGCTCTGTCTTCTGGCGGATACGCTGGATGTGTCCTGCGATTATCTGCTGGCGAGAACCGAGGCGAAGAAGACAGCCGAGATTTCGGAAGGTGCGAGCGACAATCTGGAGATGCGCGTCACGCGGATTGAAAACCATCTGGGCCTCGATTGATGGATGAATCCGCGTCGGGCGATAGGAAAAGCGTCGAATACCGGCGCTTTTTTTCATGCGCCGCCGCGCTTTTTTGCCAGGGCGTCCGCCATGCACAGGCGATGGTGGCGCTTCTTCTGGGGCAGGAGCTGATAGAGCCTGTACGCCTCGCGCGTGCCCGCGATGTCCGCCTCGTCGGCGGCGTAGGCGCGCTGGTGCATGATCAGCAGGCCGTTTGACACGCGCTTGAAGTGCATCTGGCCGTAGACCATGCCGTGCGCCGAGCAGCGGGCGAGCGCCGCGTATTTGTCGCGTCCGGTGTCAAACCACGGCGTGTCAAACGATGTGCGCCGGCCGCAGGCGGGGCAGGCGATGTGCATGAGGCGCTCGTCGGCGAGCGCGTCGCTCTGATAGGCGTACTTCGTGGGCACGGAGAGCAGGGCGCTCGTGGCGATGCGCGCTTCCCGGCGCAGCACGGCGTCAAGCTGCGCGCGCCTGTCCGGCGCCATGGCGGCGACGGCCCTGTCGATGGCGGCGAGCAGCGCGGCGGTGCACGTGGCGTCGTAGACGGCGCGGTGCGCGGGCGCGTCCAGCTCCACGTGCAGGTGCTCCATCGCGGCGTGCAGGTTCATCTGCTGATGGCAGGAACCCAGGCACGCGCCGCCGAACACGAGCTGCGCGTCGATGGGCGGGGTGAAGGGCATGCCGGTCTGGTGAAAGGCGGCGTTGCGCCGCAGCACGGGAAAGTCGTCCCGGCCCCAGGTGACCAGCTGCGCATCCTCGCCGCACCAGTGGATGAAATCGGCGAACACGTCGGCAAAGGCGTCGCCGTGCGCCAGTTCCTCCTCGGTCATGCCCGTCACCTGCTTGATGTGCTTGTCCAGGCGCGTGTAGAGCCGGGGGCGGATGAGCCGGGAGAACGTGTCGGTGACGGCGTAGCTGCGATCCACGCGGCACGCGCCGATCTCGATGATCTCGTGGGGCATGCGGTGATTGGGGTGATAGCTGTTCTGGTTCCACTCCAGATCAAAGACGATGAGGTGGCGGCATGCGTCGTTTGCGAGAGAAAACATGGTTCACATCCTGTTCCTGAATGCTGTATAGGCTTATTGTACAGCATCAGCCCGTTTTTTCATAGAGGGAATTTCAGCGTGCGCGCTGCGCCTTGAATCCTGCACGCTTTTCTGGTATGATCATGGCAAGGACAAGACGGAGGAACATGCGGATGAACCTGTTTGATATTCTGGGGCCGGTGATGGTCGGGCCGAGCTCTTCGCACACGGCGGGCGCGGTGCGCATCGGGCGCATGGCGCACAGGCTCCTTGACGAAGGCACGCCCGTTCGCGCGGATATCGTGCTCTCCGGCTCCTTCGCCGCGACGGGCTGCGGCCACGGCACGGATCGCGCGCTGGTGGCGGGCCTGCTGGGCATGCAGACGGACGACGAGCGGATCAAGGACAGCTTTGCCGAGGCGGCGGCGTGCGGCATGGCGTATGCGTTTTCGCGGGTGAACCTCGCCGGGGAGCACCCGAACACCGCAAAGATCGATCTGGTGGGCGCGTCGGGCAGGACGCTGTCGATGACGGCCTCCTCGCTGGGCGGCGGGCGCATCGCGGTGGTGGCGCTCAACGGCCTGCGCGTGCGCTTCTCCGGCGATCTGCCCACGCTGATCGTGCAGAACCGCGACCTACCCGGCCACGTGCGCGACGTATCGGACGTGCTCGCACGGGACGGCGTGAACATCGCGACGCTGCACCTGTATCGCGACCATCCCGGCGGCGACGCCGTGATGGTCATTGAGATAGACAAGGCGATTTCCGCGCAGCGGCTTGACACGCTGCGCGCCATTCGCGGCATCACGGCCGTCACGTTTGTCGGCGCGCAGGAGGAGGAGTGAACATGGCCATCGAATCGCTGGCGGCCCTGATGGACGCCGGGGCGCGCGAGGATCTCTTTGAGGTGATCGTGCGCAGCGACTGCGTGGATCGCGGCGTGACGCGCGAGGCGTCCATCGCGCGGATGACCGCGCTCTATGACGCGATCCGCCGCGCGCGGAGCGGATATGATCCCGCGCTGCGCTCGCGCAGCGGCATGGTCGGCGGCGACGGCGCGAAGATGCGCGCCCATGCGCAGTCCGGCCGGACAATCTGCGGCCCATACATCGGCGGCGTGCTGGCGCAGGCGCTGGAGATGGGCGAGAGCAACGCGTGCATGAAGTGCATCGTGGCCGCGCCCACGGCGGGCAGCTGCGGCGTGCTGCCGGCGGTGCTGCTGCCGTATCAGGAGCGGGAGAACCTGCCGGATGCGGCGATGGTGCGCGCGCTGTACGTGGCCGGGGCCATCGGGCAGGTGATCGCGCAGAAGGCGTCCATCGCGGGCGCGGCGGGCGGCTGCCAGGCGGAGAGCGGCACGGCGAGCGCGATGGGCGCGGCGGCGCTGTGCTATCTGGCCGGGGGCAGCGCGCAGGCGGTCTGCCACGCGGCGGCGCTGGCGCTCAAGAGCCTGCTGGGGCTGGTGTGCGATCCGGTCGCGGGGCTGGTGGAGGTGCCCTGCGTCAAGCGCAACGCGGCGGGCGCGATGATCGCCATGTCCAGCGCGGATCTGGCGCTGGCGGGCATCCGTTCGGCGGTGCCGCCGGATCAGGTGATCGACGCGATGCGCGAGGTCGGGGACAAGATGGACGTCTCCCTGCGGGAGACGGGCATGGGCGGCGTGGCCGCCACGCCGTTTGGCCAGCGCGTCGCGGAGCAGATGATGGAGAACGCGTAACGGGGAGAAAAAGGCTGATACTGATTCTTGATGAAAGAGCTTAAAACAGCGCGAAGCGAGGTTTTTGATTATTCCACTTCCTCGAAGTCGCCGGTGTAGAGCTGGTAGTACTTGCCCTTGTGCGCGATCAGGTCGTCGTGCGTGCCGCGCTCGATGATGCGCCCGTTCTCCAGGACCATGATGCAGTCGCTGTTCTTGACCGTGGAGAGCCGGTGCGCGATGACGAACGTCGTGCGGCCCTTCATCAGCGAGTCCATGCCCGCCTGCACGAGCGACTCCGTGCGCGTGTCGATGGAGGAGGTCGCCTCGTCGAGGATCAGCACCGGCGGGTCGGCGACGGCCGCGCGGGCGATGGCCAGCAGCTGGCGCTGGCCCTGAGAGAGGTTCGCGCCGTCGCCGGTGAGCATCGTGTCGTAGCCCCTGGGCAGGCGGGTGATGAAGCCATCCGCGTTGGCCAGCTTCGCCGCGGCGATGCACTCCTCGTCCGTGGCGTCCAGGCGGCCGTAGCGGATGTTGTCCATGACCGTGCCGGTGAACAGGTGCGTGTCCTGAAGCACGATGCCCAGCGAACGGCGCAGGTCGTCCTTCTTGATCTTGTTGATGTTGATGCCGTCGTAGCGGATCTTGCCGTCCTGGATGTCGTAGAAGCGGTTGATCAGGTTGGTGATGGTCGTCTTGCCCGCGCCGGTGGAGCCGACGAACGCGATCTTCTGGCCCGGCGTGGCGTAGAGCTTGATGTCGTGGAGCACCATCTTCTCCTCGGTGTAGCCAAAGTCCACGCCGTCCATGACGATGTCGCCCTTGAGCTCGACGTAGTCGGTCAGGCCGGTCGCCTGATGCGTGTGCTTCCACGCCCACAGGCCCGTGCGCTCGGCGCACTCGCTGAGCGTGCCGTCGGCGTTGCGCCTGGCGTTGACGATGGTGACGTAGCCGTTGTCGGCCTCCGGCTCCTCGTCGAGCAGCTCGAAGACGCGCTCCGCGCCGGCCAACGCCATGACGATGGAGTTGGCCTGCTGGGAGACCTGATTGATCGGCTGGTTGAAGCTCTTGTTGAGCGTGAGGAAGGAGACGATCGTGCCGATGGTCAGCCCCAGATAGCCGTTCACCGCCAGCAGGCCGCCGGCGATGGCGCACAGCACGTAGCTCAGGTTGCCGATGGCGATGTTCACCGGCATGATCGTGCTGGAGATGCGCTGGGCGTTATAGGCGCTCTCGCGCAGGCGCTCGTTGAGCTTGCGGAAGTCCTCGATCGTCCTGTCCTCGTGACAGAAGACCTTGACGACCTTCTGGCCGTCCATCATCTCCTCGATGTAGCCGTTCACCTTGCCCAGATCCTGCTGCTGGCGCACGAAGTAGCCGCCGGAGCGCGCCATGCGGTTCATGGAGATCGCCAGCATGACGGCGACCATGGCGAGCGTGAGCAGCGTCAGGGGCACGTTGAGGATGATCATGGAGATCAGCACGCTGGCGATGGTCACGACGCTGGAGATCAGATGCGTGAGCGACTGGGAGATCATCTGGCGCAGCGTGTCCACGTCGTTGGTGTAGACGCTCATGATGTCGCCGTGCGCGTGCGTGTCGAAGTAGCGCACCGGCAGGCGTTCCATCCTGGCAAAGAGCTTGATGCGCACGTTCTTGAGCGTGCCCTGGGAGATGAAGATCATCAGGTAGTTTTGCAGCCAGGAGGCGAACGTGCCCAGCGCGTAGAAGCACGCCACGCCGGCGATAGCGCCGGCCAGCGGGCCGAAGTCCGGGTTTTCCTGGCCGGTCATCGGCAGGATATAGTCGTCAATCAGCGTCTGCGTGAAGAGCGTGCCGCGCACGGATGCGACGGCGCTGACCACGATGCACACGATCACCAGCAGATAGTGCAGCGCATAGCGGCTGAGAATTTCGCGCAGGATGCGCATAAAGGTTTTGCCGGGGTTCTTGGCGCCCGGGCCTTTCCTGGGTGTATGGCCGTCGTGCGGGCCGGGTCCCTTCATCATGCGCGGCCGCCTCCTTTCATGTCATGATTGTCGCGCCGGGCGGCCTCGTCAAAATCGCCGCTGCCCGCCTGCGACTGACTGTTGAAGACCTCCTGATAGATCGGGCAGGTCTCAAGCAGGTTTTCGGGCGTATCAAATGCCGCCACACGGCCCTCGTCCATCACCAGCACGCGGTCGGCGTCCTGTACGGAGGCGATGCGCTGGGCGATGATGATCTTGGTCGTGCCGGGGATGTGCGTGCGCAGGGCTGCGCGGATCTTCGCGTCCGTCGCGGTGTCCACGGCGCTGGTGGAGTCGTCGAGGATGAGCACCTTGGGCTGCTTGAGCAGCGCGCGGGCGATGCACAGGCGCTGCTTCTGGCCGCCGGATACGTTCGCGCCGCCGCGCTCGATGCACGTATTGTAGCCGTCCGGGAATTTCTCGATGAACTCGTCCGCGCAGGCGAGGCGGCAGGCCTCCTTGCATTCCTCCAGCGTCGCATCTTCCTTGCCCCAGCGCAGGTTATCCAGGATGGTGCCGGTGAAGAGCACGTTCTTTTGCAGCACGACGGCGACCTCGTTGCGCAGGGTCTCCAAATCGTAGCGGCGCACGTCCACGCCGCCCACGCACACGCAGCCGCTGTCCACGTCGTACAGGCGGGAGATCAGGTTCACGAGGCTGGATTTGCTGGAGCCCGTGCCGCCGATGACGCCGATGGTCTCGCCGGAGCGGATGTGCAGATCGATGTCCGAGAGCACGGGCTTGCCGGATGTTTCGGCGCTTTTGTGATAGGAAAAGGTCACGTCTTCAAAGTCGATGGCGCCGTCCTTGACGCGCGTGACCGCGTTCTCCGGGGAGACGATCTCGGCCTTCTCATCGAGCACCTCCTCGATGCGCTGCGCGGCGGCCATCGACTGGGTGACCATGACAAAGACCATGGAGATCATCATCAGGCTCATGAGGATGTTCATCACGTAGGAGAGCATGCTGGTGAGCTCGCCGGTGGTCAGGCCGGTGCCGCCCACGATCATCTTCGCGCCGAACCAGCTGAGCAGCAGGATGCACGAGTAGACGCAGAGCATCATCACCGGGCTGTTCAGGGAGATGATCTTCTCGGCGGAGACGGAGTTCCTGTAGAGGTCTTCCGCCGCCTTCCTGAACTTGCTGTTCTCGTAGGACTCGCGAACGAACGCCTTCACCACGCGGATGGCGCCCACGTTTTCCTTGATCGTGCCGTTGACCGCGTCATATTTCTTGAACATCTGCCGGAAGTAGCGCATGGACAGCGGGATGATCACAAAGAGCGAGGCGGTCAGCACGAGAAGCACGACGAGGAAGATCAGCGACAGCTTCGCGTTGATGGAAAACGCCATCACCAGCGCCGAGATCATCATGACCGGCGCGCGCGCGCAGACCATGAGGATCATGTGCAGCGCGTTTTGCACGTTGGTGACGTCGGTGGTCAATCGCGTGACCAGACCGGCGGTGGAAAACCGGTCGATGTTGGAAAAGGAAAACGTCTGGATGTTCTCAAACATCGCCTCGCGCAGGTTGCACGCAAAGCCCGTGCTCACGCGCGCGCTGAGCTTGTTGCCCACCACGCCGCAGACCATGCTCAGCAGCGCCAGCGCGGCCATGAGCAGTCCGGTCTTCATCACGTGCTGCATGTTTCCGGCGGAGATGCCCTCGTCGATGATCGAGGCGGTCAGGTAGGGGATGAGGATCTCCAGCACGACGCAGCAGACCGTCAGAAGCGGCGAGAGGAGCGCATCCCGTTTGTAGGATCCGATGTATCTCGCCAGACGGCCGCCCGTCTTCAGCTTGTCGTTCATGCGTTGTGTTCCTCCATTCATTCTTCTTCTTCATCCATGGGCGGCGCGGGCATGGCGCAGACCACGCGCTTGAGCAGGCGGACGAACTGTGCGGCGTCCTCCTCGCCCAGCGCTTCGAGCGTCTTTCTCATGTCCTCCAGAATGCGCTGCTTGCGCTTGCGGCACAGCGCCGCGCCCTGCTCCGTGAGCGACACCAGCACGCGGCGCCTGTCGCCGGGATCGCACTGGCGTATGATCAGTCCCTTTTTCACCAGACTGGCCAGCACCGCGGCGATGCGCGATGTCGTCATCTCCAGCGCGCGGCTGATGTCGCCCGCGCTCATCGTGCGCTTCTCCTCTTCGAGCAGCCGCAGCACGGCCATCTCGCCGCGAATCGCCGTGTTCATGTTCTCAAACGGCGGGCCTTTTCGCTTGCAATCGAGCGCATGAAACATCTCGATGGCCATCTCCGTATACGAATTCATCGAAAATCCTCCTTTCGATGTCAACAGGTTAATTGCTAATACCGTGAGGAATTATAATAGACACTGTGCGTTCTGTCAACAGGGTTCACCAAATGTTCACATTCCATCACAGGATGTTCGTCTTGACAGGGATATGCCGTCGTGATATGCTGTGCGCAGAGAAGAAAAAGGAGGGAAACGCCGGTCATGCGGATCTGATTTCGTCTTGAACGCACAGGGCTTCCGGCCGCGCACGAGCGGGCGGTTGTTTGCCGTGCGGCGGCGAAATCGCGCTGGCATCGGGACGTCCCTCATGCACATGGGGATGTTTTGCGCGGATTTGTCCGCTTCCGGCAACGCCGGAAGCGGACTTTTTGTCTGAAGGAGAACCGATATGTTGACCATTCGCGATTTGACCCTCACCCACAGGAAGGACTTCTCCCGCCTGATCGACGGGCTGAACATGACGGTGCAGCCGGGAGAGCGGCTGGCGCTCATCGGCGAGGAGGGCAACGGCAAATCCACGCTGCTGCGCGCCATCGCGGGCGATGCGTCCATCCGCGCATACGTGGAAATCGGCGGCAGCATCGTCAACACGTTTCGCACCGGCTATCTGCCCCAGGAGCTGCCCGCGCGCTGCCGGGAAATGAGCGCCTACGCGTACTTTGGCGAGGAGGAGCGCTTTTACGACCAGACGCCCCGCGCGCTGGGCGAGCTGGCGGCGCGGCTGCGCCTGCCCGCGGACGTGTTTTACAGCGAGCAGGCGATGGGCGCATTCTCCGGCGGGGAGCGCGTGAAGCTGCAACTGGCGCGGCTGCTGCTGCGCGAGCCGGAGCTGCTGCTGCTCGATGAGCCGAGCAACGATCTGGACGGGGAGACGGTGCGCTTCCTGTCGGACTTTCTGTGCCGGTGCGGGCTCGCCGTGCTCTTCGTCTCCCACGACGAGGCGCTGCTCACCGAGGCGGCGACGGGCGTGGTGCTGCTGGAACGGCTGCGCAGGCGGCAGATGCCGCGCGCGAGCGTCTGCCGTCAGGGCTATGCGGATTTTGTGAAGACCCGCGCGGACCTCTTCGCGCATCAGATGCAGGTGGCGCGCAAGGAGCGCGAGGCATACGCGCAGAAGATGCGCCGTTACGAGCAGATTCGCGCGCGGGTGGAGCACGAGCAAAACGCCGTCTCCCGGCGCGAGCCCGGCACGGCGCGCCTGCTCAAGAAGAAGATGCACAGCGTGCTGGCCACGGGCAGGCGCTTTGAGCGCGAGGCGCAGGCGATGACGGACATCCCCGAACAGGAGGAGGCGATTTTTGCCAGGCTCGACTGCGCGCTGCTGCCGCCGAACAAGACGGTGATCGACCTGTGCCTGCCGCGGCTGTGCGCCGGGGAGCGCGTGCTCGCGCGGGACGTGCGATTGTGCGTGCGCGCGGGGGAGAAGGTGTGCATCACGGGGCGAAACGGCGCGGGCAAATCGACGCTGCTGCGCGCCGTGCGCGACGCGCTTGCGCCGCGCGCGGACCTGCGCGTGTTCTACATGCCGCAGGACCCGGACGATCTGCTTTGCCGGGACAAGACGCCCCTTGAGATGCTCGCCGTCACGGGGGACAAGCAGGAACAGGTCAAAAACGCCGTGGCGCTGGGCTCGATGAAGTTCACCGCCGGGGAGATGCACCACCCCTGCGCCGCGCTCTCCGGCGGGCAGAAGGCGAAGCTGATGTTCTTGATGATGGCGGCTTCCGGCGCGAACGTGCTGCTGCTGGACGAGCCCACGCGCAACCTCTCGCCGCTCTCCGGCCCGGTGGTGCGCGCGCTGTTTGCGGCGTATCCCGGCTGCATCCTCGCCGTCTCGCACGATGAAGCGTTCATCCGCCAGGTGTGCGCGCGCCGGGCGCATCTGACGGAAAATGGATTGCAGGATGGCGAAATGGAACGAAAATGAACGGATTGTGGTGAGGACAAATCCATTTTTTCGCTTATTTTGCGTTTAAATGGTGTGATTGTGGTGAAAAAGAGGAGGAAAAGATTGACAAGTGGAAAAAAATGGATAAAATGGAAGTGACCGGGCATGCCGGGCCGCCGGCGTGCATACCATGATGTGATCAGGAAAGGAGCGTTTGCAAGCCCATGAAGGACATCGCAGTGGAGTATTTGGGAGGCAGCGGCTTTCTGGTGACGATCGGCGAAACGGGTTTTCTCTTTGACGCCAGCGAGCACGGCGCGGACAGGCGCGCCATGCCCGAACGGGAAGCGCTGGCGGCGTTTAAAAAGCTCTACGTGTTTGTCAGCCATCACCATGACGATCATTTTTCGGAGAAGATCTACGATCTGTGCGGCGAGAACGCGGTGTACATCGTGGGCTTTGACGTGCCGGAGCCCCATCGCGGCGTGCGCATGAAGCCGGGCGAGAAGCAGGGATTTGGCAGCGTGGAGGTGGAGGCATTCGGCTCCACGGACGAGGGCGTCTCCTTTCTGGTGGAATACGCGGGCATCCGCCTCTTCCACGCGGGCGATCTGAACCTCTGGCACTGGCGCGACGAGTCCTCCATCACGCAGATCGAGGCGGCGGAGCGCGCGTTTTACGACTGCGTGGCGCCCATCCCCACCGGCACGATCGACATCGCGTTTTTCCCGGTCGATCCGCGGCAGGGGAGCATGTACGACGCGGGCGCGGGCTACTTTGTGATGACGGTCAAGCCCCGGATCATGATCCCCATGCACTTTCAGGGCCGGGGCGACGTGGCGCTGCGCTTTGCGCTCACGGGTGAGACGAGCCACACCAAGGTGGTCGCGCTGGAGGCGGCGGGGGACGTCATCGATCTGGCCATCCCGGACACGGACGACACCGCGCCGGACAGGAAGCTCAAGGCCCTGCTGGCCGACGAGACGTTCGGCGGGGACGAGGCATAACGTTGTTTATACTGATTTCTGCTAAAAAGGTCAAATACAGCGCGAAGCGAAGAAGGGAGTCTGAAATCCCTCAGGCAGGTTTTAGGGCGGCAGCCCTAACGTCTTCCATGATCACGGCGTAAGCGGCGGGAACCGCAGCGGAGCGTAGCGACCATTGCGGTTCTGATGAGCCGTTTTCATCAAGAATTAGTATTAAACGCTGAAAAAAAGAGCAGGGAGTCTGAGGCGTGCATGCCTCGGACTCCCTGCGTGTTGTATGGTGGATTTGTGGAAAAAGCGGTGCAGCCTTACACCGTGCCGCGATCCAGCGCGGCGAGGATCTCCTGCGCCTTCCCGATGAGATTCGCCTCTCGAATCGTGCGGCGCAGCGGAAGCACCGCGCGCGGCGTCACGGAGAGCTCGTCCACGCCGATGGAGAGGAAGGTTTCCGCCATCGAGAGGTCCGCGCCCAGCTCGCCGCACACGCCGACCCAGATGCCGTTCTTGTGCGCGTTCTCCACCACCATGCGGATCAGCCGCAGCACGGCCGGGTGGTGCGGATCGTAAAAGCGGTCCAGATCGTTGTTCTGCCGGTCGCAGGCCAGCGTGTACTGCGTCAGGTCGTTCGTGCCGCAGGAGAAGAAATCGACCTCTCTGGCCAGCACGTCACTCATCACGGCGGCGGCCGGCGTCTCGATCATGATGCCGATCTGCACGTGCTCGCTGAAGGGCACGCCCTCCTGCGTCAGCTCCGCCTTCACCCGCTCGATGAGCTTCTTCGCCTCGCGCACCTCCCAGACGCTGGTGACCATCGGGAACATGATGCCCAGCTTGCCGTAGGCGGAGGCGCGATACAGCGCGCGCAGCTGCGTGCGGAAGAAGTCCGGCCGGCTCAGGCTGATGCGCAGCGCGCGCATGCCCATCGCCGGGTTCTCCTCCCTGGGCAGGTCGAAGTAGTCGATCTGCTTGTCCGCGCCGATGTCGCAGGTGCGGATGATGACCTCCCTGCCGTCCATGCGGGTGAGCACGGCCTTGTACGCCTCAAACTGCTCGTCCTCGGTGGGATACGTCTCGGCGTTGAGGTAGAGGAACTCGCTGCGGAACAGGCCGATGCCGCCGCCGTCGTTGGCGAGCACGGCGTCCACGTCTTCCGGCGCGCCGATGTTGCAGTACACGCGGATGGAGCGGCCATCGCGCGTCACGTTCTCCTGCCCCTTGAGCGTTTCGAGCATCTTCTGGCGCGCCACCTGCTCCTCGCGCCGCTGCGTCATGCGCCGCGTCGTGTCCTCGTCCGGGTCGATGAACACCGCGCCCGTGCTGCCGTCCACGATCACGCTGCGGCCCTCGTATTCCATCCTGAGCGCGTCGCCCACGCCTACGATCGCCGGGATACCCATCGTGCGCGCGAGGATGGCCGTGTGGCTGGAGCCGGAGCCGCCCGCGGTGATGAAGCCCAGAATCTTCGACTTGTCCAGCTGGATCGTCTCGGAGGGCGCCAGGTCGTCCGCGGCCAGCAGTACGGGCACGTCGGAGGCGATGCTGCCCTGCACCGTGCCGCACAGGATGGACAGGATGCGCCGGGAGACGTCCCTGATGTCCGCGGCGCGCGCCTGCATGTAGCTGTCGTCCATCGAGGCGAACATCTCCACGAACTGATCGCACGCGCGGGAGACGGCTGTCTCCGCGTTGAGCAGCTCCTCGCGGATGACGCCCTCGATGGCCTCCTCGTAATCCATGTCCTCGGCCATCATCTGATGGGTTTCAAAGAGGAACGCGGCGTCATCGCCCGCCTCGGCGCGCGCCTTCTCGGCCAGATCGCCCAGCTGCTCCACGGCCATGGCCTGCGCATCCTTGAAGCGCTGCCACTCGGCCTGCGCATCCTGCACGGTGTAGCAGGGCGCTTCGGCTGCGGCGCGGCGGAAAAAGTACAGCGGGCCCATGCCGATGCCGGCGGATACGCCCTTGCCCTGAATGGTCATCATGGCGCTCGTCTCCTTCCATCATAAAAGCCGTCTGCGGCGGCATGGCGCCGCCGCAGACCGGTGAGCACATTACAGGTTGGCGCTGAAGAACGCCTGCATCGCCGGGCCGGCGACGGCTTCGTCCTCGCCCTCCACGCGCACGGTCACGGTTTCGCCGCACTTGACGCCCAGCTTCATCAGGGCCATCAGCTTGAGCACGTTGACGGCGTTGCCGTCCTTTTCCACGGTGATGGCGCTCTTGTACTTGCGGCCTTCCTTGCTGAGCAGACCGGCCGGGCGGGCGTGGATGCCGACGGGATCCTTGATGGTGTAGACAAACTCAAACATGGGTTGTTTCCTCCTCGTTTATGTGCTGCCCGGTGCGGGCGCGGCATGTTACATGAGGCTCAGCGCGTCCTCGTCGGCGACGAGCACGAAGTTGGGATGCATCTGCAGGATGGACGCGGGCACCTTCGTGGTCACGGGGCCGCAGAACGCCTCCTTGAGGATGGCGGCCTTGTCCTTGCCGCTGACGATCATGAGCACCTTGTGCGCGCTCATGATGGTGCCGATGCCCATCGTGTACGCCTGGCGCGGCACCTCGTCGCGGGAGGCGAAGAAGCGCTTGTTGGCCTCGATGGTCTCCTCCGCCAGGTCGATGCAGTGCGTGCCCAGCTCAAAGTGATCCGACGGCTCGTTGAAGCCGATGTGGCCGTCGTGGCCGATGCCAAGCAGCTGCAAGTCGATGCCGCCCATCGACGCGATTACCGCGTCGTAGCGCGCACATTCGGCGGCCACGTCCATGTTGGTGCCGTCGGGCAGGTGGATGTGGTCGGCCGGGATGTTCACATGGTCAAAGAAGTTCCTGTGCATGAAGCTCCAGTAGCTCTCCTTGTGCGCGCGCGGCAGGCCGCGGTATTCATCCAGATTGACGGTGCGCACGCCGGAGAAGTCGATCTCTCCGTCCTGATACCAGGAGACCAGGTGCTGATAGGTGCCCACGGGCGTGCCGCCCGTCGCCAGGCCGAGCACGCATTCGGGCTGATGAATGACCTGTGCGGCGATGATGCTCGCGGCCTTGCGGGACATGTCGCCGTAGTCCTTCGTGCGGATAATCCTCATGATGATTCCCTCCATCTTTCATCCGTTCCGTGCAAATGGAAACATAGAATTGAATATGATATAGTATATCGCCATTTCGTCGGCGAAGTCAATATCTGCCGGCGCTTTTGTGCGCGTCATTCTGCCCCTTGACCCTCGCGCGCGATGAAGGGTATACTGTAGGCAAAAGGCCCGTGGAAGGGGGGAACCGCCGTGCGCAGCATGCTTCAAAGGAAGCTCATGCGGGACATGCGCGAGAGCGCCATGCAGTTTGCCGCGCTGATTCTGCTGTGCATGCTGGGCGTGTTCCTTTTCTCCGGCATCGATGCCATCGCGCTGATCACCAGGCACACGAACGACGCCTGCTTTGCCCGGAATAAGCTCGCGCACCTGTGGATCACGCTGCCTGAAGCGGATCGCGACGCGCTCGCGCGCGTGCGCGCCATCGACGGCGTGGACACGGCGGCCGCGCGGTTCGTGATGGACATGGAGGTGGACCTGCCGGGCGATCCCGTGCTCAAGGTGACGGCGTTTGACGGCGCGATGGACGTGAACGTGCCCGTGGTGCGCACGGGCCGGGCGCTCGACCCCGCCGACCGGCGCGGCTGCCTGCTGCAGGAGGCGTTTGCTCAGGCGCGCGGCCTGCGCACAGGCGACAGGATCACGCTCGTGCACGGCAGGCAGCGCTACACGCTGACCGTGCGCGGCATCGTCAACAGTCCGGAGTACATCAACGTCGCCGACGGCATGAGCATCGACACGGCGCAGTACGGCTACCTGCTGTGCAACGCCGCGACGTTTGCCGGCCTCCCGCTCACGGAGATCGCCGTGCGCCTTGAGGACGGCGCCGACGCGCAGGCCGTGCGCGAGGCTGTGCAGTGCGCGCTGCCCGCCGCGTTCATCGTCGGGCGCGACGTGCACGCGAGCACGCAGTACGTGGAGAACAACGCGACGATGTACCGCAGCCTGTCCATCATGTTCCCGCTGGCGGCCTATGCCGTCGCGGCGATGATCGTCATGACGACGCTCGGACGCATGATCGACAACCAGCGCCAGCAGATCGGCACGCTGCGCGCGCTGGGCTACAGTGCGGGCAGCATCCGCTTGCACTACGTCAGCTATGCCGTCGTGCCCTCGGTGATCGGCTCGCTGCTGGGCGTCCTTCTGGGCTTTTACGGCCTGCCCGCCGCCGTGTGGGACATGCTCGCCGGGCAGAGCGAGTATCCGTTTCTGGTCAAGCCGCCCGTCTCCGCGCAGTCCCTGGCCATCGCGGGGCTCAACGTGCTGGTGAGCGCGGCGATCTGCCTGTACGCGTTTGAGAAGACGACGAAGGAATCCGCCGCCGCGCTGCTTCGGCCCAAGCCGCCCCGCGCAGGCGCGCGCATCTTTCTGGAGCGCATCGCGCCGCTGTGGTCGCGCCTGAGCTTCAACGCCAAGATGATCACCTGCTGCGCAGCCCGCTGCGCACGCTGATGTCCTGCGTGGGGCTGCTGTGCTGCAACGTGCTGCTCATCGCGTCCATGGGCCTGCAGGATTCCGTGCTCGCCACGATTCGCGGGCACTACGGCGGCACGCTCGCCTACGACGCGTGCGCCTCGCTCAGCGATCCGGCCGGGGACGCGGACGCCTACGAGCGGCACATCGACGCCGCACGCGTGGAATGTGTGATGGAGACGTCCGTCTCGCTGCGCGCGGGCGACAGGCAGCGCACGACGCAGCTGACCGTCGTTGGCGACGGCCAGACGCTGCTACATCTGGGCGAGGGAGGAACCGCCGTGCCGCTCACGGGCGGCGCGATCCTCACGCACAAGCTGGCGCGCACGTTGGGCGTATCGGTGGGCGAGGAAATCGCCTGCCAGCTTCCCGGCGACGACAGCGCGTTTGCCATGACGGTGACGCAGATCGTGGAGAACAATCTGAGCCAGGGCATGTATCTGACGCGCAGCGCATGGGAGGGGCTGAGAAAGGGCGGGTTCGTGCCCACGGCCATCTACATGCAGGAGCCCACGGCGCAGGCTTTTGACATGTTGGAGAAGATGGACGAGGTGGAGGACATCGACCGCACGTCCGATCTGGCGGAGGAAGCGCTGATCTTCCTGCACGCCGTCTCCACCGTGTTCTCGATCCTGACGGTCATCGCGCTGACGCTGGCGTTCGTCATCTGCTATAACATGGGCCTGATCAACTTCGCCGAGCGCACGCGCGAATACGCCACGCTCAAGGTGCTCGGCTATCGCCAGCGGGAGATCCGGCGGCTGATTCTGATGGAGAACGTGATCATCACGCTGGCGGCGATCGCCATCTCCATCGTGCCGGGCGTGGCCTTCACCGGCGCGATCCTCGCGCTGGTCGAGTCGGAGTCCATGCGCTACGTCAGCGCGGTCGCGCCCACGAGCATCGCGATCGGCTCGCTGACCACGTTCGGGTTCTCCGTATGTATCCAGCTGCTGCTCGCGCGCAAGGTGCGCGCAATCGTGATGGTGGAAGCGCTCAAGTCGGTGGAGTAAATCGGAAAACCGGCTTAAAGCCGCCGCGAAGCGAAGAAGGGTCAAGGGGCAGTGCCCCTTGACCCTTCTTCGCTTCGCTTTGCGGCGGTTTTAAGGTGCGGTGTCGAGGCGGCGCACGTGGCCGCCGGCCAGCGTGAGCTTCTCCTCGATCCGGTCATATCCCCGCGTGATATGCCCGCCGCTATCGTCGATGAGCGTCTCGCCCTCGGCGCACAGCCCGGCCAGGATCAGCGCCGCGCCCGCGCGCAGGTCCGTCGCCGTCACCGGCGCGCCCGTCAGGTACGGCGTGCCCTCCACCACGGCCACGCGGTTCTCCACCCGGATGTGCGCGCCCAGCCGCGCCAGCTCCGCCGCGTGCATGAACCGGTTTTCAAAGATCGTCTCCAGGAATACGCTGGTGCCGGGCGTCTTGCAGGCCACGGCCATCATCGGCGCCTGCAAATCGGTCGGGAAGCCGGGATAGACCATCGTGCGGATCTCAAAGGGCTGCTTCGCCCGGCCAAAGACCATCAGCCCGCCCGGCGTGTCGTGAATATGTACGCCCGCCTCGCTGAGCTTGAAGAGCAGCGAGCGCAGGTGATCGGCGCGCGCCCCGCGCAGAAACAGCTCGCCGCCGGAGATCGCGCAGGCGCAGGCCATCGTGCCCGCCTCCACGCGGTCGGCGATCGGCTGCCAGCTCGTGCCGTGCAGCCGCTTGACGCCTTCGATGGCGATCGTCGAGGTGCCCGCCCCGGCGATCTTTGCGCCCATGGAGGCCAGAAACGACGCCAGATCGACGATCTCCGGCTCCTTGGCCGCGTTCTCGATGCGCGTCGTGCCCTCCGCCAGCGTCGCGGCCATGATGAGGTTTTCCGTCGCGCCCACGGACGGCATGTCGAGGTAGATCGTCGCCCCGCGCAGTCGGCCGCACAGCGTCACGCCGCCGTGATCGAACTGCACCTTCGCGCCCAGCGCGCTCATGCCCTTGAGGTGCTGGTCGATGGGCCGCTGGCCGATGGCGCAGCCGCCCGGCAGCGGGATGCGCGCCTCGCCCAGCCGCGCCAGCAGCGGTCCCAGGACGAGCACGGAGGCGCGCATCCGGCGCACGTCCTCCTCGTCCTGCGGGTTTTTCAATGCGTCTGCGCGGAGGATCAGCGCGCCCGATTCGCGCGCAACCGCGCAGCCGCAGGCGGCAAGCAGCGAGCTGAGCGTCTTGACATCCGTCAGATCGGGCGGGTTTTCGATGCGCACGTCTTCGCTCGTGAGCAGCGCGCCGCACATGATGGGCAGCACGGCGTTTTTGGACGTGCTGATGGGTATCTCTCCCCGCAGGGGCGGGCTTTCGCGAACCGCATAGTGCGCCATGAGCATCCCTCCGTCTTAATGGGCTTTGCGGCGGCGGTTCCCGCCGAACCTGCGCCATTCCTGCGCCTGTCTGATGGCAGAATATGCGCGCAGCGCATCGCGCGTCCGTCTCGCCGCACGAGGATTTTCTCCCGGCTTTGCGGCGGACATGCCGCGCGGCAAAGCGCGCTGCGGCCTGCTTTTCCCGATTTTGCTGGAAGACGGACGGCCGTTTTGTCCGGCGGCGCAAGCGGCGCGCGGCCCGGCAAATGGCAGAAGAATCGGATGGAAAACGCGCCAGTCTCCGCAGAATCGAAAGTTTTTGCCCGGAAAACGGAAGAATGAAAGGCAATTTTTCGTCGATGAATTTTGCGATTGCATTTGACGGCGGGATGGTGTATCGTAGGATGGGTTTTGACCCGACGGCGGGATACGGCCTGATTGAACGCAGAGGAAGACGAAGCGATGCGCCATGGGAATGAGGGGGACGTTGGGGCGTTGCCCCAAACCCCACCGGGGGAGATGATCTCCACCGAACCCCCGCGCTTCGCTTCGCGGCGGCTTCAAGAGGCGGTATCTGAAACAACGACGAACGCCCATGCGGCAGACGACAAAGGAGTTTCAGCGATGAGCGAAAAACTGAATATCCCCGACATCTACGGCAGCTACCTGTTCAGCGACAAGGAGATGCGCGTGCGCCTGCCCAAGGCGATCTACAGGAGCCTCAAGCGCAGCATGGCCACGGGCGAGGAGCTCGACCCCGTCGTCGCGGATGCGACGGCCACCGCCATGAAGGAATGGGCCATCGAGATGGGCGCGACCCATTACACGCACTGGTTCCAGCCGCTCACCGGCACCACCGCGGAGAAGCACGATTCCTTCGTCAGCCCGATGAACGACGGGACCGTGATCATGGAGCTCAGCGGCAAGGAGCTCATCAAGGGCGAGCCGGACGCGTCCTCCTTCCCCTCCGGCGGCATCCGCGCCACGTTCGAGGCGCGCGGCTACACCGTCTGGGACATCACCAGCCCGGCGTTCATCTACGACAACGGCAACACCAAGACGCTGTGCATCCCCACGGCGTTCTGCGCCTACACGGGCGAGGCGCTGGACAAGAAGACGCCGCTTTTGCGCTCCATGGAGGCCATCAGCAAGCAGGCCGTGCGCATCTGCCGCCTCTTCGGCGACACGCAGACGCAGAAGGTCATCGCCTCCGTCGGCCCGGAGCAGGAATACTTTATCGTCGATCGCGAAACCTATCTCAAGCGCAAGGACCTGATTTTCACCGGCCGCACGCTCTTTGGCGCGATGCCGCCCAAGGGGCAGGAGATGGAAGACCACTACTTCGGCGCGATCAAGGAGCGCGTGAGCAACTACATGCGCGACCTGGACATCGAGCTCTGGAAGCTGGGCATTCCCGCCAAGACGGAGCACAACGAGGCCGCGCCCGCCCAGCACGAGCTCGCGCCGATCTACAACACGGCCAATCTCGCCACGGACGAGAACATGCTCGTCATGAACGTCATGAAGAAGGTTGCCCTGCGCCACGGGCTGGTATGCCTGCTGCACGAAAAGCCGTTTGCGGGCGTCAATGGCAGCGGCAAGCACAACAACTGGTCGCTGACCACGGACACGGGCCGCAACCTGCTCGCCCCCGGCAAGCAGCCCCAGCACAACGACCTGTTTCTGCTGATGCTCGCGGCGATGATGAAGGCCGTGGACGAGCACGCGGGCCTGCTGCGCATGAGCGCCGCCGTGCCGGGCAACGACCACCGGCTGGGCGGGCACGAAGCGCCGCCGGCGGTCATCTCCATGTTTTTGGGCGAGCAGCTCACCACCATCGTCGAGCACATCATCATGGGCAACACGGACGCCATTCCGTCCGTCTCCAACATGAAAGTCGGCGTCTCCACGCTGCCGGTCATCCGCCGCGACGCGGGCGACCGCAACCGCACGTCGCCCTTCGCCTTCACCGGCAACAAATTTGAGTTCCGCATGACGCCGTCCTCCGGCTGCATCGCGGACGCGAACACCGTGCTCAACACGATCACCGCCGACGCGCTCATGCAGTTCGCCGACGAGCTGGAGGCGGCCGAAGATTTCGAACCCGCGCTGCGTGCGCTGATTCGCCGCGAGATGAGCACGCATCGGCGCATCATCTTCAACGGCAACGGCTACACGCAGGAATGGCGCGAAGAGGCCGCGCGGCGCGGCCTGCCGTGCATCCAGAGCATGGTGGACGCCATCCCGGAGCTGACCAATCCGGACTCCGTCGCGCTGTTTGCGCGCCACGGCGTCTACACACAAAAGGAGCTGCGCGCGCGCGCGGACGTCTCCTACGAGCTCTATGCCAAGACGATCAACATCGAAGCGCTGACGATGATCGACATGGCGGGCAAGGAGATCATTCCCTCGGTCATCCGCTACACGAAGGAGCTGGCCGACGCCGCCCTGCAGGTGGAGAGCCTAGGCGTGGACGCGAGCGCGCAGCGCGAGCTGCTCATGCGCGTCACGGTGCTGCTGCGCCAGGCGAGCGCGGCGCTTTCCGACCTGCGCGCCAAGCAGGCGAAGGCGGCGGCGATGACCGGCGGCGGCCCGGCACAGGCGCGGGCGTATCGCGATGAGATATGCCCCGCGATGGAGGTGCTGCGCGCGCCGGTCGATCTGCTGGAGATGATCGTGGACAGCCGCCTGTGGCCCATGCCGACCTATGGCGATTTGCTCTTCAACGTGTAAAGCCGCGCGAAGCCCCGCTGCGCGCGGGCGCGCCTTTGCGCAAGCGGCGGGGCGCGCGACAGGACAATCGCACATCGCCGACGCCTGGAAGGTGCGCCTTCCGGGCGTTTTGCCGTGCGTTTGTTTTCTATACGCGGGCCGTGCGGCATATATGTGGATAGGGGGGGATTCGCGCGCCTATGGCCCCTTGTGCAACGGGAGAGCCGCGCCGCATCGCAAGGCCCCCCTTGAGTAAAGGTGTCATGCGAAGCATGACTGGGGGATTGCTGCCGCGCGCCTTATGCAGGTTTGTACTGCATCGGTGCGTTGCGGCGGCTTGAAGCGGGGAAGCGCGGCGCATGATGGCGCCTGCGGCGCGCCCTGCGCCATGGGACGTTGGGGGGAACGTTGGGGCGTTGCCCCAAACCCCACTGGGGGAGATGATCTCCCCCAGACCCCCACACTTCGCTTCGCGGCGGCTTCAAGCGGGTTTGATCGCCTTTGTGCTGACTGAAAGTTGAATGATTGTTGAAAAGGTTGCGAAAAGGGCCCGATGATGATACAATATATTCTTAGCGAAGTACGGAAACCCGCGCACGCGCGCAGGAGGCCCCTCGCTTCGCGGTTTGGAGGATATTCATGGGATTTTTGAGCAAGCTGTTCGACCCGACCGCCGGGGAGATCAAGAGACTGCAAAAGACCGTCGATCAGATCGATTCCTTTGAGGAGGCGCACAAGAAGCTCTCCGATGCCGAGCTGCGCGCCAAGACGGACGAATTCCGCACGCGCCTCAAGAACGGCGAGACGCTGGATCAGCTGCTGCCGGAGGCGTATTCCGTCGTGCGCGAGGCGACCTGGCGCGTGACCGGTAAGCGCCAGTTCCGCGTGCAGATGATGGGCGGCATCGTGCTGCATCAGGGCCGCATCGCCGAGATGAAGACCGGCGAGGGCAAGACGCTCACCGCCACCATGCCCGCCTACCTCAACGCGCTCACCGGCGAGGGCGTGCACGTGGTCACGGTCAACGATTATCTGGCCCGCTTCCAGGGCGAGGACATCGGCCGCATCTTCCGCTTTCTGGGCATGAGCGTGGGCGTCATCGTGCACGATCTCACGCAGGAGGAGCGCCGCGCCGCCTATGCCTGCGACGTCACCTACGGCACCAACAACGAGATGGGCTTCGATTACCTGCGCGACAACATGGTCATCTATCAGAAGAACATGGTGCAGCGCGGCCATCACTTCGCCATCGTGGACGAGGTGGACTCCATCCTCATCGACGAGGCGCGCACGCCGCTGATCATCTCCGGCGCGGGCGACAAGTCCACCGACCTGTACGAGAAGGCCGACCGCTTCGTCTGCACGCTCACCGAGGGCGTGGAGCCGGAGGAGAGCCGTTGGGAGGAGAACCCGCTCTCCGAAGAGGAGAAGGCGGCCATGCGCAAGGACTTCGTCAAGGACGAGAAGAAGAAGACCTGCAACCTCTCCGAGGCGGGCGTGGCCAAGGCCGAGCGCTACTTCGGCGTGGAAAACCTCTCGGATGTGGCCAATACCGAGCTGGTGCACCACATCAACGCCGCGCTGCGCGCGCACGCGCTGATGAAGCGCGACGTCGACTACGTCGTGCAGAACGATCAGGTCATCATCGTCGATGAGTTCACTGGCCGCCTGATGGTCGGCCGCCGCTACAGCGACGGGCTGCATCAGGCCATCGAGGCGAAGGAGCACGTGAAGGTCGAGCGCGAGAGCAAGACGCTGGCGACCATCACGTTCCAGAACTACTTCCGCATGTACAAAAAGCTGTCGGGCATGACCGGCACGGCCAAGACCGAGGAGGACGAATTCAAGGGCATCTACGCGCTGGACGTCGTGCAGATCCCTACCAACCGCCCGATGATCCGCAAGGACATGAACGACCTGGTCTACACCACCGTCAAGGGCAAGTTCCTGCAGGTGGTCGACGAGATCGAGCGCCGGCACAAGACCGGCCAGCCCATCCTCGTGGGTACGGTGAGCGTGGAGGTCAGCGAGCTGCTCTCCAGGATGCTCAAGCTGCGCGGCATCCAGCACGAGGTGCTCAACGCGAAGTACCACGAGAAGGAAGCGGAGATCGTCGCGCAGGCCGGCCACTACGGCGCCGTGACCATTGCCACGAACATGGCCGGCCGCGGCACGGACATCCTGCTGGGCGGCAACCCCGAATACCTCGCCCGCCGCGCGATGAAGCAGAAGGGCTATGACGACATGCTCATCGAGGAGACCACCGGCTTCAACGAGAACGTGCCCCAGGAGGTGCTCGACGCGCGCGCCGTCTACAAGGCGCTCTACGCGGGCTTTAAAGAGCAGACCGACGCCGAACACGACCGCGTCGTCGCCGTGGGCGGCTTGCACATCATCGGCACCGAGCGCCACGAGTCCCGCCGCATCGACAACCAGCTGCGCGGCCGCGCGGGCCGTCAGGGCGATCCGGGCTCTTCCCAGTTCTTCCTCTCCATGCAGGACGACCTGATGCGCCTGTTCGGCAGCGACAAGGTCAGCGGCCTGATCGAGAAGATGGGCGTGGGCGAGACCGAGCCCATCGAGGCGAAGATGCTCACCGGCCAGATCGAGAACGCGCAAAAGCGCATCGAGGGCCGCAACTACGAGATCCGCAAGAACGTGCTGCAATACGACGACGTGATGAACGAGCAGCGCAAGGAGATCTACGAGCAGCGCCGCCAGGTGCTTGAGGGCCGCGACATGCACGATACCATCGCCAGGATGACCGACAAGCTCATCGAGGCGGCCATCGCGCTGTACTGCGGCAACGGCGACGACACGCTCGACTGGGACATGGAGGGCCTCAAGACCTACATGGAGCGCCTGTGCGCGCGCATCGGCTTCTTCGCCGCGCACGAGGACAGGCTCGCCCACATCCCCAAGGATGAGCTGACCGCGCTGCTCAAGCAGGAGGCGCGCGACTTCTACGCCATCCGCGAGGCGGAGTTCGCCAGGCTGGGCATCGACACGCGCGAGCTGGAGCGCGTAGTGCTGCTCACGTGCGTGGACAAGCGCTGGATGGATCACATCGACGCGATGGACCAGCTTCGCGAGGGCATCGGCCTGCGCGCCTACGCCAACCGCAACCCGATCACGGAGTATCAGCTCGAAGGCTACGACATGTTCGACGAGATGGTGCACCTGATCCGCGAGGACACCGTGCGCCGGATGTATCAGGCGCGCATCAACGTGCCCCAGGAGCGCAAGCAGGTGGCCGAGGTCAAGGAGACGAACCTGGAGCAGGCCAGGGCCGCGGGCGGCCCGGCGGGCGCGAGGAAGGTGCAAAAGAAGGTCGGCCGCAACGATCCCTGCCCCTGCGGCAGCGGCAAGAAGTACAAGAACTGCTGCGGACGGGAAGCCTGAGGAAGCAAAAGAGACAGGGACTGAATAAAGGAAGTGAATCACGTGATCGAACTGGATACGTATCGCCAGCAGCTCGGACAGATCCGCGCGAGCATCGCGGAGGTGGGCGGCGCGCTGAACATCGAGGGCCTCAAGGAGCAGCACATGGAGCTTCAGGAGACCATGAACGAGCCGGATTTCTGGAACAATCTGGAGCGCTCCACGCACGTCTCCAAGCAGGTGCGCCTGATCGAGAACAAGCTGGAACACTACGCCAAGCTGCTCTCGCGCGCCGACGACGTGGAGGCGACCATGGAGCTCGCCGACGAGATGCAGGATGCGGATCTCGTGGCCGAGGCGGGCGAGGAGATCAGGAAGCTGACGGAGGATCTGGCGGAGCTGCGCCTGGAGACGCTGCTGCGCGGCGACTACGACAGCAACAACGCCTATATCTCGCTGCACGCGGGCGCGGGCGGCACCGAGGCGCAGGACTGGACGCAGATGCTCAGCCGCATGTACATGCGCTACTGCGAGCGCCACGGGTTTGACGTGAAGGTCATCGACATCCTCGACGGCGACGAAGCGGGCCTCAAGTCCGTGACGATGGAGGTCACGGGCGAGAATGCCTACGGCTTTTTGCGCGGGGAGAAGGGCGTGCACCGGCTGGTGCGCATCAGCCCGTTCGACTCCAACGCGCGCCGCCAGACGAGCTTCGCCTCGCTGGATGTCTCCCCGATCATCGAGGACGACGACAACGAGATCGAGATCGACATGAAGGACGTGCGCACGGACGTGTACCACGCCTCCGGCGCGGGCGGCCAGAACGTCAACAAGACGTCCTCCGCGGTGCGCATGACGCACTTCCCCACGGGCGTCGTCGTCTCCTCGCAGACCAGCCGCGATCAGGTGCACAACCGCGAGAACTGTATCCGCATGCTCAAGGCGAAGCTGCTGGAGCTGCGTGAGCGCGAGCGCGAGGAGCGCATGGCGGACATCAAGGGCGAGATGAAGAAGATCGAGTGGGGCAGTCAAATCCGCTCCTACGTGTTCCACCCGTATTCGATGGTCAAGGATCATCGCACGGGCTATGAGACGAGCAACGTGGATGCCGTGATGGACGGCGAGATCGACGGCTTCATCACCGCCTACCTGCAGATGCAGTAATCTCTTGAAACCGCCGCGAAGCGAGCATGGGGTCAAGGGGCGAAGTCCCTTGCGGGGTTTGGGGCAGCGCCCCCAAGCGGGTCTGGGCGGCAGCCCGGCGTTCCCCTTTTCCCCAATCCCATGGCGCAGGGCGCGACAATCCCTTTGCACAGGGGTGGGGCGCGCGGCATAGCGCAAAAATCATTCCCTCTCAGCGGGCGCTTGCCCGCTTTTCTCCATGTTCGGAGGCATGTATTATTATGAAGAAAAGGATGTCATGGATCACCGGCGCGCTCGTCTGCCTCATGACGCTCTTTGCGGCGCTGGGCGCGGTGTGCGCCGCCGCAGAGCGCATCGCGCAGGACGAGACGTTCTACGGCGCGCAGTCCCGGCAGGCCGTGATGGACGCACACGGCTTTGCGACGCAGGACGACGTGACGGCGTATATCGGCATGGACGAGGCGCAGCAGCAGAGCGCCGCCGGGGAGCTCGCGCAGTTCATGGCGGGCGGGGAGCCGGCGCTCTCCTTCCTGAACGACGACGAGCGCGTGCACATGCAGGACGTGCGCGCCCTCATCCGCGCCATGGCCGAGATGAGCCGGACGTATTTCGCGCTGGCCGCCGCGCTGGCTGTCGTCGCGGCGTGGACGGGCGCCAAGCTGCAAAGCCGCGTCAAGCCCTTCGCCGCCGGCGCGCTGACCGCCGTCACGCTGATCATGCTCGTGGTGTTCGCGGCCGTCAACCAGATCTCCGCGGGCGGGTTTGAGCGGATGTTCGTGCAGATGCACGAGATGCTCTTTGACAACGACCTGTGGCGCATGGACCCGCAGACGGACGTGCTCATCCGCATGATGCCGCAGAATCTCTTTGAGCTCGCGCTGCTCAACGGCGCCAATCAGGCGCTGCGCCTGCTGCTGGTCGTGCTGCTGATGCTTACCGCCCTGTACGCCCTTTTCACCGGCATGATCCGCCGCCATTTGAACCGAGGAGATCGCCCATGAGTTACGAACAGCGCGCCCGCGCGCAGGCGCTGCGCCTGCGCGAAAGCGGCCATGCGACATTGCTGGCCATCGAATCCAGCTGCGACGAGACGGCGGCGGCCATCGTGCGCGACGGCCGGACGGTCGTCTCCTCCGTCATCGCCTCGCAGATTCCGCTGCACGCGCTCTACGGCGGCGTCGTGCCGGAAATCGCCTCCCGCAAGCACGTGGAGAGCATCGACCCGGTCGTGGACGAGTGCCTCAAGAAGGCGGGCATGCGCCTTGAAGACGTGGACGCCGTCGCCGTCACGTACGGCCCCGGGCTCGTCGGCGCGCTGCTCATCGGCGTGAGCGCCGCCAAGGCGCTGGCCTATGCGGCGGACAAGCCGCTTGTGGCGGTCAACCACATCGAGGGCCATGTCAGCGCCAACTACATCGCCCACCCGGAGCTGACGCCGCCGTTCGTCTGCCTGGTGGCCTCCGGCGGCCATTCGCATATCGTGCGCGTGGAGGACTACGGCGTCTACACGCTGCTCGGACAGACGATGGACGACGCCGCGGGCGAGGCGTTTGACAAGGCCGCGCGCGTGCTCGGCCTGCCGTATCCCGGCGGCCCGCTGCTCGACAAGCTCAGCCGCGAGGGCAACCCGCACGCGCTCGCGCTGCCGCATGTGCAGACGCCGGGCCGATACGACTACAGCTTCTCCGGCCTCAAGACCGCGCTCATCAACGCCGTGCACAAGCTGCGCCAGAATGGGCAGGACGTGCCCGCCGCGGACATCGCCGCCAGCTTTCAGCACGCGGCGGTCGAGCTGCTCAGCGACAAGGCCGTGCTCGCCGCCCGCGAGAGCGGCTGCAAGGTGATGGCGCTTGCCGGCGGCGTGGCCAGCAATTCCGGCTTGCGCAACGCCATGAACGACAAGTGCCAGAGGGCCGGCCTTCGCCTGATGATGCCCCCGCCCATCCTGTGCACGGACAACGCCGCGATGATCGGCGCGGCGGGCTTCTACCGGCTCATGCGCGGGGAGACCGCCGGGCTCGATCTCAACGCCTGCCCTTCGCTTCGCCTCGTGTAAGGCGAACGGTTTCGCCCGGTCCGGCTTGTACAATTTGACAAAACTGCGTTCAATTTATTACATATTTGTAATAAGTTTGCGCAGTTTTGTCATATCTGTTCGATTGTGGAAAACATGAATTATTCATAATTATCCACAGGTAAACGGAAAAAGCCTGTGGACAAATGTGGATAACTCCGCTGAAACCGCGAAAATCCCCACCGGTTCTACAAAAACCGATGGGGATAACCTGTGTGGAAAACTGTGGATAACCTGTGGAGAGCCGTGGAAAAACGTGAAAAAGAATTGTAACATTTAATCCTGAGAAAATGAAGATTGTGAAGACATAGCCATTTTTTCGCCATCATCAGGACATGATGCGCGGGGCGCGCGCATATGCCTGCATATCAAGAGGCGGGAGGATGTGGGGCTGTGGGCAGGAAGGGCGACCGCACGCGCGTGTACGCGGGCATGCTGCTGGGGGTGACGGCGCTGTGCACGCTGACGCTGCTGCTGGCGGCGGGGGACAGCGCGATTCGCGCGTTTGCGCAGCAGGGCGCGCAGGCGACGGCCGCGCCGGGGCCGCTGCGCGGGATGACGGTGGCGGTGGACGCGGGGCACGGCGGATACGACGGCGGCGCGGTGGGCCGGGTGAGCGGCGTGCCGGAGAAGGGACTCAACCTCGACGTGGCCCGGCGCGTGGAGCGGCTGCTGCGCGCACAGGGCGCGGATGTGGTGATGACGCGCACGGGCGACTACGCGCTGTGCGACGAGAACCCGCCGATCCGCAGGAAATTGCAGGACATGCAGCGCCGGGCGGCGCTCATCCGCATGAACGAGGCGGACGTGGTGCTCTCCATCCACATGAACGAATACGCGGGGCGCAGCGAGAGCGGGCCGCAGGTGTTCTATCGCGAGCAGTGCCAGGCGGGGCGGCTGCTGGCCGGCGCGATCCAGGGCGCGATGATCGAGGGGCTCAAGCCGAGCAAGAACCGCCCGGCGCTGGGCGGGGACTACTACATCCTGACGCTGGGCGTGCCCAGCGCGCTGGTGGAGTGCGGGTTTCTCTCCAACCGGGAGGAGGAGCAGAAGCTGTTGCAGGAGGCGTATCGAGAGCAGGTTGCGCAGAGCATCGTGCAGGGCTTGCTCGACTGGCAGACGCTCAACGGGGAGAAGCCGGAGCCCTTGCCCGCCGTCGACCGCAGCGATGAGCCGACGGGGGAATAAGGAAAAACACGCTTGAAGCCGCCGCGAAGCGAAGTGTGGGGGTCTGGGGGAGATCATCTCCCCCAGTGGGGTTTGGGGCAACGCCCCAAGCGGGTCTGGGCGGCAGCCCAGCGTTCCCCAACGTTCCATGGCGCAGGGCGCGCCGAAGGCGCTGCGCCACGCTGAGCGGCTTCAAGCCGCCGTGAACCCCCTTTCTGGCGCGCTGGGGCGACACAATCCCCCAGTCATGCTCCGCAAGCCAGTGCCTTTGCACAAGGGGGACAAGAGCGGGCTGAACATGCGATTCATCAGAACAGACCGACGCCCGGCAGGCAAACCTTCCGGGCGTCGCGCCGTATGCGGCGTTGGCCGTCCCGCGCCTGACGCGGCAGGGCGGATAAGCGATGGGCGCTGCTGCGCGCGCGGCGCGCAGGATGCTTTCTCCTATACGGTTTTTGTGCGCTGCGCGATGAGGGGAACGTTGGGGCTGCCGCCCCAAGCCCCGGCAGGGGCATGATGCCCCTGCACCCCGCTTCGCTTCGCGGCGGTTTGAAGCGGGATGGACATCGTGATGAAGGACTTCCCTTTTTTTTTCTTTGGTGGTATACTGTATCTGAAAATGGCGGCATCCGCCATGTTGAGGACAAGCAGAAGGAAGTGACCCTTTGCTTCAGGAGGCATTAGGCGCGGCGCACGACGCGTTCGCCGCGCGCGATCTTCGCGAACTCAATCCCCTGCAAATGGCCTACGTCGGCGATACGGTGCACGATCTGTACGTGCGCAGCATGCTGCTCGCCCGCGGGATGAGCGTCGGCAAGATGCACAAGCAGGCGGTGCGCATGGTCAGCGCCGCCGCACAGGCGCAGATGTTCGCCCGCATCGAGGGCGAGCTGACGCCGGAGGAGGCCGATGTCGCGCGCCGTGGCCGCAACAGCCAGGCCAGGCACGCCGCGCCCAGGCACGCCGCGCCCGGCGATTACGCGCTGGCCACGGGGCTGGAAGCGCTCTGGGGCTATCTGTATCTGTCCGGCCGGACGCAGCGGCTGGATACACTCATCAGGCTTGCGCTCACGCGCACGGAGGACATATGGCAAAAGCAACCCTGAAGGTCGAACTGCTGCGCGCGACGCCCGATCCCGACGAGGTCGTGGCGCTGGGCGCGCGGCTGTGCTACGCGCAGGCCGATCTTTCCGCGCTGCGCGAGCGCGTGGAGACGACGGATCAGCAGAAGTACATCGCCGGCGTGATGGCGCGCGGCCACCTCTCCGTGACCGAGCACGCGAGCTTCACGTTCGCCGTGGAGGGCGTCAGCCGCGCGCTGCTCGCCCAGCTCACGCGCCACCGCATCGCCAGCTTCTCCGTGCAGAGCCAGCGCTACGTCTCCATGGCCGGCGGCTTTGATTACGTGATCCCGCCGTCCATTTCCGCGCTGGGCGCGCAGGAGGAGGCGGAATTTATCCGCCAGATGGACACGATTCACGCATGGTATTGCCAATGGCAGGAAAAACTGGGCGGGGCGAAGGAGGCGGCCAATCAGGATGCGCGCTTCGTGCTGCCCAACGCGGCGGCCACGCGCCTGCTGCTGACGATGAACGCCCGCGAGCTGATGCACTTTTTTGAGCTGCGCTGCTGCAACCGCGCCCAGTGGGAGATCCGCGAGATGGCCTGGCAGATGCTCGCCGCCTGCCGCAAGGCCGCGCCCGCGCTCTTTGCAAACGCCGGGCCCGCCTGCCTGCGCGGCGCATGCCCGGAGGGCGCCGCCTCCTGCGGCCGCGCCGGGGAGATCAGAGAGAGACACGCTGCCCTGTAAGCGGCAGAAAGAAGGAGCAAGATCATGGCATACTACGATCAGTTTACGAAGAAGCCGCGCAGCAAGCGCGACGACTGGCGCGACGACGCGCTGACCCGCCGCCCAGCCCGCGACGGCGAGCGCGCCGTGGAGGCGGAGCGCAGGGCATACGGCGAGCGCAAGGCATACGGCGAGCGGCGCGAGTACGGCGAGCGCAAGGCACACGGCGAGCGCAGGAATTATGGCGAACGCCGGGAGCCGGGCGAACGCAGGAATTACGACGAGCGCAGGGACTGCGGCGAGCGCCGGGAGCCGGGCGAGCGCAGGAACTACGGCGAGCGTCCGGCGCGGCGCGAGGAGCGCCCGATGCGCCGCCAGGAGCGGCCGGCCATGGAGACGGCGGACAACCTGCTGGTGGGCCGCAACCCGATCCGCGAGGCGCTGCGCGCCGGGCGGGACATCGAAAAGCTGCTGGTGGCGCGGGGCGAACTGATCGGTTCTGCGCGCGAGATCGTGGCGATGGCGCGCGAGGCGCGCGTGGTGGTGCAGGAGGTCGATCGCGCGAAGCTCGACCAGATGGCGCCCAACCATCAGGGCCTCATCGCCGTGGCCAGCGCCTACGCCTACAGGACGGTGGAGGACATGCTGGCCCTGGCCCGCGAGCGCGGGGAAGCGCCGCTGCTGGTCATCCTGGACGGCGTGACCGACCCGCACAACCTGGGCGCGATCATCCGCAGCGCGGAGTGCGCCGGCGCGCACGGCGTCATCATCCCGGAGCGCCGCGCCGTGGGCCTGACCCCGGCCGCCGTGAAGGCGAGCGCGGGCGCGGTGGAATACATGCCGGTGGCGCGCGAGGTGAACCTCACCCGCGCGATCGAGCGGCTCAAGAAGGAAGGCATCTGGATCTACGGCGCGGCGATGGACGGCGAGGATTACCGCCGCGTGAACTTCTCCGGCCCGGCGGCGATCGTCATCGGCTCGGAGGGCGAGGGGATGTCCAAGCTCGTGGCGCAAAGCTGCGACAAGATCGTCTCCCTGCCCATCAGGGGCCACATCGACTCGCTCAACGCCTCCGTGGCGGCGGGCATCCTGCTCTACGCCGTGGCCGGCGCGAGGGCGTGAGCGATGCGGCCGCTGCTGCTGGTGGACGGCTACAACGTCATCGGCGCATGGGATGTGCCCCAGCGGGAAAACCTGTCCATCGAGGAGGCGCGCGAGCGCCTGGTGCACCTGATCGCCGACTACGCGGGCTACTCCGGCGAGGAGGTCGTCGTCGTGTTTGACGGCCACTACACCGGCCGCGCGACGCGTTCGCGTGCGATGGTGCACGGCGTGGAGGTGGTCTTTACCCGGCACGCGGAGAGCGCGGACAACTTCATCGAGGCGCAGTGCGCCGCCGCGCCCAGGTGGCGGCAGGTGCGCGTGGCCACCAGCGACGCCATCGAGCAGACCGTGGCCATGGGCAGGGGCGCCACGCGCGTCTCCGCGCGCGAGTTTCTGCTGCTGCTCACGCAGACCCGCACGACGGGCCGCGCGCACATGCAGGCGGACAAGCCCTCCCGCGGGGACATCTTCTCCCGGCTGCCGCCGCACCAGCGGGAGATCTTCGACCGGATGAGAAAAGGGCTGGACGAGTGACGGCCAAGGAGGACGCGATGCACAGAGACTACGACGGCATGACCGACGAGGAGGTCGCGCTGCTGGCCCAGCAGGGCGATGCCGACGCGTCGGAATACCTGCTCAACAAGTACAAGAATTTCGTGCGTTCCAAGGCGCGGTCGTATTTTCTGGTGGGTGCGGATCACGAGGACATCGTGCAGGAGGGCATGATCGGGCTGTTCAAGGCGTTTCGCGACTTCAAGCCCGACAAGCTCGCCTCCTTCCACGCGTTCGCCGAACTGTGCGTCACCCGCCAGATCATCACCGCCATCAAGACCGCTACCCGACAGAAGCACATTCCGCTCAACTCCTACGTCTCCCTCAACAAGCCGATCTACGAGGAGGAGAGCGACCGCACGCTCATGGACGTGATCACCGAGGGGCGCAGCGCCGACCCCGAAGAGCTGCTCATCGGACAGGAGAGCTACGTGAGCATCGAAAGCCGCATCGACGAGGCGCTCTCCCCCCTGGAGCGCGAGGTGCTCGCCGCCTACCTGGACGGCAAGAGCTATCAGGAGATCGCCGCCATGCTCGGCCGCCACGTCAAGAGCATCGACAACGCGCTGCAAAGGGTCAAGCACAAGCTCGAAAAGCTCATCCGCGAGCGCAGCCGCTGAGCGCGCGGGGGCGTCCTTTTTGTGGCAAAAATGTACCCCCGGCGTATTGACAATTCAGGGATATTTGGATAGAATAAGGGATGAATAAACCGGTTGACAGCCCTGTGCAGGTGTAGTTTAATGGCAGAACTTCAGCTTCCCAAGCTGATCGCGTGGGTTCGATTCCCATCACCTGCTCCATCGCGACCACCGACAATTCGGCGGGCGCAGAAACAACTGTCAGCCGAAATATCGAGGAGGTTATTCCAATGGCGAAGCAAAAGTTTGAGCGCACGAAGCCGCACGTCAACATTGGCACCATTGGCCACGTTGACCACGGCAAGACGACCCTGACCGCTGCGATCACGATGGTGCTGTCCACCTTCGGCGAGGCGCAGGCGATGCGTTACGACGACATCGACAAGGCGCCGGAAGAGAAGGCGCGCGGCA
>CALVKT010000049.1 GCA_944333055.1 uncultured Clostridia bacterium
ATCGAGAGAAAACTTCGGGCGCTTGTTTTGCGTGCAGAAAAAAAGGGGTTAAAAGAAATCTCTGAATTAACAGGGTACCACTATGTAACAGTCAGCAATATCATTTCGCAGTATGTGAATAACGGTATCGGAGCAATTATAGAGAATCATTATCGGGGAAACCGGAGAAACATGAGCTTTGAAGAAGAAGCTGCAATTCTTGAGCCTTTTATGGCAAGAGCAGAAAAGGGTGAAATGATAGATATCAAGGAAATAGCCACCGCCTATCAAAAATCCGTAACGCACAAGATAAGTAATGCGCAGATATATCGTGTACTGAAACGACATGGCTGGAGAAAAGTCATGCCCCGATCTCAGCATCCCGGGAAAGCAAGCGACGAGGCGATCGAAGCCTCAAAAAAATTAAAGCAACCATAGCCAAAATGGAAGAATCGGACACGCCAAAAGTGCGCTTGATGTTTCAGGATGAAGCCGGATTCGGTCGAATCAACAAACCGAAATACTGTTGGTGTAAAAGAGGCTGGCGTCCGAGTGTACCCTGTCACCATATCCGTGAATACCGTTATGCATATGGGGCGATTGAGCCGTTGACTGGAGAGAGTCAATTTCTCATTATGCCAAACTGCGATAGTGGGTGTATGAATGTCTTTTTGAGAACACTCTCTGAAGCATATCCAAATGAGAATATCCTTTTGTGCTGTGATGGCGCAGCGTGGCACAAGTCTGCAAAACTGAGCGTTCCTTCCAACATTCAACTATTCTTCATTCCACCCTATACACCGGAGATGAATCCCATAGAACAAATTTGGAAGGAAATACGGCTCCGAGGTTTTCGGAATCAGATATTTCCTTCCTTGAGTAAAGTTGTAGATCGGCTATGCGAGACGATATGTAATCTCTCTGCCGAGACAATCCAATCCATCTCAGGGAGAGATTGGATTATTAAGTGTTTTAATTGAAATTCAGTATCAGACATCAAAAAGAGGCTTCCGCACGGAAAGCCTCTTTTTGATGCGCATCTTGCATGTCCTGCCCCGGCGCGCATGCGCCGGGTGTGGGGGTGCAGGGGAATCATTCCCCTGCTGGGGTTTGGGGCAAAGCCCCAACGTCCCTTCGTCCCTTCGCCGCTTACGCGAGCATCGCGCGGTCGCTGGCAAAGGCCTCGCCGCTGCTCTTCATGAACAGGCCGAGCAGGTCTTCCACGGTCAGCTTCTGCTTTTCCTCGCCCTGCACGTCGATGAGGATGCGCCCCTCGTGCATCATGATCAGGCGGTTGCCGTAGGCGATGGCGTCCTTCATGTTGTGGGTGATCATCAGCGCGGTGAGCTGCTGTTCGCGGATGATCTTGTCGCTCAGGGCGAGCACCCTGGCGGCGGTCTTGGGGTCGAGCGCGGCGGTGTGTTCGTCCAGCAGCAGCAGGCGCGGCGTGCGCAGCGTGGCCATGAGCAGCGTCAGCGCCTGACGCTGGCCGCCGGAGAGCAGGCCGACCTTGGTCTGCATGCGGTCCTCCAAGCCCAGACCGAGCTTGCGAAGCTGCTCGCGGTACATCTCCCGCTCCATGGCGCGCACGCCCCAGCGCAGGCCGCGCCGCTGGCCGCGGCGCATGGCGAGCGCGAGGTTTTCGTCGATCTGCATGTCCGCGGCGGTGCCCATCATGGGATCCTGAAACACGCGGCCCAGAAAGCGTGCGCGCTGATGGCGCGGCATGCCGGTGATGTCCGTGCCGTCGATGAGGATGCGGCCCTCGTCCAGCCGCCACGCGCCGGCGATGGCATTGAGCAGCGTGGACTTGCCCGCGCCGTTGCCGCCGATGACGGTGACGAAATCGCCGTCGCGCAGCGTGAGGCTCACGTCGTTGAGCGCGACCTTCTCGTTGACGGTGCCGGGATTGAATGTCTTGGTGATGTGTCGGATCTCAAGCATGGCGTCGGCTTCCCCTCGTCGGTTTTCCGTATTTCTGTTTCCAATAGGGCACGGCCAGAAAGATGGCGACCACGATGGCCGAGAGCATCTTGAGCAGATCGGCGTCCAGCCCCAGGAAGATCACCGTCTGATACACGAGGTAATAGATGACGCCGCCGAGCACCACGCCCAGCAGCCGCACGAACATGGAGCGGCCGAAGCGGGAGACGGCGACCTCGCCGATGAACACGGCGGCCAGGCCGATGACGATCGCGCCGCGGCCCATGTTGATGTCCGCGAAGCCCTGGTACTGGGAGAGCAGCGCGCCGCTGAGGGCGACGATGCCGTTGGAGAGCATCAATCCCAGCACCTTGGTCAGATCGGTGTTGATGCCCTGCGCCTCGCTCATGGTCAGGTTGTTGCCGGTGGCGCGCAGGGCCGCGCCCAGCTCCGTGCCGAAGAACCAGCGGAGCACGACGAGCAGCACGGCGATGACCGCCGCGAGGAAGCCGATCGAGGGCCAGGTGAAGATCTGCGCGAGCAGCAGGTCGTAGCTGCGGATGGGCAGCGCGATGTTCGGCTTGCCCATGATCTTGAGGTTCGCCGACCAGAGGATGAGCTGCGTGAGGATGCCGGAGAGCAGGGCCGGGATGCCCATGGCCGTATGCAGCAGGCCCGTGACGAGCCCGGCGAGCATGCCGGCGGCCAGCGCGGCGAGGACGGCGATGGCGGGATCGACGCCCCGCGTGATGAGCAGCGCGCACACCGCGCCGCCCGTGCAGATGGAGCCGTCAACCGTCAGATCGGCGATGTCCAGCACCCGGTAGGTGATGTACACGCCGATGGCCATGATGCCCCAGACCATGCCCTGTGCGGCGGCGCCGGGCAGGGCGTTGAGCCAGTCAAGCATCAGGGCTTCTCCTTTACGATGGCGGTGTAGCCGGCAGCCTCCAGCGCGGCGATGTCCACGCCCAGCTCACGGCAGTTGTCCGGGTTGTAGACCTTGGAGAACTTCTCGGCGTAGGCGATCTCGGTCTCCTCGATCTTGATCTCGCCGGTGAGGATCCTGGCGGCCATCTTGCCGGTGGTCACGCCCAGGTCGTAGTAGTTGATGCACAGCGTCGCGATGCCGCAGCCGCCGCAGATGCCCTCGTCGCCGCCCATGATCGGCGTGCCGGTGGGCAGCACGGCGCCGTTGATCGCCTCGGCGCAGGCGGCGGCGGTGTTGTCGGTGGGGATGTAGATCACGTCGGCCGCGGCCGCGGCGGCCTTGGCGACGGAGGCGATGTCGTTGGAGTCGGAGAAGGGGTACTCCACGCACGTCACGCCCTTGGCGGTCAGGTATTCGGCCACCTTCTTGACCTGATAGGCGGAGTTGGGCTCGCCGGAGCAGTAGAGCATGGCGCAGGTCTTCGCCTGCGGCCAGAGCTCCAGGATCATGTTCGCCTGCTCATCCAGCGGCGCAAGGTCGGACGTGCCGGACACGTTGCCGCCGACCAGGCCGGAGAAGTTCTCAATGCCCAGCGCCGTGCCGTACTCGGTGACGGAGGTGCCCAGCACCGGGATGGTGAACGTGCCGTTGGCCGCCGCCTGCAGCGCGGTGGTCGCGTTGCCCAGGATCAGATCGACCTTCTTGGTCACGAAGTCGTTGACGATGGTGGTGCAGGCGGTGGAGTCGCCCTGCGCGTTCTGCACGAGGAACTCGACGGCGCCCTCGCCCAGCGCTTCATTGAGCGCGTCGATAAAGCCCTGCGTGGCGGAATCGAGCGCGGCGTGGGGCATCTGCTGGCAGATGCCGACGGTGTAATCGGCGGCCAGGGCGGTCGTGCCCAGGCCCAGGGTCAGGGCGATGAGAACGGCAAGCAGCTTTTTCATAGGGATTCCTCCTTCGGGATCATGCTTCGATTTTCGGCCTCGCGCGGGGGAAAGCAGGGCAAATGAAAACGCCCCTGCTTCAACAGGGGCGTTGTAAAACGCGGTACCACTCTGCTTTCGTACCGGCCTTGCGGCCGGAACCTTTGTAAGGCTTAAAAGTCTTCGCGATGTAACGGTCGCACCCGTCGCGCCTACTGCCGTTTCAGCGCGCCGCTCGCAGAATGAACTTCGGCCCACGTACTTTGCTGCTGCCTCGCACCGCCCGGCAGCTCTCTGAAGCGTTTCGGTAAGCGTACTCTTTCTGCTCAAACGCATTTGGGGGTATCAGTTGAGGCTTATTCTATCAGCAGGATGCGCCGATGTCAAGATTGAATTTTTGTCAACATTTGGCGCGGGCGGCCGGGCGTGTTGCGCACGGACGCCTGCGTGTGATACAATACGGGAAAGACACACGGGAGGGAACGCATATGCGCAAGAGAAGATGGGTCTTTGCGGCTTGCCTGATGCTGCTGGCCGCGATGGCGGGCACGGCGCAGGCCGCCTGTGAGCGCGAGGAAGATCATCGATACGGTTCATGGAAGACGAAGACCTCGGCAACCTGCACGCGCCAGGGGCATCAGTTCCGCTATTGCCGGAACTGCGACCACTGGGAGCAGCGGTACACGGCCAAGCTGCCGCACACGCCGGGCGAGATGACCGTGACCCAGGCGCCGACCTGCACGGAGAAGGGCCGGGAGGAGGGCGTGTGCACGGTATGCGGCCGCACGGTGCGCCGGAGCATCGACAAGCTGCCGCACGCCTACGGCGAGATGACCGTGACCAGGGAGCCGACCTGTACAGCCGACGGCCGGGGCGAATACACCTGCGCGACCTGCGGCAGAAAGAAGGCGGAGACGATCGACGCGCTGGGGCACGACTGGGGCGAAACCGTGACGGTCAAGGCGCCGACCTGCAAGGCGTCCGGCACCGGCGAGCAGACCTGCCTGCGCTGCGGCAGAACGCGCACGGTGAAGATCGACCGGCTGGAACATGTGTGGGGCGATTGGACGGTGACGCGCGAGCCGGAAGGCGCGCGCAGGGGTGAGCGCACCTGTGCGTGCACGCTGTGCGGCAGGGCGCGCAGCGAGCGCTTCTACCCGGAAGGCACGCTCTACGAGGACATGGAGCCCTGCGAGGACGTCATCGCCATGCAGGAGAAGCTGCGCGATCTGGGCTATTACAAGGGCAGCATCCGTTCCGGCACGTACGGCGAGCTGACGAGCGGCGCGGTGGCGCGCTTCCAGAAGGAACACGGCCTTTCCGATCACGGCGTGGCGGACGGCGAGACGCTTGCGGCGATCACCGCCGCGTGGGAAGCGCAGACGGGTAAGACGGCCGTAGACGTGCTGGATGACGAGGAGATGGAGCACGCCGAGCAGGCGCAGACGATCGGGAAATGACGGCGCGGTAAAATAGAAAAGCGCAGCCGCATGGCGAAGTGTTCCGCGAAAGACGGACAAGCGTGAAGAAAAGCACCTCCGGTTGCAGGATCACTGCGACTGGAGGTGCTTTAAATTCGTAATTCGTGATCTGACCGTGAGGGGCGGGAGCAATATGTTTACAGAACAGGATTGATCGTGCTCCATCTGCTTCGTGCAGCATATCTTCTTCGCATTGCCGCATCATCCGTCATCTGGGCGCTGACCTGACGTCGCGCCATCATATAGAAAGATGAGAGGCATGGGTCTTGCGCAAACCGACTTGCACAGCGATTTCATGAATTCACAGCTCTGTTTTGCGAAGTGGAGTGAGGATATGCGCTGCGTGACTGCCCGAAGAGAGGGTGTTGACGCAGCTACGAGGGATTGGTATGATATATACAATAAAAGATCATAAAAAAGACCTGTTTTCACAGGTCGCCGCACATTGCGGAGTCCCTTAAGGGGACGGGGTGGCATAAGCCTTATTTGAACTGGTGTTGTCCTGAGGTAATGGCAACTGGGTTTGAGAATGGTGTTGTTTTAGAGGTAACTTAGACTCGGTGCAATCATTGGCGACGAGAAAGTCTGTTTGAGAATGGTGTTGTTTCAGTGCCAACCTGTTTGCCTGAGCCGGGCGCAAAAGACGATGAAAGCGGGAAAGCAAATCGGCCGCGTCTTTGAGAGCATTTGACAGGGGTTTGTGACCAAACCGCCGGATTTTATCAGAATGACCGGAAATGCGGAAAAACCGCGGAACAAAACACGCGCCGCAGCCCGATGGGCATGGGCTGCGGCGCGCGCCTGTTTGGCAATATAAAAAAGCCCTCAGCCGAAAGCTGAGGAAAAACCGCCAACGGCGCGAAGCTCGTCAGCGGTTCTGGTGCACCCAACAGGATTCGAACCTGTGGCCTTTTGATTCGTAGTCAAACGCTCTATCCAGCTGAGCTATGGGTGCTTGTCCGTTCGGAACAGGAAAGATTATATCAAATCCTGCTCGCCTTGTCAACAGAAATTTTTTCGTTTTCTCCGATTTTTTGACATTTCTTTGAAATTGGCCTTGTTTTGAGGCGCCTTCTTTCGTTTCTTTGGCGGGAGAGCTTGCCAAACGATGAAAAACGTGATATCCTCTTTATGAAATAAATAGCGAGAAACGGGGATTGCACATGGACAACATCGATCGCAAGATACTCAACATCCTGCAGGAGAACGCGCGCACGCCGCTCAAGGTGATCGCCGAGCAGGTGTTTCTCTCCTCGCCGGCGGTCAGCGCGCGCATCGAGCGGCTGGAGAAGGCCGGGCTGATCACGGCCTATCAGGCGCAGCTCTCCGCCGCCGCGATGGGCTACCAGATCAAGGCGTTCATCGCGCTGGAGGTGGAGCCCAGGCAGAAGCCGGAGTTCTACCCCTATATCGAGCGCTGCCCCAACGTCATGGAGTGCAACTGCGTGACGGGCGATTACTCGATGCTCCTCAAGGTCTGCTTCCACACGACGCAGGAGCTGGATCAGTTCATCAACCAGCTCCATCAGTTTGGCCGCACGCGCACGCAGATCGTCTTTTCCACCCCGGTCGAGCACCGCGGCATCCCGGCGCAGCTGCCGGTGGAGGCGGGCGAGGCGTGAGGGCGCGCCTCGTCGGACGGTTCCATCCCCTCAAGAGCAGGATGCGCGTCCTGCTTTTTATGTGTCCGCGGGAAAGACGAACGTGAACGCCGTGCCCTTGCCCGCCTCGCTCTCCACGCGGATGGTCACGCCGTGGCGGCGGGCGATCTCCCTGACGATGGCCAGGCCCAATCCGGTGCTCTCGCGCGAGGCGTCGCGCGTGTGGGTGAAGCGGTCGAAGATGTGGTCGATCTCATCGGGCGCGATGCCCACGCCCTCGTCCGCGATGATCAGCGTCGGGCTGTCCGGCATCAGGCGCATGCGGACGCCGCGCCCCGGCGGCGTGAACTTGACGGCGTTGTCCACGACGGCCAGCAGCATCTGCCGCAGGCGGCTGTAGTCGCCGCGCAGCGTGAAGCGCGCCGTGGGCTCCTCGCAGGAGAAGCGCACGCCCTTGCGCGCGCACAGCGCGGATGCGCTCATGGCGACGTCGCCCAGCAGCTCCGTGAGGTCCACGTCGGTCATGTCCATCGAAAAATCGAAGCTTTGCAGCCGCGAGAGCTCCAGCAGGTCCTGAATCAGCCGCTGGAGCCAGCGGCTTTCCTTGAGCATCTGCGCATAGCGGGCGCGAACCGCCGGTTCGCCGCGAATGACGCCGTCGCTGAGCGCCTCCAGCGAGCCGCGGATGACCGTCACCGGCGTGCGCAGCTCGTGGGAGATGTTGGAGAAGAACGCCTGCTGCTGCATGCGCAGCTGCTCGTCGTGGGCGCGCGAGGCCTCCAGCCGCTCGGCGAGCACGTCCATGGAGCGCGCCAGCGAGCCGATCTCGTCCCGGCGCGCCATGTGGGTGCGCGTCTCATACCGGCCGCTCGTGAGCGAATGGGCGACCTGCTCCAGCGCGGAGATGGGGCGGGTGAATGTGCGCGAGAGGAAGAAGGAGAGCAGCACGGCCGGCGGAAAGGAGATCATCAGGCTGGTGAGCAGGATGGCGGCGCTGGGCACCTGCGTGTAGCCCTGCTTGCGCAGCGTGGAGGTGAGCAGCACCACGCCCAGCACCTGGCTGTCCGCGTTCATCACGGGCATGCTCGTCGTCAGGTGGGTGACGCCGCCGGACTGCGACTGGATGAACGGCGTCTTGCCCATGAAGCCCAGCGCGATGCACTGCTCCAGATAGCTGGGCAGCTGCGGGTTGGCGATCGTCTGCACGACGCCGCTGAAGTAGCCGGTCACGTTGTGGGCGGTGTCCACGATGTAGACGGTGCTGCCGGTGAGCTGCTCGATGAAGGCGAGGTAGGGGGTGAGCGAGTCGTCGCTGACGATCAGGCGCGTCTCGTCCAGGCCCTCGTAGCGCGAGGGCGCGATCAACTCCGAGAGATTCTGGGCGACGGCGTAGGCGTCGCGCTGCATCGTCTCGCCGTAGAGGCGGATCGACTGGCGGCGCAGCAGGCCGTTGTAGAGCAGGCCGACGGCCAGCGTGAAGAGCAGCAGCAGGATGGCAAACAGGCACATGAGCCGCCCGGTGATGGAATCGAACGGTCTGCGCGCGTTCATGGCTGTTTCCTCTCCAATTTATAGCCCGTGCCCCAGACGGTGGCGATGAGAAAGTCGTCGTGCGGGCAGGTGTCCAGCTTCTGGCGCAGGCGCTTGATGTGGGAATCCACCGCGCGGTAGCTGCCCGCGTGCTCGTAGCCCCAGACGATGGTCAGCAGGTTGTCGCGCGTGAACACGCGCCCCGGCGAGGCGGCCAGCGTGTAGAGCAGCTCGACCTCCTTGCGCGTGAGGTTCAGCTTGTGCCCGGAGACCGTGACGCTCAAAGAGGGCAGGTGGATCGTCAGGCTGCCGGAGACCAGCGTGTCGCCGGGCACGTGCTCGGAAAGGCGGCGCAGCGCCGCGCGGACGCGCGCCATGACCTCGCCCGGGGAAAACGGCTTGACGATGTAGTCGTCCGCGCCGATGTCCAGCCCCAGGATGCGGTCGGCATCCTCGTCGCGGGCGGTGATCATCAGGATGGGCACGGTGGAGACGCGCCGGATGCGCCGGCAGACCTCCAGCCCGTCGATGCCCGGCAGCATCACGTCCAGCAGGATCACCGAGGGCGCCGCCGCGTCAAACAGGCGCAGCGCCTCCTCGCCGGAGGCGGCGGTCAGGTACGGCCAGCCTTCGTTTTTGACGTACTGGACGAGGATGTCCACGATTTGACGGTTGTCGTCTACGATCAAGATGGGGTTCACGCGCATCCCTCCGCAAAACAGGTTGTTGAACGACGGACGGTTTTATTGTAAAATGATTTCGGATTCCTGTCAATTTCCGGACGGACATTTGGAGGACGTGCGCATGTTCAAACGGCTCGTTCCGCTGTGTTTGGCGCTGCTGCTGGCCGCGCCGCCCGCCTGCGTGCAGGCGTATCCCGACGGCATATACCGCGGCTTCTACTATGACGGCGGCATCGAGCAGATCGCCATCCAGTTCGAGCTGCGGGACGGCGTGTTCGAGTCCGTCGTCTACCGCGGCGTCAAGTACAAGGACGGCGACTACATGATCGAGGACGCCAGCGACGCGCAGAAGGCGACGCTGCGCCAGTACCGCCAGCTGGCGGACTACCTCGTCGGCAAGGGCGTGGAGGCCATTGACGATCTGTATGATCCCTACGAGATCGTGGAGGACATCGACGCCGTGACCAGCGCGACGATGCAGTCCTCCAAGCTGATCTCCGCGCTCTGGGACGGGCTCAACCGCAGGCCCTACAAGCTGGTGGACACCACCAGGCTGCCCGAACCGGAGACGTACGCCGACGGCGTGTACCGCGGCACGTACATGGAGGACGGCGGCGAGCAGGTGGCCGTCGAATTCGCCATCGAGGATCAGCGCTTCGTGCGCGCGGCGTATCGCACGCTGCAATACGCGGGCGAGGACTATCTGGCGCAGGACGCCTCGCCGGCATTGCAGGCGGTTGCCTCGCAGTTTCAGGCGCTGCTGGATTACCTGGTGGGCAAGCCCATCGCCAGCGTGAGCGCCCTGTACAGGCCGGGCGAGATCGCCCCGGACGTGGACGCGTTTTCCGGCGCGACCATCCGCGCGCCCAAGGTCATCTCCGCCATCTGGGACGGGCTGGGCCGCCACGCCTACCGGCTCGACTGACCGGCGCGCCTTTTTCGGACGAAAAAGCGACTTGGTGAAATTTTTTTCAAAAAGCCATACATTTGACACAAATGATGCGTATACTTCGTCTCAGTCCCGACGCCTGAAGGCGACGGAAACAGACAAAGGAGTGTATCATCATGAAGAAGATTCTCACCGCTGCGATGCTGACCGTGCTGATGATGGCGCTGGCGACCGGCGCGCTGGCCGCCACCGGCTTGGGCTCCGTGACCAGCGTGAAGGTCACCGCCGCGACCGCCGAGAAGGAAGGCACCGTCTCCGTGAACACCACCATGTGCGCCGTGACGCTCGACGATGCGGGCAAGATCACGGCCGTCAGCTTCGACGTCGTGCAGCCCAAGGGCGCGTTCGACGCGACCGGCGCCGCCGCGGAGTTCAACGCGGAGCCGCAGACCAAGAAGGAGCTGGGCGAGAACTACGGCATGCGCAAGGCGTCCGCCATCGGCAAGGAGTGGTTTGAGCAGGCTGAGGCGCTGGAGAACTGGTGCATCGGCAAGACCGTCGAGGAAGTGCTCGGCATGAAGACCTTCGACCGCGGCGACGGCAGCCACACCATGGTGCCCGACGAGGCCGACCTGAAGACCGGCTGCACCATCACGGTGGGCGACTACCTCAAGGCGCTGGAGAAGGCCGCTGCGGCTGCGAAGCAATCGCGCGATGTCCTGTAATCATGAAGGGCTTCCGAAAGGAGGCCCTTTTCCTATGCCTGAAAAACGATGTAAATTTTCTTCCGAGATACATTGACAGGAGAGGTATTGCGTGATAGAATGTATCTCGTCGGAGGTGATGAAATGCTGAACGCATCGGATATCCTTCGCGGCTATACGGATACCATCATCCTGGCGCAGCTTTCCAAGGGGGACAGCTACGGCTACGTGATCAGCAGGAGCGTGCTGGAGGCGTCCGGGGGCGAGTTGCAGCTCAAGGAGGCGACGCTGTATACGACGTTTCGCCGGCTGGAGGCCGCGGGGATGATCGAGTCCTACTGGGGCGACGAGCAGGCGGGCGCGCGCAGGCGCTATTACCGCCTGACGGAGGCGGGCCGCAGGCTGTATGAGGAGAACAAGGCGGATTGGCGCCGGTACCGCGCGATGATCTCCGCGCTTTTTGGAATGGAGGAATGAGTGTGAACAAGCGGATTCGCTGCATGATTGACGGCATTTTTTCGGAGATGAAGATGACGGCGGACAACCTTGCGCTGCGCGACGAGCTGATGGCCAACGCGCAGGCGCGCTATGAGGACGCCATTGCGCAGGGCAAGACCGAGGAGGACGCCTTTCGGGAGGTGGCCTCGTCGCTGGAGGACGTGTACGACCTGCTCGAAGAGATGAACCGGACGCGGGCGGAAGCCCAGGCTGAGCCGAACGCGCAGGCAGAGCCGGAAACACAGGCCGAGCCGGAAGCGCAGGCGGAGCCGGAAGCGCAGGCGGAGTCCGAAGCGCAGGCCGGGCCGCAGAAAAGCGCGCAGGGCGCGGGCGACCTGAGCGACGCGCTGAACAAAGCGTTCACGGCGCTGGGCGATTTCGGGCAGGCGATTCTGCCCGGAGCGAAGAAGCTCTACGGCCAGATGGACGAGGCGACGGGCGGCGCGCTGGGCAAGCTGGGCCGCGCGGCCCGCAAGGGCGTGCGCGACGCGCAGAAGGCGGCGGGCGAGGCGATCGACCGGCTCTCGCAGGAGAGCGGCACGTTTGAGGCGGATTTCGACGCGAACCGCGAGGCGAAGCCGGCGGACGAAGCGGCCGACGCGCCGGGACAGGCGCAGGACGCGGCGGCGCTGCGGGAACAGGCCGAGACGCTGCGCGCGCAGGCGGACATCAAGGACGTCACGGGCGATCACGAGAACGCGCAGGCGCTGCGCAAGCAGGCGCAGGCGCTGGAGGAGCGGGCGGCGGCGATCGAGGCGCAGGCCGGCGACGAGCCGGAGGACGCATTTGAGGCGCTGGCCCGCGAGGCGGAGGACGTCATCCGCGAGGCTGCGTGCCGGACCGGGGAAGAGGACGCCGTCGTGCGCGACGCGGATGAACCGGTCAGCGGGCGGCAGGCCTTCCCGGCGGCTGGCCTGCAACGGCTGGACATCCAGCTGGACGCCGACGACGTGGAGATCGTGCCCGCGGACGGCGATCAGGTGGAGACGGTCTGGCGCGCGCAGAACGTGGACGGCGAGCCGGTCGTGACGTTTGAGGATCACACGCTGACCATCCGCCGCAAGAACCCGGACGTGTTCAAGACGTTCTTCTCCGTCTTTCAGAAGGCGGGCGGGCGCATCACCGTGCGCGTGCCGCGCGGATACGGCGCGGACTACGCGGTGACGACGACCTCCGGCGACGTGCGCATCGGCGGCGTCGATGCGGACGGCGTGAAGGTGAACACGACCTCCGGCAGCGTGCGCGTGGAGACGGACGTGCAGCGGCGCGCAGGGGAGATCGCGGTGACGACGGTATCCGGCCATGCGACGATCAGCGCCTGCGCGGAGACGATCGACGTGAGCACCGTCTCCGGCGGGCAGTTCCTCTCCTGCGACGCGAACAAGGTGGACGTGAACGCCGTCTCCGGCGAGGTGCACGCGGAGGGCGCGAGCGACGAGTGGTCGGTGAGCGCCGTCTCCAGCGACGTGACGCTGCTGTGCACCGTCGCGCCGGCGAAGAAGGTGGCCCTCTCCACGATGAACGGCGACGTGCGCCTGGCGCTGCCGGGCGACATCCGCGGCTTCGTCGCGGAGATGAGCAGCGCGCTGGGCGGCGAGATCGTCAACGAGTTCGGCCCCAACCGCTACGGCGCCTGCGGCCTGCCCATCCGCATGGAGACGCTGCGCGGCAAGCTGTTCATCACGAGAATCTGACGGGCGAAGGAGCGCGGGACATGGACAATGTAAAGGCGTTTTTGAACATCGTGTGGGGCGGGCGTCTGGTCGTATCGGGCAGCGGGCGCACGTTTGCGAAGGTGCCCGTGTGGCTGGCGGCAATCGCCGCGCTGGCGAGCGTGCACCTGGCGCTGGTGACGGCGCTGCTGATCGTGGCCTTCGGCATGAAGGTGCGCGTGGAGAAGGTGTGAGGAGGGAATGGCATGAACTGGGAACAGATCAAGCGCAACCTTGCAAACGCCCTCAGGCAGCTGATGGCGCTGCGCGTGATCATCACCTCTCCACGGGAGAAGGTGGCCGATCTGCCCGCGCCCTACGTGCTGCTGGCGGCGCTGATGGCCCCGTGGGTCTGCGCGCTGCTGCTCGTGCTGGGGCTGATCACGCGCCACGCGATCCGCTTTGAGCAGGACGCGGCGCGGATGTGACGTGCGGCGAAGGGGGCCAATATGGAATTTTTGAGCGGAAAGACGCGCAGGCCGGGCGGCGCGCTGGTGCTCTATACCACGCGCCACGGCGCGACGCAGCGCTATGCCGAGCGCATCGCGCAGCCGCTGGACGCGCTGGTGAAGGAGGCGGCCTACGCGCGCATCGCGCAGGCGAAGACGTACGACGCGATCGTGCTGGGCTGCCCGGTCTACGCGGGCAGGATCCGCGGGCTTGACTTCTTTGAGGCGCATGCGCGCGAGCTGGCGGGCAAGCGCCTGGTGCTCTTCACCTGCGGGCTGTACGACCCTGCGCAGGCGGACGTGCGTGAGGCGCTTGCGGCGCAGATTCGCGCGCGCATGGGCGACGCGGCGGATCAGGTGGCCGTCTTCCACCTGCGCGGCGGCGTGCGCTGGCAGAGCCTGGGCGTGTTTGAACGGCTGATGATGCGGGCGTTGATGGGCGGGATCCGGCGCAAAGCGCCGGAGGAACGGACGCCGTTTGAGGCGCAGATGCTGGAAGCGGAGGGCGGCGCGATCGATTTTTCGGACGAGGCCGACCTCGCGCCGATCGTCCGCGCGGCACGTTTTGGACGGGAGGAACGGGCATGAACGAACAAAAACCGAACATTCTGCCGGAATGGGCGGAGCCGATTGCGCGCTTTTGCCCGCGGGACAGGCGCGAGGCGCGCGAGCAGGAGATGATGCTCGCGCTCATCGCGCGCGAAGGGGACGCGCTGCTTGACAGGAACAGCGCGCTGGCGCACATGACGGCCTCGTGCATCATCGTCAGCCCGGACAGGAAACGCACGCTGATGGCCTACCACCGCATTTACGACAGCTGGGCCTGGACGGGCGGGCACGCGGATGGCGAGCGCGATTTTGAGGCGATTGTGCGGCGGGAGGCGAACGAGGAAACGGGCATCACCGGACTCGTGCGCATCGGCGCGGGCATCGCGTCGCTGGAGATCCTGCCGGTGTGGGCGCACGTGCGCCGCGGCGCGCATGTGGGCAGCCACCTGCACCTGAACGTCTCCTATCTCTTTGAGGCGGACGACCGCCTGCCGCTGCGCGTGTGCGCGGCCGAAAACAGCGCCGTGGCCTGGCTTGACGTGGCGGAACTGGAAGGCATGGTGAGCGAACCGCAGATGCTGCCGGTCTACGCCCGGCTGCTGCAAAGGGCGAACGATTGTTAATTCCTTACAAAAAACATCCGAATGTGCTTGAATTGCCTCACAAAAGCGGTTATACTGTTGCCACAGAAAGGAGAAGCAGCAACGAAACATCCCGTCCCCCCAGGACCGACAAAAGGCATTTTCCCCGCAAAGGAGGCCAGCCCATGATCGTACGTTTTGTGATGAAAGACGCGCATGTCCCCGTATCGATTCAGGAAACCATGAACAAGCGTTGCCACCAACGGTTGGACGCCTTTTTCAAGGATGAAGCGCCGGAGGCGACCGTGATCACGGTACGCGTCACCGAGCAGAAGAGCATGTACAAGGTCGAGATGACCATGCCCTACCTCGGACACACGCTACGTACGGAAAATCAGGAGCGGGAAATCTCTCTGCCCGCACTGGACAAGGGCCTTGATGTCCTGGAAAGACAGATGAAGAAGCTGCGGACCCGTCTGGGACGTGACCTTCGCAAGAAGCCTGCGGTGGCGGAGGAGGCTCCGGTGTTGGCCGGAGAAGATGCCATTGAGGAGCAGGACGAGAAGGTCATCCGCGTCAAGCGCTATGCGGCCAAGCCGATGAGCGTGGACGACGCGATTCTCGAAATGGATCTGTTGGGACACTCGTTCTACATGTTCTCCAACGTGGAGACAGGCAATGCAGCGACGGTTTATCGCCGCAAGGACGGCGGCTGCGGCCTGATCGAACTGGAAAACCTGTGAGAATCCAAACCTGACGGGTCCTGAACCCAACGACATGGCGCTTTCCTCAATGAGCCGTGAGGGACGCGAAAAGAAAGGGTGTTACCGATGCCGCCGGCGATACAACGCGTGGTGATCCTGCTTGTCGTGCTGCTGATCGTGGTTATCGGATTGATTGTTTTGACCACCGGCAGCGCCAAAGACGACGCGGCGATCACCACAGAGAATCAGACCATCGCGCAGGAAGTCAATGAGACGGGAGAAAGCCAACAGACGGATGTGACCCCAGCGCCCGACAGGGAAGAAACCGCTGATGGAACACAAGCCGGTCAGGTAAGCGAGAGCAATGTGGCGCAAGAAGATGAAGATGCGCAAGGCAATGAGATGTATGAAGGCGCGCTTGCAGGGCTGAGTGAGGAAGAAATCGCGAAGATGGCACTGGAGGAAGAGACGTCCGCTGCGAGGACCGATCCCAGTGGCGCGGAAGACGCCGTCGATTGACTGTCCATCCCTTCACACAGGGGAAGGGGCGCAAGACCCTGGGGAGCGGGGCTCCCGACGCACGCGGTTGCGTGCGAGATTCAAATAGATTGGTCCATTGATTGATCCGAATTGTTCCAGGTTGATCCGTTGATTGATCCAAGTTGCGATCCGAAGATTGAACGAAGTTGATCCGAAGGTTGATCCAAGCTGCGATCCGAAGATTGAACGAAGTTGATCCGAGAGTTCATCCAAGCTGCGATCCGAAGATTGAACGAAGTTGATCCGAAAGTTCATCCAAGCTGCGATCCGAAGATTGAACGAAGTTGATCCGAAGGCTGATCCAAGCTGCGATCCGAAGATTGAACGAAGTTGATCCGAAGGTTGATCCAAGTTGCGATCCGAAGATTGAACGAAGTTGATCCGAAAGTTCATCCAAGCTGCGATCCGAAGATTGATGAAAGTTGGTTCAAAGGTTCATCCAAGCTGGTTCGATGACTGATCCAAACCGATTCGAATTGATCCATTGATCGACCGAAGAAAAGAGGGAATATCATCACAGAGATGCCTTAAACCGGAGCTGCAGGCGATGAGAAGCAGGCGGCTCCGGTGTTTTATGAGCGCATGGCGGCCGGACGCGGGATGAAATATTTTGAAAAAACGGTTGACAAATGCCCGGTCGTGGTGTATTATATACTTCGTCGCCGCGCTCGACACGGGAAAGCGATGCGGCGAACCCCGGGAGCATAGCTCAGCTGGGAGAGCATCTGCCTTACAAGCAGAGGGTCACAGGTTCGAGCCCTGTTGTTCCCACCAATTTCATCATGGCGCGGTAGTTCAGTCGGTTAGAATGCCAGCCTGTCACGCTGGAGGTCGAGGGTTCGAGCCCCTTCCGCGTCGCCATATCTGCCTTGGTAGCTCAGTCGGTAGAGCAGTAGACTGAAAATCTACGTGTCGGTGGTTCGATTCCGCCCCAAGGCACCATATTATGCGGTAGTAGCTCAGTGGTAGAGTGCCACCTTGCCAAGGTGGATGTCGCGAGTCCGAATCTCGTCTACCGCTCCAAACCGGCGCCATGGCCAAGTGGTAAGGCAAAGCTCTGCAAAAGCTTCATTCTCCAGTTCGAGTCTGGATGGCGCCTCCACTTCCTCACCGGATGGTGATGAAAGGACCACCCCCTGATCGGGTGGTTTTTTTGTGCGCAAAGGCGCGAAATCTCCGCGGCTTCCGGCCTTATCGGTTGACAGATATCGGGAAAAATTGTATAATATATAAAGAGTTTTTCTGGTCAATTCATTGGGGAACCGACCGTGAGGAGGGAGTTTGCCTTGAAAAAGACGCTGTGTTTGCTCTGCGCGCTGGTGTTGATGCTGGTTCTGCCTCTGGGCGCGCTGGCGCAGATCGGCTATCCGGCGGAGTGCGGTGTGGAGGGACACCACACGCGCGACGGCCTCAACCACAATCGCCCGCAGTCCTGCTGGGTGAAGGGCCACAACTACTGCGACGGCCTGAACCACGAGCGCGCGGCCTGCGGCACCTGGGCCCACTACAACTGCGACGGCAGGGATCACGCGCCGGCGGCCTGCGGCGCGGCGGGCCACTTCGCCTGCGACAAGCTCACCCACGAGCCGGCGGCCTGCGGTCTGGCGGGCCATTGCGTGAGCGACGGCAAGCACCATACGCCGGCGGCCTGCGGCGTGGCGGGCCATTACCTGTGCGACGGCCGGCAGCACGGCGCGGCGGCCTGCGGCAATGCGGCGCACCGCGTCTGCGACGGCGCCGTGCACACCCGCGCGGCCTGCGGCGCGTCCGGCCACTTCACCTGCGACGGCCGTGCGCATGCGGTGGCGGCCTGCGGGCGCTACGGCCACTGCGTGAGCGACGGCCAGACCCATGACCCCGCGCCCTGCGGCTATGACGGCCACTACCTGTGCGACGGCAGGAGCCACACGCCGGCGGCCTGCGGCGTGGCGGGCCACTTCGCCTGCGAGGCGCGCAAGCACAGCCACGACAAGCCCATCAGCAAGTACTGCAACGCCGTGCCCCAGCACATGGTCTGCCAGGGCGACCAGCTGCACTACTGCGATCCGGCGCAGGGCGGCTGCGGCGACACCTACCCCTGCTCCCGTTCCAACGCGCACACCCCTTGCCGCATGTGCGGCCTGCTCTGGTGCGATCGCACGCTCGGCGGCCATGAGACGCCCTGCAACAACGCGAACCATCGCCCGTGCGTCTACCGGCTCAACGGCAGGAAGTACGTCAAGGAAGACCATCAGTACTGCAAGTACTGCGGCGCGGCCAAGTGCAACGGCGAAGAGCATGGCAACGGCAAGTGCGTCGATTCCTGCCCGAAGTGCGGCGGCCCGGAGAAGTTCGACCAGAAGCACATCGCCGAGTGCGGCGGCTACTGGTGCCTCGGCCACGTCGATCATAAATGGTGCGAGAAGTGCGGGGCCTACGAGTGCAGCGACAAGCACGCGCAGACCTGCGGAAAAGCCGACGCCGGGGACAAGCAGTAAAGCCTGCGCAGAAGCCTGACGGCGACAGCCCGCCTTCCGAGAGGGAGGCGGGTTTTTGCGCGCCGCCGGGTTTGACAAATGCACGTGGACAGCGTATCATAGAGGATATCATGACGCGGGAGGAACACGGCGTGGAGAACATCGCATATTACAACGGGAAGATCGCCTCGATCGAGGAGATGATGATCCCCATGAACGAGCGCAGCAGCTACTTCGGCGACGGCGTGTACGACGCCATGTTCACCGTCGAGCGCGTGCCGCTCCAGCTCGACGACCACCTGCGCCGGTTCTATCGCTCGGCGCAGCGCATCGACATCCAGGTGCCCATGCCCTTTGAAGAACTGCGCGCCATGGTGCTCGACTTCTGCCGCCGGGTGGACAGCCCCGACCAGATGGTCTACGTGCAGGCGACGCGCGGCGTGGGCATGCGCGGCCACGCGTATCGCTTTGCGGGCGGCAAGCCGAGCCTGTGGGTCTTTGTCAAGCCGGACATGCTCGACCCCATGGATCGCGACTACGCCTGCATCACGCTGGAGGACACGCGCTACCTGTATTGCGACATCAAGACGATCAACCTGCTGCCCAGCGTGCTCTACACGCAGCGCGCGGAGGAGGCGGGCTGCGACGAGGCCATTTTGCACCGGGGCGAGCGCGTGACCGAGTGCGCCCACTCCAACGTGCACATCCTGAAAGGCGGCGCGTTGCAGACCGCGCCCTGTGACAACCTGATTCTGCCGGGCATCACGCGCGCGCACCGCATCGCCCAGTGCAGGGAGATGGGCATCGAGGTCATCGAAGAGCCGTTCACCGTCGCGCAGATGATGGCGGCGGACGAGGTCTTTTTCACCAGCGCCAGCGCGCTGTGCTGCCGCATCGCGACCATCGACGGCAAGCCCGTCGGCGGCAAAGCGCCCGAACTGCTGCGCCGGATTCAGGACGCGGCCTGGGCGGAAGCGATGCAGGAGGTTCGGGCCATCAACGGGCACAAGGACGCCTGAAAAGTGTCAAACCGCCGCGAAGCGGGGATCACACGAACCGGGGCACTCGCATCCTCGCGCCCTTTGGCGCGCCGCCTGCCTGCTTGCGCCGCTGGCGGCGGGCTTCGATCCCCCCGGACAGGCTTGGACGGCCGCCCGACGTTCCCCCCTAAAAGAAGCAGCAGTTTCGGAGCGGGCTGCGCAGCAGCCTGCGATTGAAACGGGTTGGATAGAAAGCATGCAGACGCAAAGGACGACAAGCGCCCTGAGAGCAAGGAGGTAGCCACATGCTCAAGAACATCGCCTATTACAACGGCAAGACCGGCCCCATCGAGGAGATGACGGTGCCCATGAACGACCGCGCCTGCTATTTCGGCGACGGCGTCTACGACGCGACCATGGCCATCCACCACGTGCCGATGCACTTTGACGACCACATCGAGCGCATCTACCGCAGCGCCGGGAAGATCGACATCGACATCCCGATGGAAAAGGCCGAGATGAAGCGGATGATCCAGTCGCTGGTCGATCAGGTGGAGGGCGAGTCGCTCTTCGTCTACTGGCAGGTGACGCGCGGCGTGGGCATGCGCAATCACCCGTACAGCGGCGCGGAAGGCGCGCCCAGCATCTGGGCCTGGGTGCGGCCGGGCGCCATGCGCGATGTCTACGGCACGTACCGCTGCATCACGGTGGAGGATACGCGCTTTTTGCACTGCGACATCAAGACGATTAACCTGCTGCCCGCGGTGATGGCCAACCAGCGCGCGATGGAGGCGGGCTGCGAGGAGGCCATCTTCCACCGGGGCGAGCGCGTGACGGAGTGCTCCCATTCCAACGTGTACATCCTCAAGGACGGCGTGCTGCGCACCGCGCCCTGCGACAACCTGATCCTGCCGGGCATCGCGCGCGCCCATATTCTGGAGATCTGCCGGGAGCAGGGCATTCCGGTGGTCGAGGAGCCGTTCACCGTCGCGCAGATGATGGCGGCGGACGAGGTGTTCTTCTCCAGCTCCAGCGCGCTGACCTGCCGCATCGGGGAGATCGACGGCAAGCGCGTGGGCGTAAAGGATGAGGCAAATTTTGCAAAGATTCGCGACGCGTATCAGGAAAAAGTGCGCGAAGAATGCGGCGGTTGACGCCGGTTTTGAAGCGGGTGCGGCCTTCGGGCTGCGCCTTTTTTGATGCATCCGGCGGAGGACGCCGCGCGCGTTTTTGTACACTTCGTCCATATCGCCGCCGGAGAAGGCGAACGTTAAAATGTACTGATGGAATTGACATTTATTTAATGGGGGATTAAAATGAGACGGTAAAACGGCGGATTATGGCCAATTGCGCGATGCGCCGGCCGATGGGGGGATTGCCATGTTCATCTGTTTTTTTGCGTTGTGGGTCGTGCTCAATGGAAAGTGGACGACGGAAATCGGCGTGTTCGGCGTGATCTTCGCGGCGCTGGCCTACGCCTTCGTCTGGAAGTACATGGGCTACAGCCCGAAGGTGGACTGGACGCTGGTCAGGCGCCTCCCCTGGGCGATCGGCTACGGCTGCACGCTCGTGCGCGAGATCGTGCTGGCCAACGTGGCCGTGATTCGGATGATCTTTCGCAAGGAGGAGCCGCAGCCGCAGCTCGTGCAGTTTGACGTGCCGCTGGTCAAGAACCGGCACCGGGTCGCGCTGGCCAATTCCATCACGCTGACGCCCGGCACGATCACCGTCGACCTGCAGGAGAGCCACTATGTCGTGCACGCGCTGGATGCCTCGCTGGTGGAAGGGCTGGACGACGGCGTGTTCGTGCAGAAGCTCATGCGCATGGAAAGGCGGCACGGCATGCTGAAGGAAGAGACGAAGGGGGAGACGCGCAATGAGCATTGATCAGGCGTATCAGGCGCTGCTGGCCTTTGCGCTGGCCGTGCTGACGGTGCTGGCGCTGCTGTGCCTCGTGCGCTGCGTGCTCGGCCCGCGCATCTCCGACCGCGTGCTGGCCATCAACATGATCGGCACGCTGACGGTCATCATGGTCGCCGTGACGGTGGTGCTCCTGGGAGAGGGCAGCCTGGCGGACATCGCGCTGATCTACGCGATGCTCAGCTTCCTGGCGGTCATCCTGCTGAGCAAGGTGTACACGGGCATCTATCAGGAGCGCAAGCACGAGGAGGCGCTTGCGGCCGAACGCGCCGCGCAGGGCAAAGAGGAGGCCGGGAAATAAGATGGAATGGATTCGCTTTTGTCTGACGGCGGTGCTGGTGCTCGCGGGCCTCGCGTTCTGCTGCATCGGCGTATACGGCGTCTATCGCTTCAAGTATGCGGCCAACCGCATGCACGCGGCGGCCATCGGCGACACGCTGGGCATCTCGCTGTGCATGCTCGGCCTGGCCATCAGCGCGCCGGATCTGTTTTCGGGGCTCAAGATCGTGCTGGTGATCGTCTTCTGGTGGCTGTCCTCCCCGGTGTCCAGCCATCTGCTCTGCCGCCTGGAGATCTTCACCGACGAGCAGCGCGACGAATACATGATCGTGCACAGGGACACCCTCGCCCATGAGCGCGAGGCGGCCGGGAAAGCGGCAGAGGAGGCGCAGGCATGACCGTCATCGTCCAGCTGATGCTGCTGTTTCTGATCGTCTGCGCGATCGCCGTGTGCGTCACGAAGGATCTGCTGACCAGCGTCGTCATCTACATGGCCTATTCCATGATCATGTCCATCGTCTGGATCACGATGGAATCGCCGGATCTGGCGATCACCGAGGCCGCCGTGGGCGCGGGCATCACCAGCCTGCTGTTCTTCCTGGCGCTCAAGAAGATCCACGCCATCGACGCGCGCAACGAGGTGCGCCGCAAGCATGGCGAAAAGCAGCTCGGAGGTGAGCGCGATGACGAAGAGTAAGGGCGTCTTTGCCCGCCTGAACGCGTGGCTCGACGACGAACAGAGCGCGCTGGAGCGCACGATGGAGGCCGCGCAGGAGCAGAGCGCCGCGCCGGACCTGGAACAGCGCTCCCCGGCGGAGATCCGCTGGGCGCAGGAAGAGCTGGAGGAGGAGCGCCGCATCGAGGCGGCCATGGCGCAGTGGGCCGAGAAGAAGGCCGCGCCCGCCGCGCGCCGGATGTACAACGCGCTGTGCGTGTGCATGTGCCTGACGATGATCGCGCTGCTGCTCTACACCGTCACGGTGCTGCCCGCCTTCGGCGACCCGAACCACCCGATCAACAACGAGGTCTCCGCGCGCTACATCGAAAAGGGTCTGCAGGAGACAGGCGCGGTGAACATCGTCACCGGCATGATCCTCGACTACCGCGCCTTTGACACGCTGGGCGAGTCCACCGTGCTCTTCACGGCGGCGATGGTCGTGCTCTTCCTGCTGCGCAAGGACAAGGAGTCCGCGCGCTACAGCCAGCTGGCGCAGGCGATGGACGCCAACCCGCACTCGGACACCTATTACGAGCCGAAGAACGACATCATCCTGCAAAAGACGGCGGTCATCCTCGTGCCGATCATCCTGATTCTGGGCGTCTACGTCGTGCTCAACGGCCATCTCTCTCCGGGCGGCGGCTTCTCCGGCGGCGCGATCATGGGCGCGGGCCTCATCCTGTATGTGACGGCCTTCGGCTTTGCCAGGATGCGCCGGTTCTTCACCTACAAGACGTATCAGACCGTCGTGCTTGTGGCGCTGCTGACCTACGCGCTGAGCAAGTGCTATTCCTTCTACACGGGCGCCAACCACATCGAAAGCGTCATTCCGCTGGGCACGCCGGGCGCGATCCTCTCCAGCGGCCTGATCCTCGTGCTGAACATCTGCGTCGGCTTCATCGTCACCTGCACGATGTACTGCTTCTACGCCGTGTTCAGGAAAGGAGAGCTGTGAGATGGAATACCTGCTTGTCAACTATGAGCAGACGGCGGCGGTCATCCTGTTCTGCATCGGCTTTTCCACCATGCTGCTCAACAAGAATCTGTTCAAGAAGATCATCGGCATGGACATCATGGACGCCGGCATCTTCCTGTTCCTCGCCTGTCAGGGTTACATCGAAGGCCGCGCCGCGCCCATCGTGGTGGACGGCGTGCAGGATGTGGAGGCCTACATCAACCCGATTCCCGCCGGCCTGGTGCTCACGGGCATTGTCGTCTCCGTCAGCGTCTCCGCGCTGATGCTCGCGCTCATCGTGCGCCTGTATTACCGCTATCACACGCTGAATCTGGACGAAATGATCGCGCTTGCCGGAAAGGAGGAGGTCTGAGTGCAGTTTGTGCAGAATTTTCCATTCATGTGCATCCTGCTCACGCTGATCTGTGCGGTCGTCACCTCCGTGCTCAAGGGGCGTCAGGCGCGCGTGCTGACGATGGGTCTGATCGCGGCGGTCACGGCGATGACCGTCGCGGTGCTCGCATACACGCTGCGCACCGGCGAGAGCTACGTGTACATGATGGGCCACTTTCCGGCGCCGTGGGGCAACGAGATCCGCATCGGCGTGCTGGAAGCGCTGATGATGACGGTCTTCTGCTTCGTGATGCTCTTCTCGTTTGTGGGCGGTCTGGTGCCGTCCATCCGCGAGATCGAGACGACGAAGTACAACATCTACTGCATCCTGGCGGATCTGATCTTCCTGTCGCTGCAGGCGCTGGTGTACACCAACGACCTGTTCACCGCCTACGTGTTCATCGAGATCAACACGCTGGCGGCGGCGGGCCTGATCATGATGCGCCAGAAGGGCCGCAACCTCGTGGCCGGCGTGCGCTACATGATCATGAACCTCGTGGGGTCCAGCCTCTTCCTCTTCGGCATCTCCATGCTCTACACGATTACCGGCCACCTGCTGATGGTCCATATCCGTGAGAGCGTGGCGGCACTGGCGGCATCGGGCGAATACCACGTGCCGCTGACGGTCGTGGTGGCGCTGGTCACGGTGGGCCTGGCGGTCAAGTGCGCGCTGTATCCGTTTGAAAAGTGGATGCCGGGCGCGTATTCCAATGCGACGCCGTCCGTGGCGGCGATGCTTTCGAGCCTCGTCTCCAAGGGCTACATCTTCCTGCTCATCAAGTTCTACGTGCGCGTCATCGGCTTTGATGTCATCCGCTCGCTGGGCGTGCTGGATCTGCTGTTCATCTTCGGCGTGCTGGGCATGGTCATGGGCTCCGTGCACGCGGTGCGCGCCAGGACGACCCGCATGATGATCGCCTATTCCTCCGTCGCGCAGATCGGCTACGTGTTCACGGCGCTGGGGCTGGGCAGCGAGCTGGGCGTCGTCTGCGCGCTGTGGCACTGCGCGGCGCACGCGGCGACCAAATCCATGCTCTTCGTCTCCTGCGCGGAGATGGACGACGCCTGCGGCGGCACGCACATGCGCAAGGACCTGCGCGGCGCGTTCTATCATTCGCCGCTGCTGGCGCTCGCCTTCGCGCTGGGCGCGATCAACCTGACCGGCATCCCGCTGTTGAGCGTCTTCATGACCAAGGTCACGCTGACGCAGGCGGCCATCGGCGTCGGCGGCCGCCACATGGCGATCGTGCTGGCGGCGGTGGCCATCTCCACACTGCTCAACGCCGTCTACTTCCTGGGTACGGCGGTCAACCTGTTCGTCCCGACGAAGCCGGGCGACGCGGTGCGCCCGCCGACGGTGCGCAAAAACCCCTTTACGGCGGCCGCGCTCGTGGGCATGATCGCGCTCAACCTCGCGATGGGACTCTTCTCTCAGCCGTTTCTCACGGCGCTGGCCGACGGCCTTGCGCGCTTTGCATAAGAGATCAAGGAGGATAAGAACGTGACTGCTTTGATGATTCTGGCCGTCTTCTTCCCGGCGCTGGCGGGCATCGCCGTCTGGTTCCTGCCCGCGGCGAAGGAAAACCGCATACTGCGCGCCAAGCTGAACTGCGGCGCGCTGGCGCTGGAACTGCTGCTGGTCATCGCGCTGTGCACGGCGCAGGGCACCGGCATCACGCTGCTGCACATGACCCCCACGCTCACGCTGGAGCTGCGCGTGGACGTGCTCAGCTGCATCTTCGCCGTGCTCATGAGCGTCATGTGGCTGCTGAGCAGCGTGTTCGCGGTGGCCTACATGGACCATGACCGCCACGAGCACAGCTATCAGCTCTACTTCATGTCGGTGCTCTCCGCGCTCATCGGCCTGTGCTACGCCGGCTCGATGGTGACGTACTACGTCTTCTACGAGCTCATGACGCTGCTCTCCGTGCCGATGGTCGTGCACGAGCGCACGCCGCAGGCCGTCGCCGCGGGCATCAAGTACCTGATCTACTCGATCTTCGGCGCGATGCTGGGCCTGCTGGGCATCTTCTTCTTCAACTACTATCTGGGCAGCGTCACCTTCACGCCCGGCGGCCTCGCCGCCGCGTCCGGCGCGCCGCAGAGCGGGCTGCTGGTCATCTCCTTCCTGGTGATCCTGGGCTTTGGCACCAAGGCCGGCATGTTCCCGATGCACGGCTGGCTGCCCACGGCGCACCCGGTCGCCCCGGCGCCGGCGTCCGCCGTGCTCTCCGGCGTCATCACCAAGGCGGGCGTGCTCGCCGTCATCCGCGTGGTCTACTACCTCGTGGGCGTAGAGACGCTGCGCGGCACCTGGGTGCAGTACGCCTTCCTGACGCTGACGCTCATCACCGTGCTCATGGGCTCCATGCTCGCCTACCGCGAGCCGCTGCTCAAAAAGCGCCTGGCGTATTCCACCGTCTCCCAGGTCAGCTACGTGCTCTTCGGCCTGGCGTGCATGCACCCGCTCGCCTTCGCGGGCGCCATCCTGCACGTCATCGCGCACTCCACGATCAAGGACGGCCTGTTCCTGTGCGCGGGCGCGATCATCCATCAGACCGGCAAGACGTACGTGCGCGACCTGCGCGGCATCGGCAAGCAGATGCCCATCACCCTCTGGTGCTGGACGATCGCCTCTCTGGGCCTGATCGGCATCCCGCCGACGGGCGGCTTTGTGAGCAAGTGGCAGCTGGCCACCGGCGCGCTGGAGGCCGGCGTGGGCGTGTTCGGCGTCGCCGGGCCGGTCATCCTGATCGTCTCCGCGCTGCTGACGGCGGCCTACCTGCTTCAGCTGACGATCAACGGCTTCTTCCCGGGCAGCGATTACGACTACGCCGCCGTGGAGAACAAGGAGCCGGGCAAGCTGATGACCGTGCCGATGATCGTGCTGGCCGTCGGCGTGGCGCTCTGCGGCGTGCTGGCGCAGCCGCTGATCGACGTGATTGCGACCGCTGCGGCAGCGATCCTGTAAGGGGAGAAATGCTATGCTGTGCCTGGCGGTATTTCTTCCGATCGTCGCGGGCCTTGTGATGCTGGCCGTGAAGCCGAAAAGCCGCGCCGTGCGCGCGTGTCTGGTCGAGGGCGTGACGCTGCTCACCTCCCTGATCGTGCTCTCCTGCCTCATCCATCGCAGCGAAACCCCGTCGGTCGCGTTCATGCTCATGCAGGACATGCCCATCGCCTTTCAAATCGATGGCCTGGGCGGCATCTTTGCGGGGCTGGTGGCCTTCCTCTGGCCGCTGGCCGTGCTCTACGGCTTGGAATACATGGAGCATGAGGGCGGCGAAAACCACTTCTTCGCGCTGTACACCGTCACCTATGGCGTGACGCTGGGCATCGCGACCGCGGCGAACATCATGACGATGTACGTCTTCTACGAATTCCTGACGCTGGCGACGCTCCCGCTGGTCATGCACGGGACGAGCCCCGAACGCGTGAAGGCGGGCCACACGTACATGGTCTATTCCTTCTTCGGCGCGGCGGTTGCGTTCATCGGCGTGATGATCATCGTGGCCTTTGGCGAGGGCAGCGCGTTTGTCATGGGCGGCGTGCTCTCCGAGGCGTTCGCCCGGCAGCACCCGCTGCTGCTGCGCCTTGGCTACCTGTGCGCGTTTGTGGGCTTTGGCGTGAAGGCGGCGGTCTTCCCGGCGCACGCGTGGCTGCCGGCGGTCTCCGTCGCGCCCACGCCCGTCACGGCGCTGCTGCACGCGGTCGCCGTGGTCAAGTCCGGTGCGTTCGCCATCATGCGCGTCACGTATTTCAGCTTCGGCGCGCAGCTGCTGCGCGGCACGTGGGCGCAGCACATCGCGATGCTGCTGGCGAGCCTGACGATCGTGTACGGCTCCACGATGGCCGTGCGCGAGCACCACTTCAAGCGCCGCCTGGCGTATTCCACGATCTCCAACCTGTCCTACGTCGTGCTGGCCGCCTGCCTGATGACTGCCGAGGGGCTGACCGCCGCGATGGCGCACATGGTCTTCCACGCGCTCATGAAGATCACGCTCTTCTTCTGCGCGGGCGCGGTGCTCATCAAGACCGGCCGCACGCAGATCGAGAGCCTGCGCGGCCTGGGCCCGGTGATGCCCGTGACGTTCGGCGCGTACACGGTGGCGGCGCTCTCGCTGATGGGCACGCCGCTGCTTCCGGGCTTCGTGAGCAAGTGGCTCATCGGCTCGGCGGCGGTCTCCGGCGGCTACGCCATGGGCTACGTCGGCGTGGCGGCGATCCTCGTCTCCGCGGTGCTCACGGCCATCTACCTGATGAGCGTGGCGTTCTTCGCGTTCTTCCGTCCGCTGGAGGACGCGGCCGGCATCGAGCCGGGCCGCCGCTGCGACCCGACCTGGAGGATGAAGCTGACGTTCGGCGTGCTGACGGCGGCCATCGTGCTGTGCGGCGTCTTCTCCAACGACATCGTCGCCATGCTGTCGGCCATCGCCGCCGGCGTCGCGTGAGAAAGGGAGGAAGCGTATGATGCTCGGATTTCTCGTCTTTTTCCCGATGATCGCGGCGGTGTGCGCGTACATGACCGGCCGCAGGGACAAGGCCAGGCGCGACGCGCTGGTCATCCTCGCCTGCCTGATCACGTTCGCCGCGGCGGCGTATGCCGTCGTGCGCGTGGCGCTGGGCGCGACGTACAGCGCGAGCATCCCCGGCTTTTGCGGCATGGGGCTGCGCTTTGAGCTGGACGGCTTCCGCGCGCTGTATGCGCTGGTGGCCGGGGCGATGTGGCTGTGCACGAGCATGCTCAGCCGCCAGTACTTCGCGCACCACTATCACAACCGCAACCGCTACTACTTCTTCTACCTGATGACGCTGGGCGCGACGCTGGGCGTGTTCCTCTCCGCCGACCTGTTCACGACGTTCATCTTCTTTGAGATCATGTCGTTCACGTCCTACGTGTGGGTCGCGCACGACGAGACGCCCGAAGCGCTGCGCGCCGCCGAGACGTACCTGGCCGTCGCCATCATCGGCGGCATGGTGATGCTCATGGGCCTGTTCCTGCTGTGGCTGGAGCTGGACACGCTGACGATTTCCGAGCTGCATGCGGCGGCGCTGGCCTGCGAAAACCGCGGCACGCTCTGGGCGGCCTGCCTGTGCATCCTCGTGGGCTTCGGCGCGAAGGCGGGCATGTTTCCGCTGCACATCTGGCTGCCCAAGGCGCACCCGGTGGCCCCGGCCCCGGCCTCCGCGCTGCTCTCCGGCATCCTGACCAAGTCCGGCGTATTCGGCATCATCGCCGTCTCCGCGAACATCTTCCGCGAGAGCGCCGCGTGGGGCAACATGCTGCTCGTGCTCGCGCTCGTCACGATGCTCGGCGGCGCGGTGCTGGCCGTGTTCTCCGTGAACCTCAAGCGCACGCTGGCCTGCTCCTCGATGTCCCAGATCGGCTTCATCCTCACGGGCATCGCCATGAGCTGCCTGCTGGGCCACCACAACGCGCTGGCGGCCCGCGGCGCGCTGCTGTACATGGTCAATCACTCGCTCTTCAAGCTGATCCTGTTCATGGCGGCCGGCGTGGTCTACATGAACCTGCACAAGCTGAACCTCAACGACGTGCGCGGCTTTGGCCGCAAAAAGCCCGCGCTGCACGCCGCGTTCCTGATGGGCGCGCTGGGCCTGATGGGCGTGCCGGGCACCTCCGGCTACGTCTCCAAGACGCTCATCCACGAGAGCATCGTGGAATACGTCCACCTGCTCGCCGAGGGCGGGCAGGGCGGCCTGGCGATGCTCTACACGCTGGCCGAGTGGGTGTTCCTGCTCAGCGGCGGCCTGACCGCGGCGTACATGACCAAGCTCTACATCTGCCTCTTCTGGCAGAAGCACCCGACCGAGCAGCTCTTCTACGACGCCAACAAGGCGTACATGAACGGCCTGAGCCGCGCGGCGCTGCTGATGAGCGCGGCGCTCGTGCCGCTGCTGGGCCTGACGCCCAACGCGACCATGGACCGCATCGCGGACTTTGCGGGCGGCTTCCTGCACGCGGGCACGCCGGCGCACGCGATCCACTACTTCTCGATGGTCAACCTCAAGGGCGCGATCATCTCGCTGACCATCGGCCTGCTCGTCTACCTCTTCGTGATCCGCACCAGGCTGATGCGCACGGAGAACGGCGTGCGCGTCTATGTGGACTGCTGGCCGAAGGGCTGGGACATCGAGGAGCGCATCTATCGCCCGGCTGTCGGCGCGTTGCTGGAGGGCTGCGGCAAGCTGATGACGCTGGGCGCGGAGCCGGTGCTTGAGGACAAGGTCTTCCGGCCGTGCCTGCGGATGCTGTCCTTTGCGGGCGCGGTGGTCTGCAAGGCGCTCAGCGAGCTGCCGGACACGCTGGCGCTGATCTTCGCGCGCACGGTGCTGCGCATGAAGCACTACTACGCCGAGGGCGTGCACGTGGGCAACACGCTGACCGATACGGTCGGCCATGCGGCGGACGGTCTGGCCGAGGCGGTCAACCACACGCTGCGGCGCAGCCATCCCAAGGCGCACCACTACACGGGCGCCGTGGCCGGCTGGTGGAACGGCGCGATGGCCGCCGTGCGCAGGATGACGCACACGATGAGCTACGGCCTGCTGCTCTTTGGGCTGGGGCTGTGCATCACGCTGCTGTATCTGCTGACGTATTGAATCATGCCGGACGATAGAAACATCGCCCGGTTTTTCCGGGTTCTATTTCGGTTTTTGCGCACATGCTTTAAACTGCCGGGAAGCGGCGTCTGTTCATCAGGCGGGCTTGGGCGGCGGGAAAACGCACCCCGACGTCCCACGGCGCGGGGCGCGCCGCCAGCGCCATCATGCGCCGCGACGAGATGCACAAAGCCGCCGGGCGACAAGGCGGAGCCGAGTGCGTGGGCTTGCTCTGCGCACACGGCACGATGCTGTTTGACCGTGAAGGAGGTTGCGCCATGAACGCGCTTGACATGCTCCGCCCGCAGATGCGCGGGATGATCGACGACCGGCGCCGCCTGCACGCGCATCCGGAGCTCTCCGGCGAGGAGACGCGGACGATGGCGTTCCTCGCGGACGCGCTGCGCGCGCTGGGGCTGGCGGTGCACGTCGTGCCGGACGGCGGCGTCATCGGCGTGCTGGGCGCGGGGGAAGGCCCCTGCGTGCTGCTGCGCGCGGACTGCGACGCGCTGCCCATTGAGGAGAGCGAGCGCAACCTGTGCACGGCGCGCCGCTGTATCTCGCAGCGGCCCGGCGTGATGCACGCCTGCGGGCACGACGCGCACATGGCGATGCTGCTGGGCGCGGCGCGCGCACTGGCGCAGCGTGGGGACGCGCTGCCCGGACGCGTGCTCTTCGTGTTTGAGCAGGGCGAGGAGAAGGGCGGCGCGGGCTTTCTCAAGCACCTGCTGCCCTACATCGACAGCCATTTCGACGTGGGCGCGTGCTATGCGACGCACGTGCGCTGGGACATCCCGGCGGGGCGCATCGCGGTGCCGGACGGCGCGGCGATGGCGGGCGCGTTCGGGTTTGACATCACGCTGCACGGGCGCGGCGGACACGGCTCCCGGCCCGATCTGGCGAACAGCCCCATCGACTGCTTCAGCGCGATCCACCAGCAGCTGCTCGCGCTGCGCCTGCGCGCGGCCGCGCCGGACAGCGTGCTCGCGTTCTCGCTGGGGCTGGTGCAGGCGGGCGAGCAGGGGAACGTCATCCCGGACAGGCTGCGCTTTGCCGGGACGGTGCGCACGTTTGACACGGCGGGCGCGGGCGAGCGCTTTGCGCGCGAGATGCGAAGGATCATCGACCACACCTGCGCGGCGCACGGCTGCACGGCGGCCTATGCGCATTTCAGCAAGCCGCTCTACGAGGCGCGCAACGACGCGGGCGCGGCGGCGCTGGCGCGCGAGGCGATCGCGCAGCACATCGGCGCGGACGCGCTGACGACCTGCGCGCCGTGGATGGCGTCCGAATCGATGAGCGCGTATTTGAAGCTCTGGCCGGGCGTGCTCACGTTTACGGGCATCCGCAACGACGCGCTGGGCGCGGGCGCGAACCATCACACGCCGCAGTTTGACATCGACGAGGATGCGATGCTGCCGGGCGCGGCGGCGGCCTGCGCGTTTGCGCTGGCGTATCTGACAAAACGGCCGGATTTCGGCTTTGCGCGCGAGATCGTGTCGATGCAGGATCTCGTCGAGCGGTCGATCTGACGGCCGGTTTGCGAGGCGTCGGGGCGCATGGGGCGAAGCACTTGCGGGGGTCGGGGCCGGACCATGGCGCAGCGCGCGCCGAAGACGCATGCGCCCGCCGATTCAAAACCGGCGCGAAGCGCAGAATGGCATGAAAAATCAAGAAAGAAGAGGATGAGACCAAGAGATGAACGGACAAGCAAATCAGGAAAACAAGATGGGCGTCATGCCGGTGGGCAAGCTGCTGGTGAGCATGAGCGTGCCGATGATGGCCTCGATGCTCGTGATGGCGCTGTACAACATCGTCGACTCCATGTTCGTGGCGCGCATCAGCGAGAACGCGCTGACCGCGCTGAGCATGGCCTTCCCCGTACAGAATCTGATGGTCGCCGTGGCGGCCGGCCTGGGCGTGGGCCTCAACGCGGTGCTTTCTCGCGCGCTGGGCGCGGGCGACCACAAGAGCGTGCGCATGGCTGCGGTCAACGGGCTGTTTCTGCTGCTGCTCTGCGCCGCCGCATTCATCGTGCTGGGCATGACGGGCGTGCGCGTGTACTTTGAGGCGCAGACGGACATCGCCGAGATCGTGGAGGCGGGCGTCACGTATACCACCATCGTGACCGTGGGCTGCCTGGGCCAGTTCATGCAGATCTTCTTTGAGCGGCTCTTGCAGAGCACGGGCCGCACCGTGCTGACGATGTACAGCCAGCTCGCCGGCGCGATCACCAACATCATCCTCGACCCGATCATGATCTTCGGCTACTTCGGCTTCCCGGCCATGGGCGTGGCCGGCGCGGCGCTGGCCACGGTCGTGGGCCAGTGGCTGGGCGCGGGGCTGGGGCTGTTGATGTGCCTGCGCAAGAATCCGGAGGTGCCGCTGTCGTTCAAGGGCTTCCGGCCAAACGGCGCGATGATCCGCCGGATCCTCGCCATCGGCGTGCCGTCGGTGATCATGCAGTCCATCGGTTCGGTGATGACCTTCCTGATGAACCAGATCCTCATCGCCTTCTCCGCGACGGCGGTCGCCGTGTTCGGCGTGTACTTTAAGCTGCAGAGCTTCGTATTCATGCCCGTGTTCGGCCTGAACAACGGCACCGTGCCGATCGTCGCCTACAACTACGGCGCGCGGCGCGCACAGCGCATGATGCAGGCCATCCGCTACTCGATCACCGCGGCGATTGTCATCATGATCGGCGGCACGGTGCTCTTCCACGTGGCGACCGAGCCGCTGCTGCGCATCTTTGATGCGTCCGAGGAGATGCTGCGCATCGGCGTGCCGGCGCTGCGGATCATCTCGCTGAGCTTCCCGGTGGCGGGCTTTTGCATCGGGGCGGGCACGGTGTTCCAGGCGCTGGGCTACAGCGTCTATTCGATGATCAATTCTCTGGTGCGCCAGCTCTTCGTGCTCATCCCCTGCGCCTATCTGATCGGCCGGGTGACGGGCGACGTGACGGCGGTGTGGTTCGCGTTCGTGATCGCGGAGGCGTTCTCGCTGCTGCTGAGCAGCTTCTTCTTCAGAAGGGTATATCGCAACGTGATCAAACCGTTGCAGGGATAAGGCGTTGTGGCTTTAAGCCGCGCGAAGCGAAGCAGGTGTGCAGGGGCATCATGCCCCTGCCGGGGTTTGGGGCAGGGCCCCAAGCAGGTCCGGGCGGCAGCCCGGCGTATCCCAAGCGCGCAGCGCCCCAAGAAAGCGTTCCCCAGAAAGCGTCCTGCGCGCCTGCGAGCGCGCAGCAGCGCCCGACGGCTGGCATACAGACAACCGAATACACGGCGAAAGCACCGACCGCAAGGCCGGTGCTTTGCTGATGTGTTGTCATTTACCGCGTGCGGCATGAAGCGGCTTGGCGCGGCGCATGATTGCGCCTTCGGCGCGCCCTGCGCCATGGGATGTTGAGGGAACGTTGGGCTGCCGCCCAAACCCGCTCGGGGCGCCGCCCCGAACCCCGCAAGGGACTTCGCCCCTTGACCCCTTCTTCGCTTCGCGGCGGCCTCACGTCAGGGTTTCCTTCAGCCCCGCGACGGTTTCCTCGAAGATCGCCTGCCAGCGGGCAAAGTCCATGTTGGGCACGTAGAAGGCCTCCAGCTCGTCGTGCAGCTGCTTGGCCTGTGCCATCGCCGCGACGGCGTGCTGCGTGTGGCGCGTGATGGCGGCGTGCGTCTGTTCCAGCGCGCACTCGCGGCGCAGCAGGCTGCCGGTGGGCACGCAGGCGGCGAAGTCGAACGTCAGCTCGGCGGAGAGCGCCTCGCCGGTCGTCACCAGCGTGGAGAGCGCGGGGATGCCGACGTGCAGCAGGCTGCCGGGCATCGTGGGATCGAGGTATTCCTCCGTGTCGTAACCGGCGGCCTGCGCGGCGCGGCTGAGCGCGCGCAGCACGGGCGTCAGATCCATGGCTGCGTGCCGGGCCAATCGGATGATGCGGCGCTGCGCGCCCTCCGTCAGCAGGCAGAGCGGCCCCTTGGGCGTCACGGCGTCCGCGATGACCGGCACCGCCGCCGCCGCGCCTTGCGGCTCGCGCGGGCAGGGCATGACGGCGGCGATGAGCGCCCGCTGCATGTCGGCCATCCGCGATGCGTCCACGCAGGCCGCAAGCGCCGCGGCGCCGTCCCGCTTGAGCGCGCACAGTGCGGACAGGTGGGCGCGCGCGCGCCGGGTACAGGCGGCGTGATCCGCCATGCAGGCGCGGATGTGCGGCAGGCGCGGGCGCATGGCCGCTTCGTCCAGGCACGCGCCGAGGTTGATCAGGCTGTCGCGCGCGCCGGGGATGATCGGATCGACGACGTGCGGGGCCGTGCCATCCAGGATGAGCACGCCGGCCCTGGGCGCGGCGACCGCGTCGAGGCTGTCCGGATCGCCGGAACAGAAGTAGAGCGCCGTATCCGCATCCCCCTCGCTGAGCAGGGCGTGCAAGCGCCGCATAAACGTGGACTTGCCTACGCCCGGCCCGCCCTTGAGGATGAGCATGCGGCGCAATTGGGATTCCGGCAGCAGGTGATCAAAGCAGGAGATAAAGCCATCCGGACCCATCGCGCCCGGAAATCGTGCTTTGGCATGGCTCAAGCGCATCCCTCCCATAATTCGGCGGTTGCCGTCGCTTCCAGCGTATGAGGAAGGGCGGATTTTCATACAAAAAAGCGCGAAGCCATACGACTCCGCGCGGTGAGATGGAAGGGAATGACCGGCCGTGCACGTCACTTCTTGCGGCTCACCTTGACGATGACCGCGACGACGGCCAGAATCGCCAGCACGATCAGCGCCCAGATCCATGCCGGGAAGCCGGTTTCGTCCGCCGGTTCGGCGGGCGCCTCCGTCGGCGCGGCGGTCGGTTCCGGCGTCGGCGCTACAGTCGGCGCGGCGGTCGGCTCCGCGGTCGGGGCGGCGGTCGGCTCCGCGGTCGGCGTGGCCGTGGGTGCCGGCGTGGGGGTTGGCGTCGGCGTCGGGGTCGGCGTGGCCGTGGGCGCCGGCGTGGGGGTGGCGGTCGGTTCCGCAGTCGGCGTGGCCGTGGGTGTCGGCGTCGGCGTGGGGGTTGGCGTCGGTGTCGGCGTCGGTGTCGGCGTGGGGGTTGGCGTCGGTGTCGGTGTCGGCGTGGGGGTTGGCGTCGGCGTCGGTGTCGGTGTCGGGGTTGGCGTCGCGCTGAGCGCGACGAGCGCATCGCCGAGCTGCGCGAGCAGCTCCGACACGCTGCCGGGCAGGATGCTCAACAGCACGCTGTCGTCCACGGACGCGGCGTAGAGGCCGGCGGATGTCTCGGTGCCGGGCACGATCTCCATGCTGTTCTCCTGCGCGACCACGCCGGGCACGGCGGCATCGTCGCCGAAGAACGATTCAAAGCGGGCCGTGAGGTCTCCGGCCTGTGCGAGTTTATCGATGATCTCCAGCAGCGCGCTGCCGGACGCGTCTGCGCCGGGGGTGAGCACGAGCGCCTGCACGCCGCCCTCGTCATAGAGCGCGAGCGCCTGCGCGTCCTGCGCATTCTCTGCGGCGGTCGCGTCAAAGGCGGGGGTCGCCGTGGGCTGGTCCTCGCGCAAGGCCAGGGCGCGCAGCTCGGCGTAGGTCAGCGGCGCGGGGGTGGCGGTGGCCTCGGCGGCCAGCGAGATGTCTCCGGCGGTCACGGCATCCTGCACGGCGTCTACGCTCACGGCGTCGCCGGAGGCGGCGCGCAGCAGCGTGCGCAGCGCGTCATCGGAGAGCGAAGCGTCCGGGGCGAGGTAGAGGATGGCGTCGTGCTCGTCGGCCGTGAGCGGGGAGACGGCCGTGGCGGCGGACGAGGCGTCCGCCTTGCCCTCAAAGGCGGTGCGGATCAGGCGGATGAGCTCATCGAGCGTCAGCCCGCTCTCCGGATCGAAGCGCACGATCAGCGAGCCGTCCTCCTGGGATTCGGCGGAGAAGATGGTGCTGCCCGCGTCCTCGGAGGCGGTTGACGCGAAGACGGGCAGGATGTCCTCCAGCGTCTGCGGGATGCGGTCGATCTCGTTGCCGTCCAGGTCGTAGAGCACGATGTCGCCCTGCGCGTCGATGATCATCACGCCGGGATGCGCGCGGTAGACGTAGGTCACCTGCACCTGCGCGAACCGGTGGATCTCGCGCCAGTCGACCGTAATGCGCTGTTCCTGGCCGGGTTCGGCCTTGAGCGGGAAGCGCACGCGATGCACCCATGCGCCGCTGTCGCGCATGCGCAGCGTGCGCCGGCCGTCCACATAGATGGCGCTGTACAGATAAAACGAGTTCGGCTCGGCCTGGGTGGACGCGGTGGCCGTCAGCCGGGCGCAGGCGGAGCCGGGCACGAGCGCGGGCATGCCGGACAGGGTGTAATCGGCGTGCGCCCTGCTGCCGGAGGGGGCGCGCTGCACATCCAGCGAGACGCTCGTGGTTTCGCGCGCGAGCTGGGCCATGACCGCCGGATCGGTTTCGCTCAGCGGCTGGGCGCTCGTCCCGGCAGCGGCCGATCCGACGGAGGTGTCGGTCTGGCTGAAGACCTCGACGGCCTCCAGCTGCCAGTAGCAGGGCAGGACGCCGTCTGCCAGGGCACAGGCCGGCAGCGCCAGCAGCAGGCACAGCGCGAGGAGGCGCAGGAAGCATTTCATGACGGTGACTCCTTTCCATGCGCGGACGGCGGCGTCTGCACATGCCCATTGGGAGAAATTAACAGTTTTATTATAGTATGTTCAGGCAGAAAAAGCAAGTCGTGCCCTGAAAAAAGCGGCGCGGCGCGAGTGACCGGGGCGGCAAAATTCAAATTCATGTAAAAATAGGGCTAGCCACGGATGGGGATTTAGGCTATAATGTGTACAACAAGAATCACATGAAAGGGAGGGATTGACCGTGATCCAGGTGATCTTTGGCAAGAAGGGTTCCGGCAAGACCAAGCGTATTTTGGATATGGCAAACGCTTCCGTGAAGGAAGCCAAGGGCAATGTGCTCTTTGTGGACGACGATAAGAGCTATACCCTCAGCCTCAAGCCGCAGGTTCGCTTCGTGGATGCGAGCGAGTATGCCGTCAAGGGCAAGGATTCCTTCTACGGCTTCCTGGCGGGCATCCTCGCCGGCAACTACGACATCAGCGTGATCTACGTGGACGCGTTCCTCAAGCTGGTGCAGGCCGATGCGGGCGCGCTGGTCGACTTCTTTGCCAAACTGGAAACCCTCGTGGCGAACGCGGGCTGTGACATGGTCATCAGCTTCAGCGAAGACGCTGCCAACGTGCCGGAGTGCATCCGCAAGTATCAGATCTGATTGAACCGCATATGGCCTGCCGCTTTTCCGTTGTTGACGGGAAAGCGGCTTTCCTGCTATAATGGGGCAACCATTTCGCGGCACTTTGATCTCTGGAGGTGCTCCTTATGCAGATGCTTTCTACCCGCGGCGCGGCCGCCGTATCGCCGTCCATGGCCATCTTGCGCGGCCTCGCGCCGGACGGCGGATTGTACGTGCCCGAGACGTTCCCCGCGTTCACCGCGCAGGAGATCCGCGCGCTCGCGCCCATGTCCTATCAGGAGCGGGCCGCGTTCGTGCTCGCACGCTTCCTGCCGGACTTCACGCGGGACGAGCTGCGCGCGGCCATCGCGGGCGCATACGGCACGGGCTTTGACGATCCCGCCGTCGCGCCGCTTCGCCCGGTGGGCGGGCGCGCGCACGCGCTGGAGCTGTGGCATGGCCCGACGCTGGCCTTCAAGGACATGGCGCTCCAGCTGCTGCCCCACCTGCTGACGCTGAGCGGCCGCAAGCATGGGGAGACGCGCGAGGTGTTCATCCTCGTGGCCACCAGCGGCGACACGGGCAAGGCCGCGCTGGAGGGCTTTCTCGACGTGCCGGGCACCCGCTGCTGCGTGTTCTATCCGGAGGGCGGCGTCTCTCAGGCGCAGCGCCTGCAGATGGTGACCACCGGCGGCAGCAACACGCACGTCATCGCCGTGCGCGGCAATTTTGACGATGCGCAGAGCGGCGTCAAGCGGATCTTCTCCGACCCGGCGTTCGCCGGCGCGATGAACGCGCAGGGCCGCGTGCTCTCCTCGGCCAACTCCATCAACTATGGCCGGCTCGTGCCGCAGGTCGTCTATTATTTCTCCGCCTACGCGGATCTGCTGGCGCAGGGGAAGATCGGGATGGGCGATCCGGTCAACTTCTGCGTGCCCACGGGCAACTTCGGCGACATCCTCGCCGCGGACTACGCCGCCAAGGCCGGCTTGCCGGTGGGCAAGCTGATCTGCGCGAGCAACGAGAACAACGTGCTCAGCGATTTCATCCGCACCGGCGTGTACGACATCGCGGGCCGCGCGTTCTATCGCACGATTTCGCCGTCGATGGACATCCTGATCTCCTCGAACCTGGAGCGCCTGCTGTTTGACCTGCACGGCCGGGACGGCGCGAAGGTCGCGGCGCTGATGGCGCGGCTCAGGGAGACGGGCCGCTACGGCGTGGACGCGGACGTGCTGCGCGCGCTGCAGGCGAGATACGCCGCGGGCTTCGTGGACGAGGCGGGCATCCGCGCGGAGATCCGGCGCACGTGGGAGGAGTCGCATTATCTGATGGACACGCACACGGCGGTCGCCTCCGCCGTGCTGCGGGATTACGTGCGGGAGACGGGCGATCAGACGCCCGGCGTGATCGTCTCCACGGCCAGCCCGTACAAGTTCGGCGCGGCGGTGCTGGAGGCGATCGGCGGGCCGCAGGCCGTCGCGGGCAAGGACGACTTCGCCTGCTGCGCGGCGCTCAGCGCGCTGACCGGCACGCGCGAGCCGGATCAGATCGCCGGGCTGCCGCAGATGCCGGTGCGCCACCACGCCGTCTGCGAAAAGGACGCCATGGCGCAGGCCGTGCTGGATGTCATCGCGTAACGCCGGGCAGGTTTCCGGATGCAAAGCAAGAGGAAGAGCGTTCTGCGCGCCTGCGGGCGCGCAGAACGCTCGGCTTTTTTGCGGGCGCTTTGCGCATGCGGGGAAGCCGGGCCGCCGTCCGGGCCCGCTTTGCGGCGGCCCAAGAAGGCATGAAAAAAACGGACTCGCGTGAAGTCCGTCATACGTCGTAAACGCGCTGCGTCGGCTCGTAGTCCGAGCGATAGGCGATGATCTTGCCAAAATCGTTCTGCGCGGCGATGCGCAGCATGTCGTCCTGCGTGCAGTGCACGCCGTAGCGCACCTTCTGCGCCGTGCCCGCGTGGAGCATCAGCGCGGCGCGCGTCTGCGGCTCGACGGTGCCGGTGAAGATGACGCGCGCGCCGTAGCGCAGCAGGTCGTCGGCCAGCGCGCGGCTTTGCGGCTCGTCGAGCTGCGGGTCGCTCACGAAGTACACGCCCAGCGCCGCGAAGTCCGGATAGGGGCGCACCGGCGCGCCCGCCAGGATGTCCAGCGCGCCGGGCTGCACCCACATGGCGGACGCGTCCAGGTGGTTGATCTCGTTGATGAAGTGCGCGTCGCCGAAGATGTACGCGTCGGGCAGGCGCTCGATGATGTGCGTGAGGATGCCCAGACCGCGGCCATACTTGGGCACGGGCAGCACCACGGGGCGGCCGTCGTCCAGCGCCTCCCGAATCAGCCGGATGAGCACATCCACGTGATCGGCGCGGGCGTTGCTGCCGGCCTGATGGCCGTAGTCGCAGTCGAGCACGGCGAGGTCGGCGTGGATGCCCTCGATGGGGTCGGCCATGTGCACGCGCGCGGAGGTGTAATAGTCGCCGGAGAAGAAGATCGTGCGACCGCCCTCGGAGATGGAGAACCACGCGCTGCCGGAGCAGTGGCCGCTGCGGCCCCAGATCAGCTCGATGCCGCCGGGCAGGGACGCCTTGGCGTAGGGCAGGGAAAGCCCCTCCAGAATGACCGGCTGATCGATGGGCACGGTGAGCTGGCGCGCGGTTTCTGTCGTGGTGACGACGCTGCCGGAAAAGCCCATGGTCGTCAGGTATTCCAGCGCGCCGGACTGGTTCTCGTGCGAGTGGGTCAAAAACAGATAGCGCGCGGCGCGGATCTGCTCGACGGTCAGGTGGGGAAGCTCATCGCCCGCGTAGCAGCGCTGATACCCACAGTCCACAATGAACGACGCGCCGCTGCCCTCCACAAAGTAGCAGTGGCGCTGCTGGTTGCAGGGTTCTCCCGTCAGATAGAGCTTCATGCAAACCTCCTGCGTGCGGGCGCCGTCCCGCGCCCGTTCCCTGAAGAATACAGATAGTATAGCCGAAAAGCGGGGAAAGCGTAAACCGGAAAAATCCACGAAACTTCCATGGACCCGCCTATCAAGATGAATAATGCGAGACGGCGCGGCGCGTGCGAAATTTGCGCATGTTCCCCCTTTTGCGCGGGCGCGGATCGTGGTACAATATGGATACGGGGAGGCGCTTTTTTCGCGTGCGCGGGAAGGAATGGGGCGCCTGATTCGTCTATTGGGATGAAATGGCAGGTTCCCAGACGGGATGAGGTGAGAGCATGGGAAGCAAGAGGATGTGCGGCGCGTTGGCGCTGCTGGTGCTGCTGGCGCTGCTGCCTGCGGCGGCCTTTGCGCAGAGCGCGGTTGTTGACAACGGCAGCGACCCGACGCAGCGGCTGAACCTGCGCAGCGCGCCGAGCCGCGATGCGCAGACGCTGGGCAGGTTTTACAGCGGCACGCAGGTGGAGATCGTCGCGGACGCGGGCGACGGCTGGGCGCAGGTGGTCATCGGCGGCGGCGCGAACAGCGTGTCGGGCTACATGATGCGCGATTATCTGAGCGACGGCAGCGCCGTGGACGCGCGCCAGAGCCGGCAGGTGACGTCGCCCTACGGTACGCCCTCGGTCGTGCTGCGCGACAGGCCGTCGAACTCCTACGACGCGGTGACGATGCTCGCCGTCGGCGACACGGTCACGGTCATCGGCGTGAGCGGCGAGTTCTGCTACGTGCTCACGGGCGATGCGACCGTGGGCTGTCTGGCCGAAGACGAGCTGAGATAACAAAAGAGACGGGCGCTCTCCCATCTGCGGAGAGCGCCCGATTGCGTCCCTGCCGGGCGAGGCCGTCAGGCGGCGCAGCCCACGCGCATGACGACGCCCTGCGCAAAGTCGCCGAACTGATCGCCGAAGAGGCAGAGGCCGCCGGCTTCGCTGCCCGCGTCCACGCCCACGCGCAGGGAGACGTAATCGCGCGCGGAGAGAGAGAGATCCGCGAGCGTCACGCCGGAGATCTCGCGGCCGTCCAGCAGGGCGTGGGCGCCGTCCACGTGCCAGACCTTGAGCGCGCCGAACTGACAGGACGTGTCGCTCCACCACGGCGGACTGAGCCGCCCGCGGCGGCCGCCGGGGGCGCAGGGGCTGCTCCACGTGCCCAGCCGCACGCCGTTGACCGCGACGTGGATGTCGCTGCGCAGCCCGCTGCGGCGCAGCGGGGCATTGGCGGCCATCTCCATGGAGAACTCGATGAACGCCACGTGGGCGGGATCGACCTGTCCGAGCGAGAAGCGGTATTCCAGCTCGCCGGACCGGAACCAGAGCATCTGCGCGCGGATGCGGTCCGGGTGATAGAACACGCGCGGCGCGTTGGATTCGCCGATCCACGCGCGCTCGGTGACCATGCCGCAGTCGGGGCAGATGGCGTCCGCCGTGGAATAGCTGCCGATGGGCAGCTGCAGCGTCAGGGCGCCGGCATCCGCCTGCGGTTCGGACGTCAGGCGCATGTGCACGGAGTCAAGGCGCGGGGAGCAGAGCTTCATCGCGCCGCGTATGCCCGGCTGGATCTCGCAGTCGATGAGGCCCGCGCCCTCCAGATGGCGCACGTTGAGCGCGGCGGTGGAGACGGGCAGGGAGAGCGCCTCGGCCAGCTCGTTGACGTTCATGGCGCGTACGCTGAGCAGCGCGAGCATCCGCACGCGCACGGGCGAGGACAGCGCCTTGGCCACGGGGCAAAGGCGATCCGGGTTGGACAGGGAGAGATCCAGATGGCGGTTTTCACCGGCGGGCATGGCGGCGTACCTCCTTGATGGGGCGGCAGAGGAAGGCGTTTCAATCGGCATACACACAAAATGTCAGCGCTCGTTTCGTTTATTATAGTGCGAAAAATATGAAAATACAAGTACTGTATTGGATGTTTTAGGAAAAAGCCGCTTTCCGGCCGGAAAAGCGGCGATTTTATCTCTCATACGCACTTTTGATGAAAACGGCTCATCAGAACCGCAATGGTCGCTACGCTCCGCTGCGGTTCCCGCCGCTTACGCCGTGATCCATAGAAGACGTGAGGGCTGCCGCCCTAAAACCCAGGGATTTTACAGACGCCCTTCTTCGCTTCGCGCCGTATTTGATCTTTTTATCAATGTCAATATTCAGCCCTGACGAAGCGGGCAAACGCCTCCAGCGAGCGGACGACCTTGGCCGTGTCCACGCAGTAGGCGATGCGGACATGCCCCGGCGCGCCGAAGCTGTCGCCCGGCACGAGCACGAGGTCGTACTTGAGCGCCTTGCGGCTGAACGCGGCCGCGTCCGCCTCCAGCGCCCTGGGGAACATGTAGAACGTGCCGCCCGGCCGCACGATCTCAAAGCCGAGCGCCGTCAGCCCGTCGTAGAGCAGGTTCATGTTCGTCTCGTAGACGGAGAGGTCGGCGGTCATGTCGCAGCACTGGGCGACGGCAAGCTGCATCAGCGCGCCGGGGCAGTTGTGGCCGATGCCGCGGGAGATCTGCCCGCACATGGTGGCCAGCATCGCGGAGACGCCGCTTTCGGGATTGACCGCGACGTAGCCGATGCGGTCGCCCGGCAGCGAGAGCGACTTGGAGAAGGAATAGCACGAGAGCGTGCGCGGGTAGAACGCGGAGACATACGGGGCCTGAACGCCGTCAAAGACGATCTCGCGGTAGGGTTCGTCGGAGATGAGCCAGATCTCGTGGCCGAACGCGCGCTCCTTCGCGCGCAGCATGTCCGCGAGCTGATGCAGCGTCTCGGCGGCATAGACCGCGCCGGAGGGGTTGTTCGGCGTGTTGACGAGCACGGCGTGCACGCCGGGGGTGAGCATGGCATCAAGCGCGTCAAAGTCGATCTGGAAATCGGCGAAGCGCGGGGGCACGACGCGCAGCTTTGCGCCGGTCAGGTTCACGTAGGGGGTGTATTCCGGGAAGTACGGCGCGAAGGTGAGCACCTCGTCGCCCGGCGCGGTGACCAGCCGCAGCGCGTGCGCCAGCGCGCCGGCCGCGCCGCTGGTCATGAAGATGTCCGCGGCGGTGTAGGGGATGCCAAAGCGGCGGTTGAGCGAGGCGGCGATGGCCTCGCGCACGGCGGGGATGCCCAAGCTTGGGCTGTAGCCGTGCACGAGCATGGGGTCGCCGGTGCGAATCAGCCGCACGAGCGTCTCGTTGTAGGCGGCGGGCACGGGCACGCTGGGGTTGCCGAGGCTGAAGTCGAACACGTTGTCCGCGCCGATCTCTTTGGCGCGGGCCGTGGCGTACTCGCTCAGCTCGCGGATGACGGACTTGCCGGAGAGCATCTGCTTGTAGGTTTCCGATATCATGGCGCGATCCTCCTTACGGGACGAGCGCGAGCGCTTCGTCGATCTGGCGCAGCTCCTGCGCGGTGAGCGCGGGGAAGCTCAGGCAGGCGATGTTTTCGATGACCTGCTGCGGGCGGCTCGCGCCGATGAGCGCGGAGGTGACGGCGCCGTCGCGCAGCGTCCATTGCAGGGCGAGCTGCGCGAGCGTCTGGCCGCGCGCCCGGGCGATTCCGGCGAGCGCGGCGGTGCGCACGCGCAGGGTTTCGTCGATCATCTCCGGCTTCAGGTAGCGCGGGTCGTGACCGGCGCGGCTGTCGGCGGGGATGCCGCGCTGATACTTGCCCGTCAGCCGGCCGCCGGAGAGCGGGGAGAAGACGATCGCGCCCACGCCCTCCTCGCGCAGCACGTCGGTCAGGCCGTCCTCGATCCGGCGGTCGAGCATGTTGTAGCGCGGCTGATGGATGAGCAGCGGCGTGCCCAGCGCGCGCAGGATGCGCGCGGCCTCGCGCGTCTGCGCCGCGCTGTAATTGGAGATGCCGACGTAGAGCGCTTTGCCGCTGCGCACGATGGCGTCCAGCGCGCCCATCGTCTCCTCCAGCGGCGTCTCCGGGTCGGGCAGGTGGTGGTAGAAGATGTCCACGTAATTAAGGCGCATGCGTTTAAGGCTCTGATCGAGGCTGGCGATCAGGTGTTTGCGGCTGCCATGGTCGCCGTAGGGGCCGGGCCACATGTCGTATCCGGCCTTGGTGGAGATGATCAGCTCGTCGCGATGCGGACGAAAATCGCGCTGCATGTGGATGCCGAAGTTGCGCTCGGCCTCGCCATAGGGCGGGCCGTAGTTGTTGGCGAGGTCGAAGTGCGTCATGCCGTGGTCAAACGCGGTGCGCAGGATCTCGCGCTGCGTGCCCAGCGGCGTGATGTCGCCGAAGTTGTGCCACAGGCCCAGCGAGAGGGCGGGCAGCTTGAGGCCGCTCCTGCCGCAGCGGCGGTAGGGCATGCCGTCGTAGCGATTGGCGGCGGGAACGTACGTCATCGGATTCCTCCTTGGCGGTGGAGTTTTTCATCATTTTAGCACAATAGCGTGTAAAAGAAAAGAGCGGGGCTTCCGAGCGCATGCGGATGCCACGGAAAGCCGCCGCGAAGCGAAGTGGGGGTGCAGGGGCATCATGCCCCTGCCGGGGTTTGGGGCAGGGCCCCAAGCGGGTCCGGGCGGCAGCCCGGCGTATCCACCAATATCCCATGGCGCAGGGCGCGCCGAAGGCGCAATCATGCGCCACGCCGTGTTGCTTCAAACCGCATGCAGCAAACAAATGCATAACGGAACAGCACCGACCATGCGGACGGTGCCGTTGTCCTGTATACGGTTTGCCTGTGCCTCAGCCGGTGGGCGCTGCTGCGCGCTCTGGGCGCGCAGGTCGCTTTCCGGCATGTGCTTTCCTGATGCGCTGCGCGCTTGAGGGGAACGTTGGGCTGCCGCCCAAACCTGCTCGGGGCGCCGCCCCGAACCCCGCAAGGGGACCGGAGCCTGCCGCCGCCGGCGGCGGATGCAGGCAGGCGGAGCGTCGGGAACCGCAAGGAGTATCCGAAGGATACGACTATGCGAGTTCCTCGGCCCCTTGACCCCATGTGCGCTTCGCGGCGGCATCAAGAGGTCAATCCAGATATTCCACCCGGCGGCTCCTGGCGAGCGTCGGGGCGAGGTAGCGGCCCGTGTAGCTCGCCTCGCACGCGGCGACCTCCTCCGGCGTGCCCTGGCATACCAGCGTGCCGCCGCCGTCGCCGCCCTCCGGCCCCAGGTCGATCACGTGGTCGCAGGCCTTGATCACGTCGAGGTTGTGCTCAATGATCAGCACCGAATTGCCGCCCGCCGTCAGGCGGCGCAGCACGCCCACCAATCGCTCGCAGTCGGCCATGTGCAGACCCGTCGTCGGCTCGTCGAGCACGTAGAACGTCTTGCCGGTCGAGGCGCGGCTCAGCTCCGTCGCCAGCTTCACGCGCTGCGCCTCGCCGCCGGAGAGCGTGGTAGACGGCTGGCCGAGCCGGATGTAGCCCAGGCCCACGTCGTAGAGCGTTTGCAGCTTGCGGCTGATGCGCGGATAGGCGTCAAAGAAGGCGAGCGCCTCCTCCACGGTCATATCCAGCACGTCCGCGATCGACTTGCCCTTGTAGGTGACCTCCAGCGTCTCGCGGTTGTAGCGCTTGCCCTTGCAGACCTCGCAGGGCACGTAGATGTCCGCCAGGAAGTGCATCTCGATGCGCAGGATGCCGTCGCCCGAACAGCTCTCGCAGCGGCCGCCGCGCACGTTGAAGGAGAAGCGGTTCTCCTTGTAGCCGCGCGCGCGGGCCTCGGGCGTGGCGGCGAAGACCTTGCGGATCATGTCAAACAGCCCGGTATACGTCGCCGGATTGCTGCGCGGCGTGCGGCCGATGGGGCTCTGGTCGATGGCGATGACCTTGTCCAACTGCTCGATGCCCTCGATGCCGTCACATTCGCCCGGGCGCGTGCGCGCGCGGTTGAGGTCGCGCTGGAGCGTCTTGTAGACGATCTCGTTGACCAGCGAGGATTTGCCGCTGCCCGATACGCCCGTGACCACGGCCATCACGCCCAGCGGAATCTTGACGTCGATGTGCTTGAGGTTGTGCGTGCGCGCGCCGCGCACGGTCAGATAGCCGGACGGCTGCCTGCGCTGCGTCGGGATCGGAATGCCGCGCCGGCCGCTCAGGTATGCGCCGGTGATCGACTCCGGGCAGGCCATGATCTCCTGCGCGGTGCCCTGCGCGATGAGCCGGCCGCCGTGCTCGCCCGCGCCGGGACCGATGTCCACGATCTGGTCGGCGGCGAGCATCGTATCCTCGTCGTGCTCCACGCCGATCAGCGGGTTGCCCAGGTCGCGCAGGTGCTTGAGCGTGGCGATGAGCTGCGCGTTGTCGCGCTGGTGCAGCCCGATGCTCGGCTCGTCGAGGATGTAGAGCACGCCCACCAGCGAGGAGCCGATCTGCGTGGCCAGCCGGATGCGCTGCGCCTCGCCGCCGGAGAGCGTGCCCGCCGCGCGCGAGAGCGTCAGGTAGGTCAGGCCCACGTCGCTCAGGAACCGCAGCCGCGCGTCGATCTCCTTGAGGATCGGCTGGGCGATCATGGCGTTTTGCGGGCCGAAGGAGAGGGCGGCGAAGAACGCGCGCGCGTCGGTGACGGACAGGTCGGAGACGTCCGCGATCGACTTGCCGCCGACCGTCACGGCCAGAATCTCCGGGCGCAGCCGCTTGCCGTGGCAGGCGGGACAGGGCGTCTGGGCCATGAGGCCCTCGTAATACGCCTTCGTCGATTCGCTCGTCGTCTCGGCGGCGCGGCGCTCCGTGGTCGGGATGACGCCCTCAAACGGCGCGCTGAACGCGTGCTTGTCGCCGTTGGGGCGCGTGTATTCGATGTGCAGCGGCTTGCCGCCTGTGCCGTAGAGGATGACGTCCAGCGCGTCCCTGGGCAGCTCGCACAGCGGCGTATCCAGCGAGAATCCGTAGGCTTCGCTCAGCGCGGCGAAGAACATGTGCGCCTGCGTGCCGGGCTCGCTGCTGTTCCAGCCCATGACGTTGAAGGGGTTTTCGTGGATGGATTTTGTCCAGTCCGGCACGATCAGGTCGGGATCGATCTTCATCTGCACGCCCAGACCGGAGCAGACGGGGCAGGCGCCGAACGGGCTGTTGAAGGAGAAGGAGCGGGGCGCGAGCTCCTCCATGGAGACGCCGCAGTCCGGGCAGGCAAGGTTCGCGGAGAAGAGCATTTCGCGCTCGCCGGGGCCGATGTCCGCCACGGCCACGCCGCCGGAGAGCGAGAGCACCGTCTCCAGCGAATCGGTGAGGCGGCCCTTGATGTCCGGGCGCAGGATCAGGCGGTCCACGACGACCTCGATGGTGTGCTTCTTCTGCTTGGTCAGCGCGGGCGCTTCCGCGATGTCATAGACCTCGCCGTCGATGCGCGCGCGCACGAAGCCCTGCTTGGCGATGCCTTCAAGCACCTTGACGTGCTCGCCCTTGCGCGCGCGCACCACGGGCGCAAGCAGCTGCACGCGCGTGCGTTCGGGCAGCGCGAGCAGCTGATCAACCATCTGATCGACGCTCTGACGGCTGATCTCCCGGCCGCACTTGGGGCAATGCGCGACGCCTACGCGCGCGTAGAGCAGGCGCAGGTAGTCGTGGATCTCCGTGACGGTGCCCACGGTGGAGCGGGGGTTCTTGCTGGTGGTCTTCTGGTCGATGGAGATGGCGGGCGAGAGGCCCTCGATGGCGTCGCAGTCGGGCTTTTCCATCTGGCCCAGGAACTGGCGGGCATAGGCGGAGAGCGACTCCACATAGCGGCGCTGGCCCTCGGCGTAGAGCGTGTCAAAGGCGAGGGACGACTTGCCGCAGCCGGACAGGCCGGTGAAGACGATGAGCTTGTTGCGCGGGAGCGTCAGGTCAAACCCCTTGAGGTTGTTTTCGCGCGCGCCGCGGATAACGATGTTTTCCTGCATGGGATCTCCTTTTCAAAGGGTGGAAGTAGAAAAAGCGGTCAGGCCTTGAGGTATCTGCCCGGCTTGCGCTGGCGGCGCTTGCGCTGGGGCGCGGCGATGACCTCCTCGGCCATCCCCGGCTTGCCCTGCAATTCAAAGAGTTTGTCGCGCAGCTTGGCGGCCAGCTCGAAGTCGAGGTTGGCGGCGGCCTGGAGCATCTTCTCCTCCGTGGCGCAGATGAGCAGGTGTAGCTCGTCCTCGCTGAGCGCTTTGGCGGGCGCGCCCGCGCGGCGCTTGCCCGCCTCCTGCGGCGCGCCGCCGATTTGAAGCAGGTCGCGCACGGACTTCGTGACGGTCTTGGGCACGATGCCGTGCGCCTCGTTGAACGCCTGCTGGAGCTGGCGGCGGCGCTGCGTCTCATAGACCGTCTTGTTGATGCTCTCGGTCATGTGGTCGGCGTAGAGGATGACGCGGCCCTCGGCATTGCGCGCCGCGCGGCCGACGGTCTGGATCATGCTGACCTCGCTGCGCAGGAAGCCCTCCTTGTCCGCATCGAGGATGGCGACCAGCGCGACCTCCGGCAGATCGAGGCCCTCGCGCAGCAGGTTGATGCCCACCAGCACGTCAAACTCGCCCAGCCGCAGGTCGCGGATGATCTCCTGACGCTCCATGGTCTGCACGTCCGAGTGCAGGTAGCGCACGCGCACGTGCATCTCGGTGAGGTAGGCGGTCAGGCTTTCGGCCATCTTCTTGGTCAGCGTGGTCACCAGCACGCGGAAGCCCGCCTGCGTGACCTTGACGATCTCGGCGTAGAGGTCGTCCACCTGTCCGGTCGCCGGGCGCACCTCGATGACGGGGTCGAGCAGGCCCGTCGGGCGGATGATCTGCTCGACGATCTGCTGCGCGCGCTCCATCTCATAGGGCGCGGGCGTGGCGCTCACGCAGATGAGCTGGCCGATGCGCGCTTCAAACTCCGGGAAGCGCAGCGGCCTGTTGTCAAACGCGCTGGGCAGGCGAAAGCCGTAGCCCACCAGCGCCTCTTTGCGCGCGCGGTCGCCGTTGTACATGGCGCGAATCTGAGGCAGGGTCACGTGGCTTTCGTCGATGAAGACGAGGTAGTCTTCCGGGAAGTAATCCAGCAGCGTGTAGGGCGCGTCGCCCGGACGGCGGCCGTCGAAGTAGCGGGAGTAGTTCTCGATGCCGGTGCAGTAGCCCAGCTCGCGCAGCATCTCGATGTCGTAATGGGTGCGCTGCTCCAGGCGCTGCGCCTCCAAGAGCTGTCCGTTTGCCTTGAATTCGCCGATGCGCTGCGTCAGATCGGCCTCGATGTCCTCGATCGCCCGGTCGATGGCCTCGCGCGGCGTGGCGTAGTGCGTCGCCGGGTAGATGGACACGTGCGCCAGCGTCATGAGCACGTGGCCGGAGACGATGTCAATCGCGCTGATGCGGTCGATCTCCTCGCCGAAGAACTCCACGCGCAGCGCGCTCTTCTCATAGCCCGCCGGGAAGATCTCCACCACGTCGCCGCGCGCGCGGAACGTGCCGCGCGAGAACTCGATGTCGCTGCGCTCGTATTGGATCTCCACCAGCGCGCGCAGCAGGTCGTCGCGCTCCATGATCATGCCCGGCCGCAGCGAGATCATCATGCCCTCGTATTCGCTCGGATCGCCCATCGAGTAGATGCAGGAGACGGACGCCACGACGATCACGTCCCGCCGCTCGCGCAGCGCGGCCGTGGCGCTGTGGCGCAGGCGCTCGATCTCCTCGTTGACGGCGGCGTCCTTTTCGATGTAGGTGTCCGTGGAGGCGATGTAGGCCTCCGGCTGGTAGTAGTCGTAGTAGGAGACGAAGTATTCCACGGCGCTGTCCGGAAAGAACTCGCGAAACTCCGCGCAAAGCTGCGCGGCGAGCGTCTTGTTGTGCGCGATGACCAGCGTGGGCCGCTGCACGCGCTCGATGACGGAGGCCATCGTGTACGTCTTGCCCGAACCGGTGACGCCCAGCAGCACCTGGCAGGGCATGCCGTCCATGACGCCCTGAGCGAGCGCCTCGATGGCCTGCGGCTGATCGCCCTGGGGCTTGAAGGGGGATTTGAGCACAAAGCGTCCCTGCTGCACGGCGTGCGCCTCCTTGCGTAATGTGATGTCGGCCCTATTATAGCACGAATGGAAAAAGGGAACAAGTGTTCCATTCTATTTTGCCGCGCATTTCTCCGGCGATTCAAAAGTCAGGAAAGATCAAAAAATTTCTTTTTAACGAATGCAGAAAAAAGAGAAGCAAACCCGGCTGAAAATGAACTTTTCTAAGGCGTTTGATTCAAATTCCGTCATTTTATTCGGCCCAGGCCGAATGCTCGCCGCCCGCCTTGCAGGGAGAAGGGGCGAACTCTGAAATTGGCGCGGCGGCAAAAAAAGCGTGCGAAAACAGACTTGCCATGCTATAATGATACCAACAAGAGGGGGTTGAAACGCATGAGGCCGCCTCGACAATCCAGCTTTCCTGAATTGAAAAAGGAGAATGAACCATGACTGCTATCTTCGTCTTCGCCGCGCTGATCGCCGTGAATGTCGCGTATGCCGTCTATGACAGCCGCCGTGAGGAGAATGCCCGCCAGATGGACGACTACTATCGCATCGAGTTCAAGAAGACCTACCAGCTCAGCAACGAATTGCGCTGAATGTTTCAGGAAGATAGATGACAGATCCGGCCGGAGCCCACGCTCCGGTCTTTTTGTTTGTGACGGGCACAAAAAGCCGGTTCCGCGCAGCGGAACCGGCTGATTGACAACGTGGGTGGACATCTGCGTGTGAAGGGGCCGCAGCCCTTCATGCCGCGGCGATTTGTATCATGCTCCCAGGCCGAGTGCGCGCAGCGGCCCGCGCAGGCGCAGGCACAGCAGCACGGCCAGCGCGATCTTGACCGCGTCGCCGGGCAGGAAGGGGAGGACGCAAGCGGTCAAGCTGCCCAGCAGGCCCGTGCCCGTGGAGAACATGAACCACGCGGTGCCCAGCGCGTAGCAGGCGAGCGTGCCGGCGGCCATGGCGAGCCACAGGCCGCGGCGGGTGAACCCGAAGCGCCGCGCGAGGCGGGCGTCGAGCGCGGCGCACAGGATGTAACCGGCCAGATAGCCGCCCGTGGGGCCAAAGAGGACCGACACGCCGCCGGTGAAGCCCGCGTAGACGGGCACGCCGACGGCGCCCAGCAGCACGTAGGCGCAGATGGACGCCGTGCCCCAGCGCGCGCCCAGCAGCACGCCGGCGATGTGAACCGCCAGCAGGGAGAGGCTGATGGGCACGGGCGGCAGCGGAATTTGAAGCTGGGAGAACACGGCGCACAGCGCGCAGCACAGCGCGGCGAGCGTGAGTTGTTGCGTGGCTTTGAGGTGCAAGGCCATTCTCCTTTCGGCGGTGTCAGATCAGCTCTTTCTTCTTGTGCGCTTCCTTCTGGTGGCCATAGTGTACCTGCCCCTGCGCGCCGGTGAGCTCCTCCACGAGGTTGTTCTTCTGTGTCCGGCGCACGGCGATCTTCTTGGCGCGGCGGTTGGCCTTCTCCTGCTTGCGGTTGATCTTCGGGCCGAGCAGGTAGCCCGCGATGTAGAGGATTGGATACAGGGAGATGAACAGCGGCGAGAGCCGGTCGATCGTCTGGCCCATCGTCTGCGGATCGCTGAAGAAATTGATGAAGAGCATCTCCACCAGGCGCACGAGCATGCGCATCCAGTCCATGATGGTCATGCCCTGCTCGGCGGTATAGGCGCCCAGCGGCGCAAAGACGTCGCCGCGCGAGCCATAGGACTCCGTCATCCACGTGGGCAGGTCCTGCATCACATAGGTGTACGCCGGGGAGAAGGCGGCCACGACGACCGAGAGCGCCAGCGGCACGCCGAATACGACGAGCGACGCGCAGACGGGCTTGAGCGGGTGATAGCACGCGGCGTCCTCCCTCTCGGTGAGCGCGATGCCCTTGGCCGCAAGCGACACATAGCTGCGGCTGGCGGCCGCGTCCTGCGCGCCCTTGTTCAGCCCCTCGTTGGCGCACAGCAGCAGCACGCCCGCGAGGATCACCGCGGAGAGCAGCGCGCGCAGCCAGAGCGATTCGATGCCCTGCAGGGCGCTGAACATGAGGCCCATGATCACGATCATCAGCAGGAGCGTCGCCAGCTTGCCGGCCATCGGCAGCACCTGCGCGCCCCAGCGCTGCGCGCGGCGCAGCGGTTTGTTCTTTTTCTTCTTCTTAGCGTCCATGTCATGTCCTCCTGTGGTCGTCCGTGAGTGTGATGCCGTGCGGCGTGATCACCGCGTCCATGCGCGCGTCGTGCGCCTGCGCGTCCACGCGCGCAAGCAGCGCGAAGCCGTGGCAGACGCCCACGCGCAGCGCGCGGGTTTGGGGGAGATACCGGTCGTAATAGCCGCCGCCCTGCCCGATGCGCCCGCCCGACGCGTCAAACGCCGTGCCGGGGACGAGCATCAGATCGATGGCCTCCGGCGCGACGGCGGCGCAGCCCGGCGAAGGCTCCATCAGGCCGTATGCGCCCGGCACGAGCCGGTCAAGGCGTGTCACGCGGTGAAAGGTCATCGCGCCGGGCGCGGTGCAGCGGGGCAGCGCCAGCGCGACGCCGCGCGCGAGCAGGTCGCCCATGACCGGCATCAGGCTCAGCTCGCCGCGGCAGGCCATGTAGGCCGCCACGCAGCGCGCGTGCGCATAGGGCGCAAAGCCGCGCAGATGCGAGAGCACCGCCTGCGCGGCCTCTTCCTGCGCCTGTGCCGGGAGCGCGAGACGCCGCCTGCGCATCGCCGCGCGGCAGTCCGCCTTATTCATGCAGATACGTGCGCGGCACGCGCTTGCTCGGCGAGCAGATCACCTCGTAGCTGATCGTGTCCAGCCAGCCGGCCATCTCCTGCGCGTCGATCCTGTCCTCGCCCTGCGCGCCCAGCAGCACGACCTCGTCGCCTGCCTGCGCCTGCGGGATGTCCGTCACGTCCACCATGATCTGATCCATGCACACGCGGCCGAGGATCGGCGCGCGCCGTCCGCGCACGAGCACGCAGCCCTTGCCCGTCAGGCCGCGGCGGTAGCCGTCCGCATAGCCGACGGGCACGGTCATCACGCGGGTGGGACGCGCGGCTTCAAACAGGCCGCCGTAGCTCACGCGGTCGCCCGGCCGGATCGTCTTGACGTAGACCGCGCGCGCCGTCCAGCGCATCGCCGGGCGCAGCGTCGTGACCTCCGGCACGGGCGAATAGCCGTAGAGCGCGATGCCACCGCGAACCATGTCAAAATGCGCCTGTGGGTAGCGAAAGATGCACGCGGTGTTCGCGGCGTGGCGGATGATCTTGCCCGGATGCACGGCGGCGATGGCATCGCACAGCGCCGTAAAGCGCGCGAGCTGCGCGCGCGTGCCCGCCGCGTCGTCCTCGTCAGCGGTGGCCATGTGCGTGAAGCAGCCCGTCAGCGCCACGTGCGGCAGGCGGTCGATGAGGGCCGTGAGCGATTGCGCCTCCTGCGGCGTGCGCACGCCGATGCGGCCCATGCCCGTGTCCAGCTTGAGGTGGACGTGCGCCGTGCGGTGCAGCGCTTCGCCCGCCGCGCTCAGCGCGAGGACCGTCGCCTCGTCAAAGACCGTCTGCGTCAGGCCGCAGCCGACGACCGCGCGCGCGGCATGCGCCTCGATGCCGCCCAGCACGAGGATGGGGACTTCGATGCCCGCGCGCCGAAGCGCCTCGCCCTCATCGGGGGTGGCCACGGCCAGCATGCAGGCCCCGGCCTCCAGCGCCGCGCGGGCCACCTGCGCCGCGCCGTGCCCGTATCCGTCCGCCTTGACCACGGCCATCAGGCCCGTGCCGGGCGCAAGGCACGCGCGCATGACGCCCGCATTGTGGCGAATCGCGTCCAGATCGATCTCGCAAACATTGGTTCTGTACATGAGAACATCCCGCTTTCTGCACCGATTGTCGATCTTTATCAGTATAGCGCAAAACCGTCAAAAAGAAAAGAGCGCATCTTTTTCCCGCCGCGCGCGCATACGCTGGTCAGGCAAGGGAGGGGTTTGATGGCAGCTTACGGTGTGGCGCTGGCGTTGCTGGGCGGCGTGGTCGGCGCGGGCTTCGCGTCGGGCCGGGAGATCGTGCGCTTCTTCGCCGGGCACGGCCACATGGCCTTCGCCGCCGCCCTCTGCGCGCTGATGACGCTCGCGCTCTTCTTCCTGCGCCTGCCCGCGCTGATGGCGCGCTGCGGCTGCCGGACGCTCACGGCGCTGTGCCGGGCGCGGCTGGGCGCGCGCCTGGGGCGGCTGTGCGGCGCGCTCTTCGCGCTGCTTGCCGCGATGACCGGCGGGGCCATGCTCGCCGCCTGCGCGGAGCTGGGCGCGCTGACGCTGCCCATCGCCCACGCCTATGGCCTGACGATGGCGCTGACGCTGCTCGCCGCCGCCGCGCTGGCCGCGAGGGGCCTTGGCGGGCTGGCCGTGCCCGGCGCGGCGCTGCTGGGCCTGCTGCCCGTGCTGCTCGTGCGGCTGCTCTGCCTGCCCGCGGGCGAGGCGTGCTTCCTGCCCGCCATGACGCCCGACCTGCCCGTGCGCGCCGTCTGCGACGGTACGGCCTACGGCGCGCTCAACGCCGCCATGCTCGCCGGGGTGCTGCCGCTGCTCGTGCCCATGGACGCACAGGCGCGAAGGCGTGCCGTGCGCGCGTTTTCGCTGCTCTTAGGGCTGCTGCTCCTGCTGGGCGTGCTCGTCTGCCGGCGTCATCTGCCCGCCATTCTGGAGCAGCCGATGCCCTTCGTCGTGCTCAGCCGCCGTCTCGGCGCGGGCGGATACCTGCTGGTGGCCGCCTGCCTGTACGCAGCGGCCTTCTCCACGCTCTGCGCGATGCTCGCTGCGCTCCTGCCGCTTTGCCCGGTCTCCCCGCGCCTGCGCCTGCCGCTTTGCGCGCTTTGCTGCCTGTTCTTTGCGTGCGCAGGCTTCGGGCCGATCGTGGATCACGGCTATCCCGCGCTGGGCGCGCTGTGCGCCGGGCTGCTGCTGGTGCTCGCCTCGCCGATGGGTCAGAGCCCGTCGCGCAGGTAGCCGTCCCAGCGGCTGCCGCTTGCGTCATAGAGCGCTTCGCACAGCGCCTCCAGGCTGCCGCTCTTCCCGGCGCAGCGCGCCGCATACTGCTGCAAGGCCGAGACGAACGCCGTTTCCCCGATGGCCTGCTCGATGCCCATGAGCATCGCCGCGCCCTCGTCGCGCAGCACCTGCGTCATCTCGCCGTCCCCTCCGAACGCCGCTGTGGGCGCGCCGACGGTCACGCCATACGGCCTCGTCAGCCGCGTCGCGGGCTCGATCTCCTCGTAAAAGCGCGTCTCATAGGCGGCTTCGCCGTTCTCCCGGCGATAGCAGATCAGCTCCGCGCAGGAGGCGAGCGTGTGGCTGAGCCACGGCGCGTTCCACGGGTCGCTTTCCACGAGGATGCCGAACGTTTCGCGCGCGACGAGCCGCGTGATCATCCGCCGCAGCGTGTCCGTGTCCCCCTGCGCGTCCAGCGCGATCAGGCCGGAGAGCGCCAGCCCGTCGGCGCGGCCCGTGTCGGCCTGCGCCACGGTCAGCGTCTCAAAGGGATAGGGAAAGCCGGCGGATTCAAGCGCTGTGAGCGCCTCCTGCGTCCGGCGCAGCAGCTTGCGCGCGGTCGAGCCATCCTGCGCCAGCGCGGTGACGCGCACGTTCCCCAGCGATTTGCTGCGCGACGCGCCGTCCGGCAGCAGCGCGAAGCTCACGTCCCGCGCCTCGCGCATCTGCGCGACGGTCTCCCCGTCCACGCTCACGGTGAAGTCAAACGGCTGCGCATAGCTGGGGTCGGCCAGATCGTCGTAGGCGTCCGTGCGCCACGCGCCGTCCTCGTACATGGAAAGCGACGGCAGCGTGACCAACGCGGCGGCGTCCGTCCTGGCATGCTTGACCAGCAGCGTGAAGGAGAGCGACAGCGTCTGCCCGGCGGGCCAGTCGCAGCGCGCGCGCAGCACGGTGGGATCGTCCTCGTCCTGTGCGAACATCACGTCCGTCCCGTCGATGCTTGCGCCGCTGACCGCGACGGAAGCGCCTTCCCAGCCGTTCATGTAGGCCCGCAGCACGATTTCATCGTGCGCTTCCCCCGTGCGGTTGGTCAGCGTCATGTGCTGCGTGCCGCGCAGCGTGCGCGTGCCCGCGTCATAGGTGAGGCTGGCCGAGACAAAGTCGCGCCCGGCTTGCGGCGCGATGGGTTGGGGTGCTTCTTCTCGCGGCGCAAAGCGCCATGCGCAGGCCGCGCCCAGCAGCGCGAGCAGCAGGACGGCCGGCAGGATTCGTTTCTTGTTCACAAGCCCTCCAGATCAAAACGAGCGGGCAGCGCAATCGCTGTCCGCTTTTGTTTACGCCTTCTTGTCAAACCTGGTGCCGCAGCCCTTGCAGGTGATCGTGATGTTGCCCACGCCGCGCGGCACGCGCAGGCGCATCTTGCACTGCGGGCAGGTGAAGTAGCGGTACTTCTTGCCGTTCTTCACGCGGTTGGCCCACTCGGTGACGGCGCGGCGCACCTTGTCGGTCTTTTGCAGATAGGTCTGGTTTTCGTGCTGACGCCTGTAGCGGTCCTTGCTGAGCATGCGGTAGAACATCACGATCAGCAGCGCGTCGGCCAGCAGCGTCAGCAGGGGCACCCCGCCGAAGGAGCTGATGAGCGAGAGGATCAGCGCCGTCCAGAGCATGGCCATGGAGAGCTGATCGGCGCCGTAGCGTCCGGACATGAAGCGCGAAAAACCGGTGCGGATTTTATCTAAGAAACGCATGTTGTTTCCTCCTTGCAGTGGATGGGTTCAGCATACGCCTGACCGGGAGGAATGTCAACCGTTTTTATGCGCTGGTCACTTGTCAAGCGGGAGCGATTTGAGCAGGCGCGCGCCAAAGCGCGACACCTCCCGGACGGCGCGCGCATACTGCGTGGGATCGGCGATCTCCTCCGGTTCGTGCGCGTCCAGGCCGATGATCACCTGCACGCCCGCGTCCAGGGCGATGTCAAAGAAATCGGCGTTGGGATAGCCGTTGCCGTTGTCGCTGCCCAGCCGGTAGCGGTCGTGCAGGTTGTATTCCATGGGCAGGTTGTGCGCGATGCACGCCGCGCACAGGTCGCGCGCCGCCGCGCGGCAGTTCTCGTCAAAGACGGGATAGCGGCGCATGAACAGGTCCGGATGGGCGATGTAGGCAAACAGGCCCGTCTCGATGCCTTTGACGGCGCTGTCCACGTAGCGGCGCAGATCGCGGGCCGTGCGCGCGTTGCCGAAGTAGCCGCCCGTCTCGTCGCTGCCCTCGTAATGGTTGCCGAAGATCAGGTAGTCGAGCTGCTTTTCCTGCTTCATGTCGGCCAGCCAGTCCATGTAGTCCGGGAAGTACTCGCACTCAAAGCCGATGCGCAGGTCGATCTGCTCCGCGTAGCGCGCCTTGAGCGCGCGCAGCGAGGCGATGTATTCGTCGAGCCGGTCGACCGTCATGCGCACGCCCGTGTGGGTGTAGCCGGAGGCATACGGCCACGGCACATGATCCGAGAAGCCCAGCACGTCAAAGTTCTGCGCGATGGCGGCGCGCACGTACTGCTCGTCCGTGCCTTTCGCGTGCCCGCAGCGGGCGGTATGGGTGTGATAGTTTGCTTTCATGACTTTCATGGATAGAGAGGAAGCTCCTTATGCGATGGTCGAATCCGCTTGAATGGTGTCGATTGAAAGGGGATGAGCGCGGCGCATGATGGCGCCTTCGGCGCGCCCCGCAGGGCGCGACTATGCGAATTCCCCGGCCCCTTGACACATGTTCGCTTCGCGGCGGTTTGAAGGCGTGGAGCGCGGCGCATGATAGCGCCTTCGGCGCGCCCTGCGCCATGGGATGTTGAGGAGGCGTTGGGCTGCCGCCCAAACCCGCTCGGGGCGCCGCCCCGAACCCCGCAAGGGATTTTACCCCTTGACACATGTTCGCTTCGCGGCGGCTTGAAGAGAGTCAGTCGATGGCGATGCGCGTACAGGGGACGCGGCCCTCCACCAGATCGCTGATGCGGTGGCGGCCATGGCCGATGATCACCGTCGTGCCGCGCATCGCCGGGCCCAGCGCGTAGGCCAGCTTGGCGTATGCGCCGTTGGCGCCCGCGCGGGACGCGCCCACGCAGTGGCGCTGCAGGGCCTGCACCTTGCGCGCGAGCAGCTCCGCGTCCGGGGCGAACACCTCGCGCACCAGCGTGGCGGGGTCCTTGGGATCGGTGTAGATGCCCTCGGTGGAGGTCATGATCAGCAGCACGCGGGTGGAGACCAGCTCCGAGATCACCGCGGCGGTCTCGTCGTTGTCCACGCACTCGTGCACCTCGCCCTGCTCGCGGCGCAGCACGGACAGCTCCCACTTGCGGTTCTCCTCGTCGGAGACGGGGTCGTTGTAGTTGACGATGGGGATCGCACCCTGCGCCTTGGCGCGCAGGAAGAGGCGGCGCAGGTGCGCGCGCTTATTGGCGTCGTTGAAGTGCTGGTGCTCCACGAGCACCTGGCGCACGGAATACGCCTGCGGGATGAAGCGCCGGTATTGCTCCATGAGGATCGTCTGCCCCTGCGCGGCGTAGTCCGTCTTGGCGTCCACGCTGTCGCCGGCGAGCTCGCAGCAGTTGCGCTTGATGTAGTCGAGGCGGCCGATTTCCGCCGCGCCGGATGTGACCCAGATCATGCCGGGCTTCATTTCCCGGCCGAGGCGGGAGAAGATGTTGTAGTCGATGTCGGCGTCCTCGCGGCGGATGAGCGCCATGGAGCCGATCTTGCCGACCAGATCAAAATCGTAAGTCATGGTATCCCCTTTGATGTTGTGTCACTTGTGGTAGCGTTCCCCGGCGGCGATCTTCAGCGCGCGGTATGTCTGCTCCAGCAGCATGATGCGCGCGAGCTGATGCGGGAACGTCATGGGCGAAAAGGAGAGGCGCAGCTGCGCGCGCGCGACGACCTCCGGCGAGAGGCCCAGCGAGCCGCCGATGACGAACACCACGCGCCGCCCCGTGTCAAACAGATCCGTCAGCTTGCGGGAGAGCCGGAGGGAATCGAGCTGCGTGCCCTCGATGCACAGGCACACGACGATGTCGTCCTCGCGGATGCGCGAGAGGATGGCCTCGCCCTCCTTCTTGCGGATCTGCGCCTCGATGGCGGGCGAGCTGTGGGCGGGTTCGGGCAGGTCGGGCAGCTCGATCGTCTCCAGCCGGCCAAAGCGCGAGAGCCGCTTGCCGTATTCCGCGGCGGCGTCGCGCCAGTAGCCCTCCTTCAGCCTGCCCATGCAGATGAGCGCCATATGCATGTCGGTCAACCTCCCAGGATCATGGACAAGAGCAGCGCGGCGGCGGCCGCCAGCAGCAGCGCGCGCTCGCGCCGAGACAGCGCGCCGGGCGCCGGCAGCGAGAACGAACCCTTCGCCGTGCGTGCGCCGTAGAGCTTCTTGAGCGCGGCGACGGCGGCCGCGCTGCCCAGCAGCTTGACGGCGCAGGCGACGAGCGACCAGCCGCACACCAGCGCGGACAGGCCCAGCGCATCGAGTACGAGGAGCGTCGCGTTGTAGCAGGCGTGCACGGCGAAGGGGGCCAGCAGCGAGCCGGTTTGAAGCGTCAGCAGGCACAGCAGCGCGCCCAGCAGCGCGTGCGCCGGGGAGCCGTGCATCAGCGCGAAGCTCAGCGAGACGACGGCGACGGCGCGTCCCGTGCCGTAGCGCGCAAGGCCCGCAAGCAGGTAGCCGCGGAAGAACAGCTCCTCCGCGAGCGGCGCGATCAGCGCGCTCTTCACAAGGCGCGCCGTGAACAGCCCCACGGGGGCGGAGACAGCCGGAGCGCTCGCCGCGGTTTCAAGCGGGGAGACGCGCAGCGCGTCGATCAGGTCGGCCATCAGCGCCATCGGGCACACGCAGCACGCGCCCAGCGCAAAGAGCCACAGCAGCTGTGCGCGGCTGAGCCTGCGAAGGGGCAGCAGCCTGCTGTGATCGCCGTCCAGCACGCACAGTCCGAGGTACGCGCTGCCGCCGAAGCCCAGCACGCACAGCAGCGTTTGCAGCGCGAGCAGCACGCCGCGCGGCAGCGCGGCGCGCGCGCTCAGCTGCGCCAGCGCGGCGAAGGCGGCGGCGATCAGCGTCAAAAGGAGCGCGGAGCGCGCCTGCACGCGCCGCCGCGCCCGGGTGATGTGCGGAAGCTTTCTGTTCATTTGTCAAACACGTAGTCGCGCTGGATGAAGTAGCTGACGGCGAACAGCGCCAGATCGACCGGGATCTTGACGATGGTCGCGGAGAGCGGCAGCACGTGGGGCAGCAGCTGCACCAGCCCCGCGCCCAGCGCGCTCTGCACCACGCACAGCGTGTAATACTTGACCATGGCGCTCTTTCCGCCGCGCCCGCCGAATACGGCGTGCTTGTTGAGGTGATAGTTGACCTGCGAAGAGATCAGGCGCGCCAGCGCATAGCTGACCAGCGCGCTCAGGCCCAGCGTGTGCAGGCAGAGCCAGTAGAGCGCGTAGTCGATCACGAAGGACGCGATCGAGGAGAACAGGTATTTGAAGATGACCAGGTAGATGCGCAGCGCGTCGCGCACGGGGTTGAAGTGGCTGCCCGCGTTGTCGTCGATGTAGATCGTCTCGATGGGCACCTCGTAGACGCCCAGGCGCATGTCCCGCAGCTGGAGCAGCACGTTCATCTCGTACTCGTAGCGCTCGCCGTCGATGCGCACCATCGCCGGCAGGGAGGACGCGGGCAGCGCGCGCAGGCCGGTCTGCGTGTCGCCGACGTGCACGCCGCTGGCCAGCGCGTACACGAAGCGCGTGATGCGGTTGCCCCAGCGGCTTTTAAAGGGCACGTCGCCGGTGAACGCGCGCGAGCCGAGCACCAGCTTGTCCGGGTGCTCGTGGAGCGCGTCGATCAGGCGCAGGATGTCGCGGGGCGTGTGCTGGCCGTCGGCGTCGGCGGTGACGATGCCGGCCATGTCCGGCCACTTGAGCATGGCGGCGTTGATGCCGGTCTTGAGCGCGCGGCCCTTGCCCATGTTCACCGCGTGCACGACGACCTCCGCGCCCAGCGCGCGGCAGGCGTCGAAGATGTGCCGGTAGGCCTCCTGGCCGCCGTCGTCCACCAGCAGCACGGTCAGGCCGTTGTCCTCAATCAATTCGCGCGTCAGCTCGATGAGGCGCTCGTCCGGCTTGTAAGCGGGGATGAGCACCACGGCGCGCGCATTGTGCGTTTTCGTCATGCGATTCTCCTTATATTCAGCGAAGTGGCTTGCAAAGCATTGCGCTGTATCCGCGCGTGCGCGAACACGCCGATAGTATACCGCCGGAGGCGAAAAAAGTCAATCATGCGCTGCATTCGCCCGCGCCGGCGCGGCGGAAAAAGGGCGCGATGCGCCCGCCGCGCGAAATATCGGGCAAATTCGCAAAATCCACAAAATCGGCCGTTGACATCTGTGCAGGAATTGTTTATAATGTGATCGAACGAGGCGCATGTGACAAAATTGCGCCCCGGTGTGCAGGCAAATCGACGGGTGGCAGCCCGTTGAGAATATTTAAAAGAGGTGCATTCCCATGAAAAAGATGCTCGCCATCCTGATGGCCCTCGTCATTGCTGCGACCTGCGGCGTGGCAATGGCCGAAGACGCGCCGAAGATCGGCATCACCATCTATCAGTTCGCCGACAACTTCATGACCCTCTATCGCGAGGAGCTCGTGCGCTACCTGACCGAAGACTGCGGCATCCCGGCTGAGAACATCACCGTGATGGACGGCAAGAACGATCAGGCCGAGCAGTCCAACCAGATCGATGCGTTCATCGCGGACAACGTGGACGTGATGATCCTCAACCTGGTGCAGTCCTCCTCCGCCGCTTCCGTCATCCAGAAGGCGGACGCCGCCGGCATCCCGGTCGTGTTCATCAACCGTGAGCCGTCCGAGGAAGACATGGCGCTCTCCGGCAACTTCTGCTACGTCGGCGCGGATGCCCGTCAGTCCGGCACCTATCAGGGCGAGATCGTCGCCGAGACCCCGAACCAGGGCGACTTCAACGGCAACGGCACCGTCGATTACGTCATGATCATGGGCGATCCGGAGAACATCGACGCGCAGCACCGTACCACTTACTCCATCAAGGCGCTGGAAGACGCGGGCCTGAAGGTCAACAAGCTCTTCGAGCAGCGCGGTGACTGGGATCAGACGAAGGGCCAGGAGCTGGCCGCGACCGCGCTTACCCAGTTCGGCAACGACGTGGACGTCATCTTCTGCAACAACGACGCCATGGCGCTGGGCGCCTATCAGGCGATCGTGGACGCCGGCCGCACCGTGGGTGAGGACATCTACCTGCTGGGCGTTGACGCGCTGGCGGAGTGCGTGGAGATGGTCAACAACGGCACCATGACCGGCACCGTGCTCAACGACCACGTTGGTCAGTCCCACACCGCCGCGGACGTCGCCCTCAAGGCGGCCGCCGGCGAGGCGATGGAGAAGTACTACTGGGTTGACTACGTGAAGGTCACCAAGGCGGAGTAATTCGCCCACGCAGGGATTTGGTGGGTGCGTGCGCAGGTGCGCGCGCACCCTTTTCAAATGGCATTGAAGGAGGAAGCAGATTCATGTCGGAAAATCGGCTTGACAAGTCCGAATATCGGCTTGAAATGCGGGGCGTCGTCAAGCAGTTCCCGGGCGTCAAGGCGCTGGATCACGCACAGCTCAAGCTCAGGCCCGGCACGGTGCACGCGCTCATGGGCGAAAACGGCGCCGGTAAGTCCACGCTGATGAAGTGCATGTTCGGCATTTACAAGATGGACGAAGGCGAGATCTATTACGAAGGAAAAAAGGTGGACATCACCGACCCCATGCACGCGCTGGAGATGGGCATCGCCATGGTGCACCAGGAGCTCCAGCCGGTGACGGAACGCTCCGTGGCGGAGAACATCTACATCGGCCGCTATCCGATGGAGAAACTGCTGGGCTTCATCCCGGTGGTGGACCATCAGAAGATGTATGAGGATACGGCGGCGCTGCTCAAGAAGGTGCGCATGAATTTCGATCCCAAGCAGCGGCTGGGCGATCTGTCCGTGTCCCAGATGCAGTCGGTGGAAATCGCCAAGGCGGTCTCCGCGGACTGCAAGGTGCTCATTCTGGACGAGCCGACCTCCTCGCTGACGGCCAACGAGGTCGAGGCGCTCTTCCGCATCATCGAAGACCTCAAGGCCGAAGGCGTGGCCATCGTCTACATCAGCCACAAGATGGACGAGATCCTGCGCATCTCCGACGAAGTGACGATCATGCGCGACGGCAAGTACATCGGCACGTGGGCGTCCAAGAGCCTGACGACCGACATGATCATCACCCAGATGGTCGGCCGCGAGCTCACCAACCTCTTCCCGCAGCGCCACAACGTGCCGGGCGAGGTCGTCTTTGAGGTGGAGGACTTCACCTCCATCAACCCGCGCTCCTTCCGCCACTGCACGTTCAACGTGCGCAAGGGCGAGATCCTCGGCGTGGCGGGCCTGGTCGGCGCGCAGCGCACGGAGCTGATGGAGGGCCTCTTCGGCATCCGCCTGCACAGCAAGGGCACCATCAAGTACAAGGGCAGGGAACTCAAGATCGACCGCCCGCGCGACGCCATCAAGCAGGGCATCGCGCTGCTGACGGAGGATCGCCGCGCCACGGGCATCATGGGCGTGCTCTCCGTGGCGGACAACATCTCCATCGCCAGCCTCGATCAGTATCTGGACATGGGCATCGTCATCAACGACAGGAAGATCGAGCAGCTCGTGCAGGACAACGTCAAGAAGATGAGCATCAAGTGCCCGTCCTCCAAGACGCAGATTCAGTCCCTGTCCGGCGGCAACATGCAGAAGGTGCTCATCGGCCGCTGGCTGGCGAACAACCCGGATGTGCTCATTCTGGACGAGCCGACCCGCGGCATCGACGTGGGCGCCAAGTACGAGATCTACTGCATCATCGAAGAGCTGGCGCGCGCCGGCAAGAGCATCATCATGATCTCCTCGGAAATGAGCGAGATCATCGGCATGAGCGACCGCGTGATGGTCATGTGCGACGGCCGCATCACCGGCTTCATCGATGGAAAGGACGCCAATCAGGAGAACATCATGGCGTTGGCGACGCAGTTTGAGACGCAGCCCTCCGTGGCTGTCTGATGACCGGATGATTTGAACCGCATAAAGGAGAACAACCATATGGGCAAGAAAGTGAATGCGAAGACCGTCGGCAAGTGGCTTTCCGATAACGCCATCATCGTGATGATCGTGCTGGCCGCCATCTTCACCAGCACGCAGAACAAGAACTTCTACTCCGTCAACAACATCCGCAACCTGTTCTCCAACACCGCCGTGCGCTTCATCATCGCCTGCGGCGTGTCCGGCTGCCTGATCACCAAGGGCACCGACCTGTCCGCCGGCCGCGTCGTCGGTCTGGCCGCGTGTATCTCCGGCATCCTGATGCAGAAGGCCACCTATTCCGACAAATTCTACCCGAACCTGCCGGAACTGCCGATGATCCTGGTGCTCGTGCTGGTCATGGCGCTGTGCGGCCTGATCGGCGCGATCAACGGCTCGGTCATCTCCTTCCTCAAGGTGCCGCCGTTCATCGCCACGCTGGGCATGCAGACGCTCGTCTACGGCGCGTGCCTCATCTACACCGGCGCGATCCCGATCGGCGGCCTGCGTAGCGATTACACCGGCTTTGCCACCGGCTACGTCGGCACGCGCATGCTCTCCAACATCACCATCGTCGCCATCATCGTGGGCCTGGTCATGTGGTTCCTCTACAACAAGACCCGCTACGGCAAGTACATGTACGCCATCGGCGGCAATGAGAACGCGGCGGAGGTCGCGGGCATCAACGTCACCAGAAGCAAGATCCTCATCTACATGGTCGCGGGCCTGCTCTACGGCCTGACGGGCTTCCTGGTGTGCGCCAAGTCCGGCGGCTGCTCGGTCAACACCGGCATCAGCTGGGAGCTGGAGGCCATCGCGGGCTGCACCATCGGCGGCGTCTCCGTCAACGGCGGCGTCGGCCGCATCACCGGCATCCTCGTGGGCGTGCTGGTGTTCGAAGTCCTCAAGATCGTCCTGCAGTTCCTGGGCGTGGAGTCCTCCTACACCTACATCGCGCAGGGCCTGGTCATCATCATCGCGGTCGCGCTTGACCTGCGCAAGTATCTGGCCAAGAAGTGATGAGCGGGAGGCAGGACGTTGGCTACCATCGAACGCAAACCCGGCCGGCGCAAGGTCGATGAGGAGATGGTCGAGCGCATCGTCGAGGAGACGAAGCAGCGCAAGAACCTCAAGGAGCAGATCTACGACAAGATCAACCTGCCCGTCTGGGCGCTGGATGTCCTGATCGTGCTGCTCGTGGCGGCGCTTATCGCCGTCATCCTCCTGGGCCGGGGCTGAAAAGCATCGCAGGGCGCGCTTCCCGCATGGGGTGCGCGCCTTTTTTGTGCGCCTCCAAGCAAATGAAAATCATTATCAAAAATTTTTGAAAATACGCTTGACAAGTGAGAATGATTATCGTATAATGGGATCACAACAGAGGAATACCCAGACACACATCGACCATAAAAGAGAATCAGGAGGAAACAATCATGAAGAAGTGGGTTTGCCCGGTTTGCGGTTACGTACATGAAGGCGAGCAGCCGCCGGAGAAGTGCCCGGTGTGCAAGGTGCCCGGCGAGAAGTTCTACGAGCAGAAGGGCGAGCGCGCCTGGGCTGCCGAGCACGTCGTGGGCGTCGCCAAGGACGTGCCGGAGGAAATCAAGCAGGGCCTCAAGGAGAACTTTGAGGGCGAGTGCTGCGAGGTCGGCATGTATCTGGCGATGGCGCGCGTCGCGCATCGCGAGGGCTATCCGGAGATCGGCCTGTACTGGGAGAAGGCCGCGTATGAAGAGGCGGAGCATGCGGCGAAGTTCGCGGAGCTGCTCGGCGACGTCGTGACCGACTCCACCAAGAAGAATCTGGAGCTGCGCGTGGACGCCGAGAACGGCGCGACCGCCGGCAAGTTCGAGCTGGCGAAGAAGGCCAAGGCGCTCAACCTCGATGCGATCCACGACACCGTGCACGAGATGGCGCGCGACGAGGCGCGTCACGGCAAGGCGTTCGAGGGCCTGCTCAAGCGCTACTTCGGCAAGTAAGACGGTTGTCACAGGACGGAGGCTGAGCCCTCCGTCCTTTTTCTCCATTGAATGTGCGGCGCGCATGGCGATGCGGGAAAGGGGGATGATGATGAAGGAGAGAATCAGCGCGCACGCCAGAACGGTGCTGGGTGTGCTGGCCGAACAGCGCTGCCATCTGACCGCAGAGGAGATTTTGCAGCGTGTGGATGGGATCGGCACGGCGACGGTCTATCGGGCGCTCGACCATCTGACGGACATCGGGAAGATTCGCAGGCTGTCGCTGGGCAAGAAGAGCGCGGTCTACGAGTACGTCCGCGAACCGCACGCGCACTTCGTGTGCAGCCGGTGCGGGCGCGTCTATGACGTGGAAGCGGATCTCTCCGGCATGGTGCGCGAGGCCGCCAAGTGCTGCGGCCATCAGACGGGCTGGACCGAGGTGACGGCGCATGGCGTGTGCGGCGACTGCATGGCGTGACGATCGGGGAGGGATGTGCGTGAACAGGTACTTCGCATGGTTTGGTCTGCGGGGCTCGCTCGTGCTGACGGTGCTCATGTCCGCCTATGCGCTCGTGCTGGCGGCGGCGTTTCCCACGCCCGTGCGCCTGCTGTGCGCGGCGGCGATGGTGCTCTCCAGCGTCGGCGATGTGTTCCTGATGCACGAGCCGTGGATCGAGCGGCGGTTCCCGAATTACTTCACCATCGGCGCGGCGTTCTTCATGGCGGCGCACCTGCTGTATACCGCCTGCTTCGCCCTGAAGATCCGGGCGCAGGGGGCGGCGTATTGGAACGGCGGCGCGGCCGCCGCGCTGCTCATCGCGGCGGTCTGCTTTCTCTATTTCACCGCCGTGTGCAAAAATCCGAAGCTCTATCCGCTGGCCGTCGCCTATCTGTGCGTCATCACGCTCAACTGCATGACGGTCTTCTCCTACGCGTGGAGCGCGTGGCGCACGGACGGTCTGGCGATCCCGGCCGCCGTGGGCGCGCTCAGCTTCCTGCTCTCCGACCTGATCATCGGCCTGGGTTCGCTGGCAGGCATCCGCAGCTACGATCACCTGATCTGGTGGCTGTATCCCATCGGGCAGATTCTGCTGATCACCGGCGCGGGCAGATGATGCGAAACCGGCGCATGTTTGAGGCCGCCGGCAAAGGGCTGCCGTCGCGGAAACGTGCGCGATGCGCACGGCCGGAACGGGATATCGCAGGCGGCTTGCAGCCGCTCCTGCGCTGCGTACACGCCGCCGCTGCGGATGTGCTGATATTTCAACCCTGCGGTTATGCTGATATTTCAAACCTTCTCTTGCGTTTTTGACAGATTTTGCTATAATAAAGGTGATCCCAATTCATCATAAGGAGTGGATTCCCATGGCGAATCAAGTTCTGGTTGAAACGTCCGCGCGTCATGCGCATGTTACCCGTGAGGTTCTGGACATTCTCTTCGGCGAAGGCTACGAGCTGACCGTCAAGAAGATGCTCTCCCAGCCCGGCCAGTACGCCAGCGCCGAGCGCATCGACGTCGTCGGCCCCAAGAAGACGCTCTCCGGCGTCTCCATCCTCGGCCCGATTCGTCCGGAGACGCAGGTGGAGCTCTCCATGACGGACGCGCGCTCCATCGGCGTGGCCGCCCCGGTGCGCGAGTCCGGCCAGATCGCCGGCTCCGGCGCCTGCAAGCTCGTCGGCCCGAAGGGCGAGGTCGAGATTGCCGAGGGCGTCATCGTCGCCAAGCGCCACATCCACATGACCAAGGCCGACGCCGCGGAATTCGGCGTGCAGGACAAGCAGATCGTCTCCGTGAAGGTGAACTCCGACGGCCGCAGCCTGATCTTCGGCGACGTGGTCGTGCGCGTGAGCGATTCCTACGCGCTGGCGATGCACATCGATACCGACGAGTCCAACGCCGCGGGCATGGCGCCGGGCACGATGGGCGAGGTCATCAAGTAAGACAAGCGCATATGAAAAAGCCGGCTCGGCCTTCCGAGTCGGTTTTTTGTGGGGCGCCGCCCCAGTCCGGGGAACTCGCATAGTCGTATCCTGCGGATACTCCTTGCGATTCCCGACGCTCCACCCGCCTGTTTCCGCCACAGGCGGCGGCGGGCTCCGGCCTTCGGCCCGGGGAACTCGCATAGTCGTATCCTGCGGATACTCCTTGCGATTCCCGACGCTCCGCCCGCCTGTTTCCGCCACAGGCGGCGGCGGGCTCCGGTCCCCCGGTCGGGGGAAATGATTTCCCCCGACACCCCCTCACTACCCCGGCGCATGCGCCGGGGGGCGAATGACGCGAGGCTTGCGGTGCTGCGAAGCGAAGTGAAATAAAGATGGAGGAAGGGCATGGATGTCGGCTATGGGATGCTTCATCCTTTCCCGGCGCATGCGCCGGGGGCGAATCATCGCCGGCTTGCGGTCGGACGGCGCGAAGCGGTGATGGGGGTCCGGGGGATGAATCCCCCGGGCGGGGTCTGGGGCCTGCGGCCCCAGCGTTCCCTGCGGCCCCAGCGTTCCCTGCGTCTCAGCGCACCTCCCGCACCACGCAAAAAAGCCCCGGAAAAACCGGGGCTTTTGCATGCGGTCAGACGCCGGAATAGGCGGAGAAGCCCGCGTCGATGGGCAGCACGACGCCGGTGATGGCGCTGGCGGCCTTGTCGTCGCACAGGAAGAACACGCCGCCGAGCAGCTCGGCGCTGTCCACGAAGCGGTTCATCGGCGTGCCGGAGAGGATCTTGTGGGAGCGGGCGGTCGGCGTGCCGTCCGGATTGAAGAGCAGCGCGCGGTTCTGATTGGAGATCAGGAAGCCCGGAGCGATCGCGTTGCAGCGGATGCCCGTGCCCGCGAAGTGGGTGGCCAGCCACTGGGTGAAGTTGGAGATGGCGGCCTTCGCGCCGGAGTAGGCGGGGATCTTGGTCAGCGGGATGTAGGCGTTCATCGAGGAGATGTTCAGGATGCAGCCGCTCTTGCGCGCCACCATGTCCTTGGCGAAGATCTGCGTGGGCAGCAGCGTGCCCTGGAAGTTGAGCTTGAAGACGAAGTCGACGCCGGACGCGTCCAGATCGAAGAACGTCTTCTGGCCCTCCCTGGCCTCATGCTGATACTCGTTGTCGGTCGTGGCGCGCGGATTGTTGCCGCCCGCGCCGTTGATGAGGATGTCGCAGGGGCCCAGGTCGGCGAGCACCTGCTGGTGCGCGGCCTCGATGGCCTCCGGCTCCAGCACGTTGCACTTGTAGCCCTCGCAGATCAGGCCTTCGGCCTTGCACTCCGCGGCGAGCTTCTTGACGGCCTCCTCGTTCAGGTCGAGCGCGGCGACCTTGGCGCCGGCCTGCGCAAAGGCGCGCGCCATGTCGCCGCAGAGCACGCCGCCCGCGCCGGTGACGACGACGACCTTGCCGGTAAAGTCGACATTCAAGGGAAGATTCATCATGATCAGTCACTCCTATTCCATGGATTGAAACGCGAAACAAATTCGTCTAGCTATATCCTATTGTGCCACGATTTTGCAGCCACGTCAAGGGCAGTTTCCATAAAAAACGCTGGACGCCGTGCGGACTCAGGCGGTGCGGCGCGTTTTGCCGCCGGTCAGCTTGATGTAGAGCGAGAGCGCGATGGGAAAGCCGAACAGGCCCAGGATGCCGAAGAGCTGAAGCCCCACGAACATGCTCAGCAGCGTGGCCACGGGGTGCAGGCCCATCTGGTGGCCGACGAGCTTGGGCTCCACCACGTTGCGCACGACGAGCATGATGATGTAGAGCGCGCCGATGCCCAGCGCCATGCTGTACTTGCCTAGCACGGCAGCGATGAGCGCCCAGGGGATGAGCACCAGACCGGTGCCCAGGATGGGCATGATGTCGATGATGGCGACCAGAAGCGCCAGGCCGACCGCGTAGGGGATGCGCAGCAGCAGGAAGCCGATGCTCAGCTCCACAAAGGACAGGCCCATGATGAGGATGTAGGAGCCCAGGATCTTGCGCACGGAGGAGACGCCGGTGGTGACCGTCGTGGAGACGGCGTCGCGCAGGCGCGCGGGCAGCCGGCTCTTGACGTAGGCGACGATGGGGTCGAAGTCCAGCGCGATGAAGCAGGTGGATACGACGGTGACGATCACGCTGAGGATAAAGGAGGGCATGCCGGTGACGATGTTGGAGGCCAGGCGCACGGCGGAGACGGAGACGCTGGAGATCAGGTTCTCCAGATAGGAGAAGAGCTCGTGGCTGACCCGGTCGATGATGTCCACGATGGAGGGATCGAATTCCTGCATCTGCACCTCCAGCGCGTCAAACGTCTGGGAGATGAAGGGCACGATCTGATCGGTGTAAAACCCCGGAATCCTGGGGACGAAGTGCTCCAGCGCCGAGATGATTTGCAGGCCCGCGACCGTCACGGAGACAAACAGGATGCAGTAAAACACGACGGTCAGCAGAAAGGCGGGCGCGCGGCTCTGAATGTGCAGCCGCTGGGCGATGGCCTTGGCGGGTTTTTGCAGCAGCCAGGCGATCAGAAAGCCGAAGATGAACGGGCACAGCGGCTCGAACAGACAGGTCATGAACAGCGCGGCGGCGATGAGCAGCACGCCGTAGAACGCCGCGTGGATCAGAAAGTTCTTTTTGCTCTCAACGGTCATGGGGCCTCCTCCTCTATGCATATACGCCTGATAGTATATCGAAGAATCATTACAGAAGTATGACGAAAGCGTTAAGGTTCCCCTTTTTGCACAAAGAAGGCGCAAACGCGTTGCACAGATGGGCCATAAAAAAACGGCGCGGACGGCAGGGGCCGTCCGCGCGGGGCGATGCGGGTTATTGCAGGCTGCTCAGGCCCGTGACAAGCTGATCGATCTGGTCGCGCAGGCTGGTATACAGGTCGGTCATCACGCTGCCGGCCTGCAGGCGTGTCTCGCATTGGGTGATGATGTCGATGCAAGAGGCGAGCATGTCCGCATCGGACAGACTGACGTTTGCGCCGTAGATGTTGGCGGCGATGGTGTTGATGGCTTGCAGGGTGTGAATGTGCGCGCGGATGGTGGACAGCAGCGTCATCGTGTTGGTGCCGCTGGACTGCGTGAGGCGGTAGACGGCGCTCTGCGCCTCGCTGGCCTCGCTGAGCGTGCGGGCGACGAGCGCCTCGCTGATGGCGGCGCTCGTGTTGCGGTTTTTCATATAGGCGAAGCTGACGCCGATGAGCGCGATGATCAAAACGAATATGACGAGGTACAGCAGCCGCACGAGCTGCCTGTTCTTCTTGCGGCCGGCATTGGCCTGAAACGAATACATACGTCAATCCTCCTTCCAGCCGCGGGGCAAGAAGGCGTCCTGCGGCTATCCTATTATAGCACATCCTGCAAATGGGGTAAAGTGGGCGAATGAGAGAGAAAAAAGGAGACGCGGTGGAGTCTTTTGAAGGAAAAATGGCGAATGTGAGCGAAAAAGTGGAGAGTGTGGCCCAAATTTCGCTGGGCGCTTGAAGAAGGGCCGCCCGATGGCGTATAATAAAGCAATCTATGGGCGGGCGCGGTGCGCGCGCCGCAGGGGAGGATATACATATGCCGATGAATATCGCCATCGACGGCCCGGTGGGCGCGGGCAAATCGTCGATTGCCGATCAGGTGGCCGAAAGGCTGCACATCCTGCATCTGGATACGGGCGCGATGTACCGCGCCTTCGCGCTGCACGCGCTGCGCAGCGGCGTGGATACGGCGGACTGGGCGGCGCTGGCGCGGCTGGCGGAGACGGTGGACATACGGGTGCAATACGCGGACGGCGCGCAGCGCACGCTGCTCTTTGGCGAAGACGTGAGCGGCGTGATCCGCACGGGCGAGGTGTCCGCGGCGGCCAGCGCCGTGTCGGCCTGCCCGGCCGTGCGCGCGCGCATGGTGCGCGCCCAGCAGGAGATGGCGCGAAAGGCCGACATGCTCATCGACGGGCGCGACATCGGCACGGTGGTGCTCAAGGATTCACCCTGCAAGATCTACCTGACGGCCGAGCCCGCCGAGCGCGCCCGCAGGCGCTACGTGCAGCAGCTGGAAAAGGGCGACACGACGCCCTACGACGAGGTGCTGCGCGCGCTCATCGCCAGGGACGAGCAGGACATGCACCGCCAGGCCGACCCGCTGCGCCGGGCGGAGGACGCCGTGCTGGTGGATTCGACGCACATGACGCAGGAGGAGACGGTCGAGGCGATCGTCAGGATTGTGGAGGATGTCTATGGAAAGCAATAAGGCCGCCAAGCCCCGGCGCACGTTTCTCTACACGCTGATCGTCTGGGGGCTGTACTGGATCGTCTCCAAGGTGCTGTTCTTCGTGAAGATCGAGGGACGCGAGCGCATTCCGCGCGGGCGCAACTGCGTGCTGATGGGCAACCACCAGCACATCCTTGACCCGCTGATGCTGGCGCTGTGCGTGCCCGACCGCGAGATCCACTTCATGGGCAAGAAGGAGCTCTGGCACAACAGGCTCCTCGGCTGGCTCTTCACGAAGGTGCACGGCTTCCCGGTCGATCGCGGCAACCTCGATATGACAGCCATCCGCACGGCGATGAACGTGCTCAAAAACGGCGATACGCTGGGCATCTTCCCGGAGGGCACGCGCTCCAGAACCGGGCACATGCTGCCGCTGCAGGGCGGCGCGGCCATGCTCGCGCTGCGCAGCAAGTGCGACGTGGTGCCGGTGTACATCGACGGCCGCTACAAGCCGTTTCGCCGGATGGTGGTGCGCGTGGGCAATCCAATCGCCATGGACGACCTGCTCGCCGGGCGCGTGACCAAGGAGGCCTGCGACGAACTGACCGCCCGCATCGAGGCGGAGTTCGCCCGCGTCAGCGGCGGGAAATCGCTTCCGGCGCCCGCCGAACAGGAAAAAGCGTGAAATTTTTAAAAAATTCTGAAAATCAGGCAGGAATATGCGAAAAAGCCTAGAATCCATTAGGGTGGGTAATAGGATCATTGGGCCTTTTTGCAGGCCAAAGCGCGTCCCTGCCGGGAAAAAACTGAGGCACTGTCTATGAAATTGACCATTGGCGAACACGCCGGTTTCTGCTTCGGCGTGCGCCGCGCGGTGGACAGGGCGTTCGCCTGCGCGCAGGAAGGGCGTCCGTGCGTGACGCTCGGCCCGCTGATTCACAATCCGCAGGAGGTGCAGCGTCTGGCCGACGCCGGCGTGCACAGCGTGGAGACGATCGACGCGGTGGCCCCCGGGCAGACCGTCATCATCCGCTCCCACGGCGTGACCCCCGACGTGTACGAGCGGTGCGGCGCGCGCGGCATCGAGGTGATCGACTGCACGTGCCCGCACGTGGCGCACATCCATCAGCTGGTGCGCGATTACAGCCGCAACGGCGACGCCGTGATCATCGTGGGCGAGCCGGAGCATCCGGAAATCGTGGGCATCGCCGGCTGGGCGCACGGGCCGGTCTTCATCCTGCCCACGCGCGAGGCCGCGCAAAACGCGGCGCTGCCGGATCGGGCGCTCGTCGTGGCGCAGACCACGCTGCGCCGAGACCGCTTCGAGGACGTGCTTGCCGCCGTGCGCGACAAGGTGCGCGACCTCACCGTGCGCATGACCATCTGCGCGGCGACCGGCAAGCGCCAGCAGGAGGCGGAGGCGCTCTCCCGCCAGGCCGATGTGATGATCGTCGTGGGCGGCCGCAACAGCTCCAACACGCAGAAGCTGCTGGAGACCTGCCGGCTGCGCTGCGCGCGCGCCTATCTGGTGGAGACGCCGCAGGACGTGCCCGCAGGCGCCATCCGCAGGACGGACCGCGTGGCCGTCACGGCGGGCGCATCCACGCCGCAGTGGCTGCTTGAAGAGGTGTGCGCGCGCATCGAAGCGGACGCAACGTGAGCGTCGCAAAAGAATATCTATCCCGGCGCACCGCGCCGTGATAATAAAGCATGTATCATCCCCGGATTCAGTCCGGTAGAGATACTTGAGGAGGTAGTACCCGCATGAACGACATGGAAAAGAATCTGGTCTCTGAAGGCGCCGAGGATTTCGCCGCGATGCTCGAGGAGACGATGATCAAGTTCCGCCCCGGTCAGGTTGTCAAAGGTGTTGTCGCCCAGGTGAGCGACGACGGTGTTGTCGTGAGCATTCCCGGTAAGGCTGATGGCTACATCAAGAAGAACGATCTGGTCACCACCGACTGCAAGGTTGACGACGAGATTGAGGCTGAAGTGGTCAAGCTCAACGATGGCGAAGGCTATGTGCTCCTCTCCGAGCGCAAGGTCATGGCCACCCGCAACTGGGAAAAGCTCGTGGCTGAATACGACACCGGCGCCTATGTCGAGGCTACCGGCCGTGAGGCCGTCAACGGCGGCCTGATCGCCGACGTGATGGGCGTCCGTGCGTTTATCCCGGCTTCTCATCTCTCCCGCCGCTTCGTCGAGAACATCGGCGAGTTCGTCGGCAAGACGATGACCGTCAAGATCATCGAGGTGGACAAGGCGAAGAAGCGCATTGTCGCCAGCCGCAAGGCGTTCCTGCTCGACGAGAAGAAGAAGGCGTGGGAGAAGATCGAAAAGGATCAGGTGGTCACGGGCATCGTCCGCCGCATGACGGACTTCGGCGCGTTCGTGGATATCGGCGGCGTGGATGGCCTCATCCATGTGACCGATCTGGCCTGGCACCGCGTCAAGCACCCGTCCGAGATCGTGACCCCGGGCCAGGAGGTTCAGGTCAAGATCATCGGCGTGGACAAGGAGAAGGAGCGCATTCAGCTGAGCCTCAAGGCGCTCCAGCCGCAGCCGTGGGAGGTTGCCGAGGAGAAGTACCCGGTCGATTCCATCGTCGAGGGCAAGGTCGTGCGCATCACCACGTTCGGCGCGTTCGTCGAGCTGGAGCCGGGCCTTGACGGTCTGGTGCACATCTCCCAGTGCGCGCTCAAGCGCATTGCGAAGGTGGAGGACGCCGTGCAGGTCGGCCAGACCGTGCGCGTCAAGGTGCTCAAGGTGGACACCGAGGCCAAGCGCATCAGCCTGTCCATTCGCGAGGCGCTGACCGAAGAGGTCGAGTTCGACGCCGAGGTGCAGGGCCTCGACTTCGAGGACGCCGACGGCGAGTTCGACGCGGAGTAATCGCAAAAGCCACGCATGGGGCGGCGCAGCCGATCGGCTGCGCCGCCCTTTCTCTATGGATCTGCGCGCGCCGCGCTTCGTGGGATGTGATTGACAATTCACGTTGGGAAATGTATCTTTCGGCGGGTTTGAATTGACTTTTCCGCATCTTCGTCGTATGATTGAGCCAACATAAGACGGAAACATGCTTCCGGGAAAGGAACCTGTATGCATCAAAAAAAGGACAACCGGCATTCGCTGATCGTCTATTACATCATCTCGCTGGTGGTGGTGCTGCTGCTCAACGCGGTGCTCTTCCCGCAGATTGAACGATACAGCGTCAAGCAGGTGGAGTATTCCGAATTCCTCACGATGCTCGACGAGGGCAAGATCAAGTCCGTGGAGATCGACGATAGGCAGATCGCCTTCACGCCCGTGGAGCAGGAGGAAGGCAAGGTCACCTATTACACCACCAACCGCGTGACCGCCGATGAGCAGATCGTCGAGCGCCTCATCGACGCGGGCGTGACCTTTGGGCAGGTGGTGCCTGAGGAGATGAGCCCGCTCATCGAGTTCCTGCTCAGCTGGGTGCTGCCGCTGGTCGTGTTCTATGCGCTGGGCACGTTCATGTTCCGCAAGGTCAGCAAGCAGATGGGCGGCAATTCCATGACGTTCGGCAAGTCGAACGCCAAGATCTACGTCGAGGCGCAGACCGGCAAGACGTTTGACGACGTCGCCGGCGAAGACGAGGCCAAGGAAGCGCTTCAGGAGATCGTCGATTTCCTGCACGATCCGCAGAAATACCGCGACATCGGCGCGAAGCTGCCCAAGGGCGCGCTGCTCGTGGGCCCGCCCGGCACCGGCAAGACGCTGCTGGCCAAGGCCGTCGCGGGCGAGGCGAAGGTGCCGTTCTTCTCGATCTCCGGTTCGGAGTTCGTGGAGATGTTCGTGGGCATGGGCGCGGCGCGCGTGCGCGACCTGTTCAAGCAGGCGGGGGAAACGGCGCCGTGCATCGTGTTCATCGACGAGATCGACGCCATCGGCAAGCGGCGCGACGTGCACGGCATGGGCGGCAACGACGAGCGCGAGCAGACGCTCAACCAGCTGCTCACCGAGATGGACGGCTTTGACGCGGGCAAGGGCGTCGTCATCCTGGCGGCGACCAACCGACCGGAGATCCTCGACAAGGCGCTGCTGCGGCCGGGCCGCTTCGACCGCCGTATTCCGGTGGAGCTGCCGGACCTGGCCGGCCGCGAGGCGATCCTGCGCGTGCACGCCAAGGAGGTCAAGACCGAGCCGAACATCGATTACACGCAGATTGCGCGCGCCACGAGCGGCTGCTCCGGCGCGGAGCTGGCGAACATCATCAACGAGGGCGCGATCGCCGCGGTCAAGGCCGGGCGCAAGGCCGTCTCCCAGCGCGATCTGGAGGAGGCCATCGAGACGGTCATCGCGGGCTATCAGCGCAAGAACGCCGTCATCTCCCCGCGCGACAAGCTGACCGTCTCCTATCACGAGATCGGCCACGCGCTGGTCGCGGCGAAGCTGGAGAACGCGGCGCCCGTGCAGAAGATCACCATCGTGCCGCGCACGTCCGGCGCGCTGGGCTACACGATGCAGGTGGACGAGGAAGAACGCCTGCTGATGACGCGCGAGCAGATCCTGGACAAGATCACGACCTACTGCGGCGGCCGCGCGGCGGAGGCGCTCGTCTTCGGGCGCATCACCAGCGGCGCGAGCAACGACATCGAGCAGGCGACGAAGCTCGCCCGCGCGATGATCACCCGCCTGGGCATGAGCGATACGTTCGGCATGATGGCGCTGGAGACGCAGTCCGGCCAGTACATCACCGGCGACGCGAACCTCGTGTGCTCCGACCAGACGGCGGCGCGCATCGACGTGGAGGTCAAGCAGATCATCGCCGAGTGCTACGAGCGGGCGATGCAGATCCTGACGGACAACAAGGACAAGCTGCACGAGCTGGCCAAGATCCTCCTGGAGAAGGAGACGATCACCGGCATCGAGTTCATGGCGGCGCTGGCGCCGCGCCAGCTCTCCGCGTCCTTTGAGGAGACGGACGGCGAGGCGGACGAGGCGAACGGCGAGCAGCCGGAGCGGCCGGACGGCGAGGGCGGCGCATGAGCGCGCTGTGGGGCGCGTGGGCGCTGATCAACCTCCTCGTGTTCGCGCTCTACGGCATCGACAAGCGCCGCGCGATCCGGGGCCAATGGCGCATCCCGGAGAAGACGCTGCTGGCGGGCACGTGGCTGATGGGCGGCGTGGGCGCGTATCTGGGCATGCGCACGTTTCGCCATAAGACCAGACACCTCATCTTTCAGTTCAGCGCACCGGCGGGCGCCGTGCTCAGCCTGCTGCTGATGGCGGCGGTGAGTTCGATGCTCCTGGGCGCGCCCATCTGAACAACGCAAACGGCGGGATGGCTTTCATCCCGCCGTTTTGTATGCAGTTGAGGGGCGTGAGGGGAACGTAGGGGACGTGGGGACGTTGGGGCTCCGCCCCAAACCCCGGCAGGGGAATGATTCCCCTGCCCCCACTTCCCCGGCGCATGCGCCGGGGGCATAACCGCCATGCTGCAATCGGGCGCCGCGAAGCGAAGAAGGGAGTCTGAGGGATGAAATCCCTCAGGCGGGGTTTGGGGCGGCAGCCCCAACGTCTCCCCGTCTCCCCGTCTCCCCGTCACGCCTGCCGCACGCGCGCCAGCTCGGCGCAGATGAAGGCGACGGTCTCGGCGGCGGACATGTGCAGCACGTAGGAGAACTCCTGATGGAGCAGGCGCTCGGCGTCGGCGAGGATGGCCTCATCGGCGGCGCAGGGCTTCTTGCCCTCGTGCGTGCGCCGCTCGCGCGCCTCGTGGAGCGCCTCGATCATGCGGATGATGCGCGCGTAGTCGCCCTCGCTGAGGATGCGCGCGAACGCGTCCTTGCGCAGCTTGGGCTCTTCGATCCACGGGTCGTCGCAGGCGGCGGCGCGGCGGATGAGCGCGAGGATGTCGTCACGGGTCAGCAGCCGGCACAGCAGGGCATTGCCGCGGGCGACGGGCATGTAGACGGTGGAGGAGCTCTTCTCCGCCGTGGGCTTGAGCGCGTAATAGGCGCGCGATTCGACACCGCCCGGCGCGCGGAACGCCTCGACCGTGCAGATGCCCTCCGACGGGTGCACGACCGTGTCGCCGACGCGGTAGACGGGCGGCACGTCCGGCGCGGATGGGGCGGGGCCGGCAGCGGCATGCAGGTGCACGGCGGGCTGATAACGCTGGATCATCGAAAACCCTCCCATGGTGTTTGATCTATATCAAATTATAACATGTTTTCGGGCGGGCGTTCAAAAGGCATTCTGGACAAATTCGGGCGGTCGAAGCATAGAAAAAAGCGCAGAACGCAATGCGTTCTGCGCAGCGGCTGCGGGCTCACTTCTTGGCGTCGAAGTACGCGTTGAGCGCCTTCACCAGCGCATCGGCATCGATGCCGTGCACCTGGCTGGCCTCGGCGATGGACTCGGCGGAGGCGTGCGGGCAGTACAGGCAGTGCATGCCGTAGGACATGAAGACGGGCGCGACCTCCGGGTCGAGCTTCATGACGGAAGCGATGGTCATATCGGCAGTGATCATGGGAGAACCTTCTTTCCTGAAATCTGATACGCTCCTATGATACACTACTTTTCCCGATATGGCAAGAAAAAATCCGTTGGCCGCGCGAAAATGGGCGCGCGCAGGGCGCAGCGCACGCGATGCACATGAACTGATCGTAGACAGAACACAGTCGATGTGTTATACTGTTTGTATAGAAAGTATGCCCGCCATTTGGTGAAACAGCAGGCGCGTAGGCTGGGAAAGGAACCATGAGAAACAACGAACTGCGCGGGCCGGCGGCCATCGAGATGGACATCATTCCGTCGGATACCGACCATCTGTTTTCTGAAAACGAGGCGCTCTATCAGGAGACGATGATGCGCTACCATTGCGCGATTCTGGAGATGCGCACCAAGCTGGAGGTGCTCTCCAGGGATATGACGGTGCGCTACCGCCGCAATCCCATCGAGTTCATCGAGAGCCGGCTCAAAAAGCCCTCGTCCATCGCGCGCAAGCTGCGGCGCAACGGCAGCGAGGTCACGGTGGAGAACATGATCGAGCAGGTGTCGGATATCGCCGGCATCCGCGTGCTGTGCGCGTACATCGACGACATCTACGAGATCGCCCGCATGCTGGCCAGACAGCAGGACGTGCGCATCATCAACGTCAAGGACTACATCAAAAAGCCCAAGGACAACGGCTACCGCAGCTATCACATGATCGTCGAGATCCCGGTGTACTTCTCCGACGCCGTGCGCCCCGTGCGCTGCGAGATTCAGATCCGCACCATCGCCATGGACTTCTGGGCCACGCTCGACCACGACATGCAGTACAAAAAGGAGGTCGAGGATGCCGAGGAGATCATGCGCGAGCTCAAGGCGTGCGCGGACATCATCCACAGCACGGACGAGAAGATGATGCGCCTGCGCGAGCGCATCCATCGCATCGAATGACGACATCCATCGCCCATGCGGCGCACCACAGGGTGCGCCTTTTCGATGGAAAGACAAATAAAATTTGGATTATGACAAATATAATTGACAATGCGTGCGACCTGCGCTATAATCAGGCCATGCGAAACGGGGAGGCGGCGAACATGCTGGCGGACATCGCGCAACGGTACTATATGCAGGACTACAACTGTGCGGAGAGCGTGCTGCTGGCCGCCGACGAGGCGTATGGCCTGGGGCTTGCGCAGGGCGCGCACAGGCTGCTCAGCGCGTTTGGCGGCGGCATGGGCTGCGGCGGGGTCTGCGGCGCGCTGGCGGGCAGCCTGGCCGCGCTGGGGCAGGCTGCGGTGGCGGAACGCGCGCATGCGACGCCGGATTTCAGGGCGCTGTGTGCGGGCTGCGTGTCCCGGTTTGAGGCGGCGCTGGGCGGGCGCGACTGCGCACAGCTCAAGCCCCTGTATTTTGCCGAGACCACGCGATGCCTGCAAACCGTGCGCCGCGCGGCGGACGCGCTGGAGGCGCAGATGGACGCACTGCGGAACGCTTGAAAAAAACGGGCATGCCTGCTATAATAAGCCGAAAACCGGTGGAGTTGGAAGGTGCAGGCCATGGATGAATTGATGCTGGGCGATCTGGTGCAGATGCGCAAGACGCACCCCTGCGGCAGCGACAGATGGACGGTGATTCGCGTGGGCGCGGACATCAAGATCCGGTGCGGCGGCTGCGGCCGCATCGTGATGATGGACAGGGCGGACTTCATGAAGCGCATGAAGAAGATCCTCGCGCACAGCGAAACGCCCATTCGCGGCACGAACGAATTGGACGAACTGTAAAGAGAGGCGCATATCCGATGGAGCAGAAAAAGAAGGAAAAACCCAAGAAGTCGATTGGACGCGAGATCTTCGAGTGGATCATGGTCTTCGTGGTGGCGGCGGCGATGGCGTTCGTCGTGCGCACGTTCATCTTTGAGCCGGTGCGCGTGGACGGCTCGTCCATGCTCAACACGCTGGAGGACGGCGAGTTCATGATCGCCACCAAGTACGACTATCTGCTGGGCGATCCGGAGCGGTTTGACATCGTCATCTGCAATTATCCGAACACGGACGACGGCATGTACCGCGTCAAGCGCGTGATCGGCCTGCCGGACGAGACGATCGAGCTGCGCGCGGGCGAACTGTACGTGGACGGCGAGCACGTCGAGCAGAACTTCGACATGACGCCCAACGACGCGTACTTCGGGCCCTACACCGTGCCGTCGGGACACTACTTCGTCGTCGGCGACAACCGCAACAACTCCAAGGACAGCCGCTCCACGCTGGTGGGTCCGCTCTCGCGCGACGAGATCAAGGGCCATGTGCGCGCGGTCGTCTTCCCGTTCACGCACTTCCGGCTGATGGAAGATTGACAGGCCAATCCCGCACGACCGTGCGGGATTTTTGCATGGAACGAGGGGATGCCGCCTTCAAGCGGTTTTGCCCGGCACGCGGCGCGAAAGGGAAGGGCCATTGCGCGGGCTTTGCTTTTGCGGTATAATGGGCGCAGAAGAACGCGCGAGGAGGATACATATGGAACGGAGCAAGATTCTCTCGATGGTGGATCACACGCTGCTCAAGCCGGAGGCCACGTGGGCGCAGATTCAGGAGATCTGCGACGACGCGATGCGCTACGGCACGGCGACGGTCTGCATCCCGGCCAGCCATGTGGCGCGCTGCAAGGCGTACATGCAGGCGCACGGCACCAGGGTGGGCGTGTGCACGGTCATCGGCTTCCCGACGGGCTATTCGACCACGGCGGTCAAGGCGTTTGAGGCGGCGGACGCGGTGCGAAACGGTGCGGACGAGATCGACATGGTCATCGACATCGGCATGCTCAAGGACGGGCGCGATGAGGACGTGCGCGCGCAGATCGACGCGGTGAAGGCGGCGTGCGCCGGCAGGACGCTCAAGGTGATCATCGAGACCTGCCTGCTCACCGAGGCGGAAAAGGTGCGCATGTGCGAGATCGTGAACCGCTCGCAGGCGGACTTCATCAAGACGAGCACGGGCTTTTCCAGCGGCGGCGCGACGTTTGAGGACGTGGCGCTCATGGCCGCGCACATGGCCCCGGGCAAGCAGATCAAGGCGGCGGGCGGCATCGCCTCCATGGAGGACGCGGAGCGCTTCATCGAGCTGGGCGCGACGCGCCTGGGCACCAGCCGGATCGTCAAGATCCTCAAAAACGAGGAGGCGACGGGCTACTGACGCCCTGTTTTCCGAAAAATAACAGGAAAAGACGGGCGAAAGCCGTTGACAGAAGCGTCAAAAACTGTTATCATAGAAAGGTAAGCCGCACGGGGCTGGTCTTTTTGAAATGCCCGGATTTTCCGGACTGCCTGAACCCGGCGAGTAATGATGAGGAGGTGTCACCACATGTACGCTATTATTGCGACTGGTGGCAAGCAGTACCGTGTCAGCGAGGGCGACGTGATCTACATCGAGAAGATCGATGCGCAGGTCGACTCCGCAGTCTCTTTCGACGTCCTGCTCGTGGGGAACGAGGGCGACGTCAAGGTCGGCACCCCGGTGGTCGAGGGTGTGAAGGTTGAAGGCAAGGTCGTCGGCCAGATCCGTGGCGAGAAGATCGTGGTCTTCAAGTACAAGTCCAAGAAGAACTATCGCCGTAAGCAGGGCCACCGTCAGCCGTACACCAAGGTGGAAATCACCAAGATCGGCTAAGCGATGACCACCATCACGGTCTATACGCTTGACGGCGGCGCGGTCAAGGGCTATGAAGCCGAGGGCCACGCGGGCGGCAAGCGGATACGGGGTTACGATCTGGTCTGCTGCGCGGTCTCCGCGCTGACGCAGACCGGCGTCAACGCCCTGTGCGCGGTGGCGGGCATCACGCCCGACGTGCGCGTGCAGGACGGCCACCTGCGCTGCATCCTGCCCGACGGCCTGGACGAACAGGCGATGGCAAACGCACAGATCGTGATCCGCACGATCATGACAGGACTGACAGACATTCAAACCATCTATCCGAATCTGGTTCGGATACAGCAAAAAGAATGGAGGCAAGCAGATGCTTACGATGAATCTTCAGCTCTTCGCGCATAAGAAGGGTACCGGTTCTTCCCATAACGGCCGCGACAGCGAGTCCAAGCGCCTGGGCGCCAAGCGCGCGGACGGCCAGTTCGTTCTGGCGGGCAACATCCTGTACCGTCAGCGCGGCACCCACATCCATCCCGGCACCAACTGCGGCATCGGCGGCGACGACACCCTCTTCGCCCTGGTGGACGGCGTGGTTCGCTTCGAGCGCATGGGCAAGAAGAAGACCCAGTGCAGCGTGTACCCGGTCGCGCAGTAACAGACAGTCGAAACGGAGCATCGAGCCAATCGATGCTTCGTTTTTTCGTATCAAAACCCCGCCGCGCGCGGGGCTTGCGGTGCGCATGCTGCCGGATGCTCCGACAATCCGCGTCGCCTCCATGTGCCGTTTGGACGGGAAAAAACGCCTGCGGCATGAATCGCGCTTCTTCGCGTCGCGGCGATTCCGGCATATGCGTCAGGACAGATACTTTTTGAAGTAGCCGTCTCCCCATGTGAAGGCATACGGAGAATGTTCGTCCTTGCAGAGCCACTCCACGCCGTGCAGCGACAGCGCGCCCAATGCCATGCTGCAAATGAGCGCGACCGGGATCTGCCAAAGCGCAATGGCCTGCTCCGTGAAAAAGGAGACGACGATGCCGACGGCGACAGGGATGTATCCAAACCACGTCGTGAAGCTTCCGGGGGTGTAGATCGTCCGCTTGCCTTTGTTCCGGAAGCGCTTGTAGGCAAACAGGCCGCCGCTCGTATGCCCGACCACCTCCGCCAGACACAGAAACAGCTGCATGAACATGAAGACGGGATTGACCCCGACCAGCAGCACGACGCAGCCGAAGACGACGCCGATGAGGTTCGTCAGCATATCGCTGAGCTGATTCATCGGATAGCGGTCGGGCGCGTGCGAGTGCTGCATGAGGTTGTACATCGTGTGGAACCCGCCGGGGACATGCCATTCTTCGAGCACGTGGATGGGCAGCAGGATCGTCGCGCAGGCAAACAGCTTTCTCTGGAAAGACCAGACGTTCCAGCGGCAGATCAGGCAGCCGAGGATCACGCCCGCTGCGCCGATGATGGCATACAGCCATATGGACAGCCACCACTTTGTGATCTTGACCTTCATCGCGAATCGCCTCGTTTCATTCAGATGGGTTTGATTGTATCACAAATCTTCGACGTATGCCATGCCGGATGCAGTCCATCCGCTTTGCACGCCTGGCGGCAACAAAAAAGCGCCGGGATAACCGGCGCGGCAGACACGGGAGCTTACAGGCGGGAGAGCATGGTCGCGTTGTACTCGTAGTGCAGGTAGCTGGCCACCTCGCTGGAAGCGGCGCGATTGTCGAGCGCGGAGAGCAGGAGGGAAGCGCCGAAGAGCACGGCCACGACGAAAAGAACAGTCAGCATGGGAATGCCTCGCTTTCAAAAAATTGCAGGATGGTCGGGACGGCAGGCGGAAGGCCGCGCTGCCCGGTTCGTGGGAACATTATAGCACGGCAAAACCAAAAAGTACACTGTTTTTTCTAAAAATACAAAGAAAAATCTGACCGGCTCCAAAAATTCAGCGGCAGGGTTCCGGGGGCGTTTCCGGCCCGTTTTTTTGCATAAACGCCATGCCTGAGTTGCATACAAGCTGCAAATTGAAACGAAAAATGCAAGGGGAGGGTGAAAGGATTTCACGCAAGGGACGAGGGGCGATGGGGGACGTCGGGGCGCCGCACCGAACCCCGGTTGGGGGAAATGATTTTCCCCACCCCCCCCTCACTGCCCCGGCTCATGCGCCGGGGCAGGTATCGAGGCGCCTGCGGTTGAAAGGCACAAAGCAAAAAAGCCGGAGGCACATCAACCTGCTTTCGCTTGTATCGAGAGCAGGCTTTGCGCCTCCGGCCTTTCCTTCCCCGGCGCATGTGCCGGGGGCGAAATCATGTAAGGTTTGCGGCAGGACGCCGCGAAGCGAACATGGGTCAAGGGGTTTGGGGCAGCGCTCCGAGCGGGTTTGGGCGGCAGCCCAACGTTCCTCCTGCCGTCACTTCTTTCCATTCGGGTTCCCGTTCGCGTACTGGCACCAGCTCGCGAGCGTGCAGCGCTCGCAGGCGGGCTTGCGCGCGGCGCAGACGCGGCGGCCGTGGAAGATGAGCCAGTGGTGCGCGCGGCTCCACTTGTCGCGCGGGATGTGCTGCATCAGCTGACGCTCGGTGGCCAGCACGTCGCCTGCGTCCGCCAGGCCGAGCCGGTTGGAGACGCGAAAGACGTGCGTGTCCACGGCGATGGCGTCCGCGCCGAACGCGCAGCTCATGACCACGTTGGCCGTCTTTCGGCCCACGCCGGGCAGCGCGACGAGCTTGTCGTGATCGGCGGGGACCTCGCCGCCGTATTCGGCGACCAGCGCGCGCGCCGTGGCCACGAGGTTTTTCGCCTTGTTGTGGTAGAGGCCGCAGGTCTTGATCAGCGGCTCCACGTCGGCGGGCTCGGCCTTGGCCAGCGCCTGCGCGTCGGGATAGGCGGCAAAGAGCGCGGGCGTGACCATGTTCACCTTCACATCCGTGCACTGCGCGGAGAGGATGACGGCGACGAGCAGCTGATATGGGTTTTGAAAGTGCAGGGCGGGCCGGGCGTCGGGGTACAGGCGTTCGAGTTCGCGCAACATGCAATCGATCTGGCCGGACATGAAAAGAACCCCTTTCGTTTGATGCCTCCATTATAGCGGACGAAAGGGGAAATGACAAGAAGCAGCGCTTCATGCGAGCGGGAGGGGCGTCAGGCGGATCTGGCGCGTGCCGTAATCGTCCACGCGATAAAACCCGATCAGCGCGCCGGGATTCAGACGCCGGTAGACCGCCGCCACCTGCGCAAGCTCGTTTAAGTCAAAGCGCACCGACAGCCCGCAGCCCATCGCGACCTCGCGCGGCGTGGAGATGACGCCGGCGTAGAGCCCCGCGCGGCGCAGTGCGTCTTCCATCCGCAGCACCTGCGTGCGCGAGCGGAAGGCGGCGATGCCAAAGGATGATTGCATGATCGATTCCCTCCCTGGTCTACCCTGCGGCAAACCTCATATACTCCAACGTATGCGGCTTGAACGCGCCGGGTTCCCGGCGGCGGGGAAGAAGGGCGGAGGACATATGATCTATCTGGACAATGCGGCGACCAGCTTTCCCAAGCCGCGCGAGACGGTGCGGGCGATGGCGGCCGCGCTGGAAACCTGCGGCGCAAACCCCGGCCGGTCGGGACACGCGCTGGCGCTGGCGGCGGGGCGGATCGTGGAGCGCTGCCGGGAGGCGATCGCGCAGATGCTCGGCGAGACGGACGCCTCGCGCGTGGCGTTCTGCCAGAACGCGACGGACGCGCTGAACATGGCCATCCACGGCGTGCTGCGCACGGGCGACCACGCGGTCTCCACGCTGCTGGAGCACAACTCCGTGCTGCGCCCGCTCTCGGAGCTCTCGCGCAGCGGCATCATCACGCTGACGCTCGTGCCGCCGGACGCGCAGGGACGCATACGGGCCGCCGACATCGAGGCGGCCATGCGCCCGAATACGCGCCTGGTCGCGATGACGCACATGTCCAACGTGCTGGGCGTCGCGCAGGACGTGCGCGCCGTGGGCGCCGTGTGCAGGCGGCACGGCGCGCTGCTGCTGGCGGACTGCGCGCAGACGGCGGGCCATCTGCCGCTCGCGCCGCGGGCGTGGGGCTGCGATCTGCTGGCCATGCCGGGCCACAAGGGGCTGCTTGGACCGCACGGCACGGGCGCGCTGTGGGTGCGGCCGGGCGTGGCCGTCGCGCCGCTGCGCCAGGGCGGCACCGGCTCCGCGTCCGAGAGCGTGTTTCAGCCCCGCATGATGCCCGACGCGCTGGAGTCCGGCACGCTGAACCTGCCGGGCATCGCCGGGCTGGAGGCGGGCATGCACGAGGCGCTCGGACGCATGGCGGAGACGCACGCGCACGTCGTGATGCTCTGCGATCTGCTGCGGGAGGCGCTGCTCGACCTGCCGGGCGTGCGCGTGTATACGCCGCAGGGCGCGTCGCTGGTCACGTTCAACGTGGAGGGCGTCGGCTCGCAGGAGACGGCCGCCGTGATGAACCGCGCGGGCGTCGCCGTGCGCGGCGGGCTGCACTGCGCGCCGGGCGCGCATCGCGTGCTGGGCACGCTGGACACGGGCGCGGTGCGCGTGAGCCCCGGCCTGTACAACCTGCGCGAAGACGTGCTGGCCGCAGCGCGCATCATCGCCGCGATGGTGAAGGAAAACAGATAAGAAATCATGCGCACATTCGTAAAATGGAAAAAAGAAATGGGAAAAAACATAAAATTGCAAGAAATTTAGAGATATGTGTCAATTCTGACTTGCCAATTTCGAAAACGGTTGGTATAATAACGGCATCGCGGAAAATGCCGCAGACAGCGGCCCGCATCAGGATGGGAGATGCAGACCATGACCAGGCCGTACACCAGCCGTCTTTTGATCGCCGCCCCGAACGCCGTCGCCGAGAAGCTGCGAAGCATCCTCGCCGGCGCGCAGATCGCACCGGACGCCGTGCTCTGCACGGGTGCGGAGGCGATGGCCGCGCTGGAGGCGTCGCACGGGCTGCTGCTCACGTGCTGGCGTCTGCCGGACATGACCGGCCCGGAGCTGGCCAGGCGGGCCGCCGCCGACGGCGTGATGATGATCGTGCCGGGCGATTACGACCCGCAGGAGCTGGAAGGCGCGGACGTGCTCACGCTGCACAACCCCATCAGCCAGGACGCGCTGATCCAGGCGGTGCGCGCGATGTGCTACTGCGGCGACCGGATGCAGGCGCTCAAGCAGAAGGCGCAGAAGCTGGAGCGGATGCTTGAGGAGCGCAAGGTGATCGAGCGCGCCAAGGGCCGCCTGATGGATCGCCTCCACCTGAGCGAGAGCGAGGCGCATCACCGCATGCAAAAGCGCAGCATGGACACGGGCAGGCGCATCGTCGAGGTGGCGCAGGAGATTCTCGCCGGCGAGGAGATCGCCAGCTGAGGTTCATGCAGCCGGCCGCGTCTTTTCGACGGGGCGGCATCCTGTTCCTGTGCGCGATGCGCGCGGCCGGAACAGGATCGCGAAAGCGGCCCCCTTCGCGCATCCCGGTGCATATATTCGCACTTTGTCAAGACACCGAAACCTCCGCAACACCTGCGGAGGTTTTTCGCATGGGAAAGGCGAAGCGCGCGCTGTGGATACCGCCGCATGGCCGTCCGTCCGGCGCTCCGTGCCAGTGGGCGCAAGGCCGTGCAGACCTGAACACGGCCGCCATGGATGCGTGCCCAAAAGGAATCTGCGCCGCCTGGGTTGCGGGGCGGCGGGAGCTGTGCTATCATGGGCGTAGACATGAGGCGGATGGGAGAGATCATCGTGCAATACAGGAGCGACATGACGCTCAAAACCGGCGAAACGCTGCTGCTGCGCAGCCTGAACGTACAGGACGCGCGGGAGGCGATCGACGTGTGCGTGGCGACGGCGGGCGAGACGCCGTTTCTGATGCGCTATGCGGACGAATGGCAGGTAACGCTGGAGAAGGAGCGGGAGATCATCGCGCAAAACGAGACGGCGCCGCGCGCGCTGATGCTCGGTGCGTTTGTGGCCGGTCGGCTGGTGGGCATCGGCAGCATCGCGCCCGCGCACAACGGGGACCGGGGCCGCCATCGCGCGAATGTGGGCGTGTGCGTGCGCAAGGCGCACTGGGGCAAGGGCATCGGCACGGCGATGATGCGCGCGCTGATCGACGCGGCGACGCGCGCGTCGTTTGAGCAGCTTGAGCTGGAAGTGATCGACGGGAACGAGGCCGCGATTCATCTCTATCGCCGTCTGGGGTTTGTGCAGTTTGGCCGCCGCCCGCGGATGGTCAAGTATCGGGACGGCACGTATGCCGACGCGCTCCTGATGGCGCTGACCCTGTGAAAACATCGAACTGCAGGCGCGAAGCGCGCGGCGGCGCCTGACGACTCGGGCGCAGACAATCGGATAGACGAGGAAAGCACCGATCAGAAGGTCAATGTCATGAAGATAAACTCAAGCACAATATGCAAAGAACCGAAACAGCAGTTTTTCATCCCCTTGACTGCCGCCGGACGCACGTGTATAATCAAAGTAATTCAACGCGGAGGTGGGAACGATGAAAAGACGGATGTATGCGCTGCTGTTGGCGCTGGCGCTCCTCATGCTGCCCGCAGGCGGCGCGGCGCTCAAGCGCACCGGTACGGTTAGCCAGACGCAGGTGAGGAGCAGCCTGTCGGCGCGCGACTACGTGATCAAGTTCGGCAGGGAACACAAGATGGGCAACAACGACACGTACCCGATCTACTCCGCCCCGTCGCTTGACGCCGTGCGCGGTGCGAACGGCAAGGCGAGCATGCACACCTCCGGCGGCGGATACAGCGCGGGCTGGAGCGGGGCATGGCTGCTGATGCGCTACGAGAAGAAGGATGGCGGCTACCGCGTCGGCTGGGTGCCCAGGACGGAGCTGAACATGCGCGGCATCGAGGCGACGCGCAGCGTGAATTTCGCCTACTGGACGGTGACGCTCGATGCGGATTGCGCGCTGACGGACGACCCGCTCATGGAGAGCGAGATCCTCGCCTATGCCGAAAAGGGCGAGCAGCTCACGTATCTGGCGTTCTATCAGTACAGGGGCGGCAGGGAATACGCCTACGTGCAGGGCGAGGTGGACGGCCAGCCCATCGGCGGGTTCATCCCGTTTGACGCGATCGCGTGGTGACGGAGAACGGGGAGGACGCCGGGGCGAAATGCCAGAGACAGGCGATAGAACGCCGCGAAGCGAACATGTGTCAAGGGGCACGTGGAACTCGCATCGTCGCGCCCGGCAGGGCGCTCCTTGAGATTCCAGGCGCTCAGCCCGCCTGTTTCCGTCACAGGCGGCGGGCTTCGGTCCTTTGCGGGGTTCGGGGCGGCGCATCGAGCAGGTCCGGGCGGCAGCCCGGATTTCTTTTTCTGCTTTTTTGAGCTATTTTCAAATTTTCGCGGAGTAAAACCGCAAAAACGCGAGAAAACGGGAGGAATCGGGAGTTCGCTTCCGATAATCAAAAAAATCTCAAAAAAATGGATTGACAACTGCGCGCGCCGGGTGTACAATAAGCAGGCATGTTTGGCAGGCATTTTTCGGCCTGCATTTCTGAAAAGGAGGTGTCTTGTATGGCTGCTGCTGGTGTTCGCGTGAAGATCACGCTGGCCTGCACGGAGTGCAAGCAACGCAATTACAACACGATGAAGAATAAGCGCAACAATCCGGACCGTATCGAAAT
>CALVKT010000050.1 GCA_944333055.1 uncultured Clostridia bacterium
GACTTTGGTGGGCAGCTAGCTGCCCACCAAAGTCGCACCAACAACCGGCCTATGCGTCCTTTGAAGTGGCTTTCTCCTCTAGAAGTTCTTTCTTCCTATCGTGTCCAAGATGATTGACAAACCTACATCCAACAAAAAGCCATCAAAATAAGAGTCGTTCTCTTTGACGGGACGCCTTTCCGTTGCACAAAAACGCCCGCCCGGCGCGCACGCCGGGCGGGCGGATTTCTCCGTTACGCCTGCATCGGCATCATGACCGCGCCCTCCGGGCGGATCATCAGCGGGGTGCAGCTGCCAGGGCCGAACACGCTCTCCATCAGCGCGATGTACGCGTCAAGGCGCGCCATCGGCACGTAGGACTGAATCGTGCCGGCAAAGCCGCCGCCGTGCACGCGCTGCGCGCCGTCGCCCTTGAGGAAGCGGCGGCTCAGCTCGATGCCCAGCGCCATCTGCTCCTGGTCGGCGCGGGCGTAGACGTTTTGCAGCAGCTTCCAGCTGCTGTCGCCGGAGGCCGTCACATCCGCGAAGAACCGGGCGAGATCGCCCTTGCGCACGGCCTCCACCTGCTCGACCACGCGGGCGTTGTCGTCAAAGAAGTGCATCGCGCGCAGCACGGCGCGGTCGCCCACCGCGGCGCGCACCTTGCCGATGTTCGCCTCGAATGCCGCAGGATCGACCTCGCGCAGCACCGTCTTGCCAAACTGCGCCGCCACGGCCTTCATCTCCGCGGGAATCGCCGCATAGTCGGCGGTCAGGTCGCCGTGGTCGCCGCCGGTGTTCACCACGCACAGCGCGTAGCCCTTCGCCGCAAAGTCGCAGGCGACCGCGTCCACCTGCGCGTCCGGCGTCTTAAAGTCGAGCGCGACCATGCCGCCGGCGGAGGCCGCCATCTGATCGAGCAGGCCGCAGGGCTTGCCGAAGTAGACGTTCTCCACCTTCTGGGCGATGACGGCGCGGGTCTTGAAATCCACCTTCCAGCCGTTGTACAATCCGTCGAGGATGGCCGCGATCAGGATTTCAAACGCCGCCGAGGAGGACAGGCCGCTGCCGCGCAGCACGGAGGAGGAGATCGTGGCCTTGAAGCCGCCGATGGCGTAGCCCATGTCCTTCATGATGCCGGCGGTGCCGCGGATGAGCGCGAGCGTGGTGCCGTAGTCCTTCTCGCGGATCGCCAGATCCGTCAGCGCGACCGTGATGGGCGGAAAGCCGTCGCTGTCCACGACGATGACGCCGTCGTCCGTCTTCTCCACGCACGCGATGGTATCCAGGTTCACCGCGCCGGCCAGACAGCGGCCGTGGTTGTGATCGGTGTGGTTGCCGCCGATTTCCGTGCGGCCGGGCGCGGAGAAGAAGCACAGCGGGCCATGCGCCTCGCCAAAGCGCTTCTCAAAGCGCTCCACGAGCTTGCCGTAGCGCGCCTTCTGCTTTTCCAGTTCCTTCTCGCCCGCGCCGTAGAGCGTCGCCACGCGGGAGGCAAACGCTTCAGATGCCTGATATGCCGTCCATTGCCTGTTCATCGGATATCCCTCCAGAGATGAAGTTCAGTCAAATCGATCAAAACGATCGCGGATTCCCTATTATTATTGACCGTCCGCGCGCTTTTGTCAAGATCCGCCGGACATTCCGGCGCGATGAAATTCCGTCCGTTTTCCCGCGCACGAGGCGCAAAACGCCGCACGCGGCACGCTTTTTGCGCAGGAAACGCTTGACAGAAACCGCCCGATACGCTATGATACCGGTGTCGTTCATTATGTGAACCATTTGATCGAGGAGGGTTGTCGATGGTTGAACACAGCGACGCCGGAGAAAAGCTGCTGGACGCATGGCTGAGCCTGTCCTCGACGCTGTGGAACACGCGGTTGGTGAAGTCGATGACCTACAACGAGGCGCACGTGATGGGCCTGCTGCTGCGCGGCAGCTCGCAGAAAAACCCGCTCACCGCCACAGACCTCATCCGCCGCACAGGGCTGCTCAAGAGCCAGATGAACAAGATCCTCACGACGCTGGAAAAGCGCGGCCACATCGTGCGCACCCGCGCCGAACAGGACAAACGCATGCTCTACGTGCGGCTGTCCGAGGAGGGCGTGCGCTTTTACGCCGAGCACTTCAAGAGCGTGCGCGCGCTGCTGGACCGGCTGGTCGAGCGGATCGGCGCGGATCGCGCGCTCTCCTTCGCCGGGGACCTGAACGATCTCATCGAGGCGCTGGACGGTCTCATCCCCCAGCCCGGCAGAAAACCACAAACCGACATGTGAAAGGAACCAACGCATATGATTCGTATTCTGACCGATTCCGCTTCGGACTTCAGCGCCGCCGAGGCCAAAGCGCTTGGCCTTGCCGTCGTGCCGCTTCAGGTCGCCTTCGGCACGGACACCTACGAGGACGGCGTGACGCTGACCCCCGATATCTTCTGGGACCGCATGTTCAAGGGCGAAAACCCCAAGACGTCCCAGCCGACCCCGGATGCCTTCCTGCGCCACTTCGAGGAAGCCAGGGCCGCCGGCGACAGCGTCGTGTGCGTGCTGCTCTCCAGCGGGCTGTCCGGCACCGTGCAGAGCGCGACGCTGGCCAAGGCCATGTGCGACTATGAGGACATCCACATCGTTGACACGCTGCACGCGGCGACCGGCGAGAAGCTGCTGGTCATGCAGGCCTGCCGCATGCGCGACGAGGGCCGCCTCAGCGCCGCGCAGATCGCGGAGGAAATCCTGCGCCTGCGCAAGCGTCTCTATCTCTTCGCCTGCTTGGACACGCTGGATTACCTCGCCCGCGGCGGGCGCATTCCCGCCGCTGCCGCCGCGCTCGGCTCCCTCGTCCAGCTCAAGGTGCTCATCACCGTGGACGAGAACGGCAAGGTCGCCATGGCCGGCAAGGGCATGGGCCAGCACCGCTCCACCGCCGCGCTGCTCAAGCTCATCGAGCAGCACGCCGTCGATCCCGATTATCCGGTGATCCCGCTCTACACCCACAATACGGACAATGCCGTCGCCCTGATCAAGAAGCTCAACCAGAGCGGCATCGCCTGCAAAGAGGACGACCTCTCCCCCGTCGGCGCGACGATCAGCGCGCACGTCGGCCCCGGCGTGTACGGCCTGACCTACATCGCCGCCGAATAAACCGGGACGCAAAACAGCCTGCGGTTCGCATGGAATCGCAGGCTGTTTTTTCATACTCATACTAATTCTTGATGAAAACGGCTCATCAGAACCGCAATGGTCGCTGCGCTCCGCTGCGGTTCCCGCCGCTTACGCCGTGATCATAGAAGACGTGAGGGCTGCCGCCCTAAAACCCGCCTGAGGGATTTCATCCCTCAGACTCCCTTCTTCGCTTCGCGCTGTATTTGACCTTTTGATCAGAAATCAGTATGATGCGGCTGCGGCCCTCAGCGCGTATGGCCCGCGTGCTTGAGGTGCTTCATCACCATCTGCGCGACGACGCCGGTGAGCACGCCCGTGACCACGCCGGAGATCATCAAAATGGGCAGATAGGTGACGATCAGCTGCGGCGTGCCCAGCATCGCCACGGCCACCAGAATTTGACCGATGTTGAAGCACACCGCGCCCAGCGCGCTCACGCCGATGACGCTCACGCCCCTGATGCGGCTGGCGAGCACCATCGCCAGCAGCGAGAGCACGCCGCCGCCCAGCGAATAGAACATGGCGTTCATGTTCGTGTAGATCAGCCAGCTCATCAGCGCCTTGAGCAGCATCAGAATGAACGACTGGCGTATGCCCATCATGTACAGGCTGTAGATGAGCACGGAGTTGGCCAGCCCCAGCTTCACGCCCGGCACCGCCGCCGTCAGCGGGAACTGGCGCTCGATCAGGCCGAAGACCAGCATGAGGCTGGTGAGCAGGCCGGAGAGCGCGATCTGCTGTACGCGCTTGTTTCGCATGGACGTCTCCTCCCTTTATTCGGCGGGCACCATTTCGATGCTCACGTTGTTGGGCAGGCAGATGATGTACGTGCCCAGAATTCGATCCTCATACGTGTCGATGTGCACCTCGCCCTGCCCCACGCAGTCCTGATTCTCGCAGGTGGAGGACTCCATGTAGACCTTCTCCGGCGTGATGTGGACCTTGTTGACCTTGCCGTCCTCCTGGCGCAGCGTGATGATCTTGTCGCGATCCATGGGGATGGGGTCGCCATACTGCCGGTTGCCCACGGTCAGCACCACGTAGCCGCGCACCTTCTCGGTCTCCCTGGACGGCATCGGGCCGATGACCGCAGCCTCCTGCTCAGGCTCCGCCGCCGGTTCGTCCGCCGGCGCCTGCGTCGGCTGCTCCGTCGGCTCGCTCGTCGGCTGCTCCGTCGGCGCCTGCGTCGGTTCGTCCGTCGGCGCCTGCGTCGGCTCGCTCGCCGGTTCGGGCGTGACGTATTCAATCGCGTCCGGCGCGAGCGTCACGTCCGCCGTCTTTGTGCTCAGATCCGTGCGCGGCAACAGCTTGGAAGCGCCCAGCATGAGCGCCGCAAGGGCGATCACCAGCGCGATGATCAGCCAATCCTTCCTTTTCGGCATGAGATTCGTCCTCCGGGTTTACGCCTGCTCTTCCTTTTCAAAGGAGAGCGCCAGCACATTGGTGCCGTCCGCCCACAGGCGTTCGAGCTGATAGTACTCACGATCCTGCTCGTGAAACACGTGCACCATCACGCCGCCGTAATCCAGCACGCACCAGCGGCCCTCGGTATAACCCTCGCGGCGCTTGGGGAACGCGCCAGCCTTCGCCATCTCCTCTTCCACGTTGTCCGCCAGCGCCTTCACCTGCGGCACGCTGCGGCCCGTGGCGATGACCATGTAATCGGTGATCACGGTCATCTCGTCCACCTTGAGCACAACGATGTCCTGCGCGCGCTTGTCGTCAAGTGCCTTCGCTGCCAGCAGCGCCAATTCCTTCTGTTCCATGTCGTTCCTCCTGTTTCATCGGGTCAGTTCGGGTTCATATGCGGCGAGCGCCGCAAGCGTGTCCGGATGCAGGGTCTTCCCCTGCTCCTGCACGTGTTCAAGGCTCATGCGCAGCGCGGCGTGCATCGCTTCGTCCAGATCCTGCATGCACAGCGCCCGGAGCGCATCCAGCCCGGGATACGGTTTTCTGTTCGGCTCGATCATATCCGCCAGATAGATGATCTTCTCCAGCCGCGTCATGTGTGCGTGGCCCGTGGTGTGCCAGCGGATGGCGCCCAGCACCTCCTCGTCCGTGACGCCGTACACGGACGAGGCCACGCAGCGCCCGGCCACGGCGTGCATCAGCGCCTTGGATGTCTTCATCACCGGATTGAGCGACTCCTCGCGCGCCGCCTTGAGCATCTGGGAGAGCGGCATGCACTTGGCGCAGTCGTGCAGCAGGCCGGCCAGCGCGGCCTTCTCCTCGTCCTCGCCAAATCGGCGCGCCATCTCCCGCGCGGTCTGCTCCACGCCCAGCGTGTGTGCGTAGCGCTGCCGGTCGAGCTCCTTTTTCAGCTTATACGCCATCTTTTCGCGTTTCATCGTCCCCATCCGTTTCATACAGTCCGTGCGCGCGGATATACGCCTCCACCTGCGGCGGCACGAGGCCCTCCAGCGGCAGCCGCTGCGCCAGCCGCGCGCGAATCTCCGTGGAGGAGACGGCCTGCGGCATCATCGGCAGAAAGCGCATCTGCGCGCCGCACGCCGCCCATTGCGCCGCCAGCCGCCGCGCCTCCTCCTCATCCTCGCCCGGACGCATCGCCACCAGAAACGCGCACAGCTCGATCACATCGCCGATGCGCCGCCAGGTGTGCAGCACGGCGAGCGTGTCCGCGCCGATGATGTAGTGAAACCGGCAATCCGGCATCCGCGCGCGCAGGGCCGTGAGCGTATCCACCGTGTAGATCACGCCGTCGCGATCGATCTCCTCCGTGCACACCGCCATGCCACGCTCCCCGTATACGGCGAGCCGGGTCATTTCCAGCCTGTCGCGCTTGTCCGCCAGGCCCGCATGCTTGTGCGGCGGATGGCCCGACGGCAGAAAGAGCACGCGATCGACCGCACCGGCGTGCAGCGCGGCGCGCGCCATGTGCAGATGGCCGCAGTGTATGGGATTGAAACTGCCGCCCATCAGGCCGATCTGCTGCATGGTCGTTCCCTTCCTTCTGTCCCGTGTCTGAGACACAACCTCATAATTATACCAAATCTTTTTCCTTTTTCAAAGGGGAAACCGGATACAAATTGAAAATCATGGAAATTCTACGCGTGGAACCGTTGCGCGCCGAGGGGAGGGATGGGCAATGATGTCGCCTTTTGACCGAAAGAACAGGCTGGCTACGGCGCTGGATCGCCTCGCGCTGCGCATGCTGCTGCTCGCCGTGTGCGTGGGCTATTTTTACCTGCTCTGGCACAGCGGCCCCGCCAGCCTGCTTTCCGGGCTGGCGCTCTTTGTGCTGTGCATGCTGACGCTCATGCTCTTTGAGCGGCGCACGCTCAGGCGGCGCGACCGCATGCTGCGCGAGCGCATCGGCGGCATGATCGCGCTGGAAGAGCTGATCATGCTGCCCGGCAAGGCCGCCTGCGCCCGCGTGCGCGACGTGCTGTGCGACACGCTCGGCGCAATGCCCTGCGACGAGGCGCGCATGTGCTACGGCGGGGAGACGTGGCTCGTGCGCCTGGCGCAGTGCCTGCAAGGCACGAGCGCCTCGGAGGGAGACGTGCTCGGCGCGCACCGGGCGCGCATCGAGTGCGGCGCGGACAAGGTCGCCCTCGTCTCCACCGCCGCCTTCTCCCCCGCCGCCATGCGCGCCGCCGAATGGGCCGATCCGCCCGTGCGCCTGATCTCCGGCCGGCAGCTCGCGCTGCTCTTCGGCCGCCGCCATCCCGCCACGGACGAGGAGATCGCCCGCCACCTCTCGCGCCAGAAGAAGCCCTTCTCCTGGCAGCGCATCCGCGCGCTCGCCCTGGCCCCCGTCAAGACGCGCCGCTATCTGCTCTGCGCGTTTTTGCTGCTGCTCCTGTATCTCGTCGCCGGTTCAGCGGCGTCGCTGATCGCGTGTCTGCTCTCCTTCCTGCTCGCGCTGCTGTGTGATCGGGAGAACCGGCGCAGCTTCACGCTGTGACGTCCTCGCCGTAGATGCGCCGCATTTCGGGCGTGAAGCCGCCCTGCGCGTCGCGGGTGACCAGCATGGGCAGGATGTGCAGGCCCGGCCTGCCCCGCTTGACGCCCTCCACGAGCACCAGCTTGGGGCTGTTTTCCGCCCGCGCGAGCACGAAGCGCACGCGCTTGGGCTCCACGTTTGCCGCGCGCATCGCGTCGCACAGTTCCAGGAAGCGCGGCGCGGGAAACACGCAGCACAGCCTGCCGCCGTATTGCAGCACGCGGGCGCAGGCCGCCATCCACGCCGCCAGCGTGCAGTCCGAATCGCTGCGGGACAGCGCGCGCGTGCGCGCCGGGCTGACCAGCCCCGCGCCCTGCTTCGTGTACGGCGGATTGGTCACCACCAGCTGGCAGCACTCGTGCCCGATGATCGCGGCGGCGTCCCGGCAATCCGCGCAGTGCACGCGGATGCGCGCTTGCAGGCCGTTGAGAGACACGCTGCGCGCAGCCATGTCCGCCACATCGGGCTGGATTTCAAAGGCGTCAAACGTCGTCTCCGCCGCCCGCGCGCTCAGCAGCAGCGCCAGCACGCCCGTGCCCGTGCCCATGTCCGCGACGCGCTCGCCGCGCCGGACGCCCGCGAAATCCGCCAGCAGCACCGCGTCCGTGCCGAAGCGAAAACCGTCCGCCCGTTGCAGGATGCGCAGGCCGCCGCGCTGCAAATCGTCCAGCCGTTCGCCCGGCCGCATCCACTCTTTCATCTTCATGCGCTCCATCCATTTCAGCCGCCGCAAGGCGCGCGCCCTGCGGCTTATCTATATTGTACAAAATCCGCGAACCGATTGCAACCGGATTTGCCCGGAATGAAGCCGATTCGCGGATTTTCAAACTGTGTTCACCCTCATTGCGTGCCGAACGGCCGGACAAATGCGCCGGACACGTACCCGGTATAATTCGCCCACTGCACGTAGAGGAAGCCGTTCTCCCCCTCGCCCAGCACGGTGAGCACCATGCCGTAGGGCAGGACGTAGAGCACATCGCTGTCCGTATGGGGCGCGGCGCGCAGGTTGAGGCCGTTGTCGCTCTCCACCACGACGCGGTATGCGTCCGCCTGCGGCGTGGCCGTGGGCGCGGGCGTGGCCGTTTGCTGCGCGGCCGCGCCAAAGCGCAGGTAGTCCGCGCTCACGTAGCCGCTGAGCGTGCCCACGCGCACGGGATAAAACCCGCCGATGGCCTCGCCGGTGACGAACACCTCCACGCCGTAGCCCAGCGTCGCCAACACGTCGGCATACGTGTTGGAATCCGCGCGCAGGTTCAGCCCGCTGGCGGCGGTCACAACCGCCGTGCGGCCCGCGACCGGCACGGAAGCTTCCGGCACGGCCGTGGGCGCAGGCGTCGGCGTGGGCGTCGGCGTCGGAGCGGGCGTCTCAGCCGCCGCGCCGTCCAGGGCCAGATAGGCCGCGCTGGCATAACCCTGCATCTCGCCGTAGCTAACCGGCAGGAAGCCGTTCTCCGCCGCGCCCAGCACGCTGACGCGCGCACCGTAGGGCATCGTGGTGATCGTGCGGCTCGACGTGCTCGCCGCCTCGCGCAGCTTGAGGCCGCTGGCGGCGGTCACGCTCGCCGTGCCCTGCGCGGGCGTCTGCGGCGCAGGCGTGGTCGGCGCGGGCGTGGGTGTCGTCAGCCCCAGCTCCTCGTCCGTCGCCGTAAAGACGTACTCGCTGGCGACGTAGCCGTGCAGATCGCCCAGAGCGACGGGCAGCATGCCGTTCGTCTCCTCGCCGGTGACGCGGAGCATGGTGCCCTGGGGCAGCGTCAGCATGATGCCCGCCGTGCGCGAGGGCGCGGCGCGCAGGTTCAGCCCGCCGTTCGCCAGCACGATGGCCGTGCGCCCGACCGCCTCCGGCGCGGGCGTGGGCTGCGCGCTCTCGCCGCCCGCCGCGTCATAGACGATGTAGTCGTTGGAGACGTAGCCGCTGAGCGAGCCCATCTGCACGTAGGTCCAGCGCTCGTAGCGCTCCAGCACCGTCAGCGTCTGGCCGTGGCGCAGGTGCGCGAGCACCGCGGAGTTGACCGTCGGCGCGGCGCGCAGGTTGAGCGTCTGGCTCTCGTCGGCGAGGCTGACCACCGCCGTGCCCCGGCTGACGACGCCGCCCGGCGTCTCATCGACCGCGTCATCCAGCACGCTGATGTACTCGTTTTTCACGTAGCCGCTGAGCGTGCCATACTGCACGCGGCTCCACGCGCTGCCCATCTCCAGCAGCGTCACCTGCGTGCCGTGCGCCATTGTCGCCAGAATGGCCGAGGACGTGCTCGCCTCTTTGCGCAGGTTCAGGCTGTCAAGCGGATTGGAAAGCGTCACCACGGCGCTGCGGGCGTCCGTCACCGGCTCCTCCGGCGTCGCCGTCGTGCCGTCAAGCGCCGGAAGGATCGTGCGGGTCATCGTGTAGCGCGTGCGCACGAGGCCCGGATAGTAGAATTCCAGAATCTGGTCATACGTCATGCCCTCCTTGCCCATCTGCTGCGCGCCGCGCTGGCTCATGCCCACGCCGTGGCCGAAGCGCCGGGCCGTCAGGCGGAAGCCGCCGACCGTCTCGGTCACGTCGAGCGTCTCGTTCTTGAGCACGTTGATGGACATGCCGCACAGGCTTTCAATCTGATTGAAGTAGTCAAGCGTCACCGTCACATCGCCGTAACCCTCAAGCGTCAGGCCAACGTCCACCTTCTTATACACGCGCGAGGGCGCGTCGTACTTGGCCGTGTGCGCCAGCACATGCGTGATGCCCGTGATCTCCACATATTGCGCGCCGACCTGCGCGGCGGCCTCGGAGCGCAGCAGTTCCGTCAGCGCGGGCACGCTGGTCGTGCCGTCGCGGTTAAACGTCACCGACTTGGCGACCGACGCGCTGTTGCGCAGGTCGTACGGGTCGTCGCGCACCGTCAGATAGGCGTAGGAACCGCTGCCCCACGCGTTGGCGACCGATTCCGTCTGACCGCCGTTGGATGCCGTGTAATAGCTGGCCATGTATTCGCCGTTCACCGTGCCGACGATGCCGCTGGTCTCCTGCACCGCCTGCACGCAGCGCGCGTTGCCCGACGGCGTGCCGTTGTAGACCTGGTCGCTCGTGGTATCCACCAGATCGTACGTGGCCGCCTGCGCGCTCATCTTCTTGAGCGCATACGTGCGCGCCGCGACGGCCTGCGCCTTGAGCGCCTCCAGCGGGAAGGAGTTGTCCATCTCGTAAGGCAGCACGCCGCGCATGTAGTCCTCGATGTACACGTGCACGATGATCTGCACGTTGCCGCCCTTGGCGATGAACTCGATATCGCCCGGATAGAGATTCTGCGGCTTTCTGGCCTGCGCGATGTATACGCCGTTGTTGCCGCTGGTCTGATGGCGGCGGATCTTGAAGCGGCTGCCCATGGTCTGCGTCTGTCCATCCTGCGTGAGCAGCAGCGTGCCGCCCTCGTTGCGCACGGTGAGCCGCGTGCCGCGCGCCACCTCGCGCGAGGCATCCCCGCCGATGGAATAGCTGCCGTCCACCGTGACGTCCACCGACGTGTTGGCGGCGATGGAGGAGAGATACACGCGCACCGTGCCGGACACCGTCGTGCCCGCCACGACGCCCGCGTCCGCCAGGGCGCAAGATGCCATCAGTGCAAGCAGCGCCAGCAGCGCGGCAGCGAGCCTCTTTGTCTGTACCATGTGTCGCATCCCTCTTTCATCCGTAATCTGCACGGGTATGCAGCGCGCTTCCAAAGCAAACGCATTGTACCATACCCCCGGCCCCTTTGTAAATCGCGCAAACGCTGTCAATGCCTGTCATCTCCCGCCGCGCTTCCCGGCATTTCCAGCGCGCCGCGCTTGTGACATGCGCGCTTTTCTGATATAATGTCGCCATCAGCATATGGGAGGAAGATGACGACGATGAAAAAACTGGCAGCCGCGCTGCTGCTTGCGGCGCTGTGCCTGGCATGCGTGTTCCCCGGTCAGGCGGCCGACATGAACCGCTACAGCGCGGTTTTCATGGATACATTCGATACGGTGATCTCGCTGATCGGTTTTGCCGACAGTCAGGAGACGTTTGACAAGTGGTCGGATGCCGTGCACCAGCAGTACATCTACATGCACAAGCTCTTTGACACCTACAACAGCTACGAGGACGAGGGCATCGTGAGCGTCTACACGCTCAACGAGCGGGCGGCGACGGAACCCGTCGCGGTCGATCCCATCCTGTTCAATCTCCTCAAGTTCTGCAAGAGCCATTACGACATGGGCATGGGCCAGACGAACGTCGCCATGGGCAGCGTGCTCTCCATCTGGCACGACTACCGCGACGCCGGGCTCGATGACCCGATGCACGCCGAGCTGCCGCCCATGGACGCGCTGGAAGCCGCGGCCGGGCACACGGACATCGACAATCTGGTGCTCGACGAGGAGAACATGACGGTCTACTATGCCGACCCGGAGATGAAGCTCGACGTGGGCGCGGTCGCCAAGGGCTACGCCACCGAGATCGTCGGCCAGATGCTGCTGTCCAGCGACATGAATGCCTTCATCATCAGCGCGGGCGGCAACGTGCGCCTGGGCAATCCGCCGCTGGACGGCCGCAAGGGCTGGGGCGTGGGCATTCAGGACCCGGACGGCGCGATCTTCGGCACGTCCGACATCGTGGAGACGCTCTTTATGGCCAACGGCTCCATCGTCACCTCCGGCGACTACCAGCGGTTTTACACGGTGGACGGCGAAAACTACCACCACCTGATCGATCCCGATACGCTGATGCCGGCCACGCACTTTCGCTCCGTCTCCATCATCACCGAGGATTCCGGGCTGGCCGATTTCCTCTCCACCGCGGCGTTCCTGATGCCCTATGAGGAATCCCGCGCGTTCATCGAGTCGCTCGACGGCGTAGACGCCATCTGGGTGTTCGACGGCGGCGAAATTGCCATGACCGACGGCGCCGCAAAGATCGCCAAATCGCGCGGAGCGACGAACGAATGATATCCGCCTGCCGCTTGCCCAGCGCATCCCGCCGCACCCGCGGCGGGTTTTTTGCATTGGGCTTCCGCCTATGAAAAAACGCAGCCCGGATCATTCCGGACTGCGCTGATTGCCAAGTATCCCAAAGTGCCGCTGCCGTCGTTTTTCACCCACCGCCCGCGGTAGGTCGGCGCCCTGTGACGCGCTTCTGCCGTCCCCTGGCGTCTCATCAACGGGGGCATGACATCCACGAATCAACATCCGGGCTCCTGTTATGAAAATGTAGGAGAAAATACAGACGACTGGCGCACACCCCAGGACAACTGACTCATCATCTGTCTTCTACAGGTATTATATCAGCCCCCGCAGGCCGTGTCAACGCTTTTCTATCCGTTTTCGCCGGCCTGCTCCGTCGTTTCCGGGGTCTCTTCCGGCTCCGCCGGGACGACAGATACGCCCGTCTCCGTCTCGCTGACGCGCACGTCCATCGCCTCCTCAAAGAAGGCGGCGGGCACGTAGACGACGTCGTTCATCGTCGTGATGCGCGTGTCCACCGGGATGAGCAGGCCGTCCTTCTGCCAGGTGATGCCCTTGGTCGTGTTGTCGCTGACCGTCCAGGAGACGGTGATGCGGCTCTCGTCCTTTTCAAGCGTGATCACGCGCTTTGCCTGCGTCTCCTCCTGCGTCGTCTCGCTGTCGGCCTGCCAGCCGAGCGCTTCTCCCGTCTCCACCAGCGGCAGCAGCAAATCGCCCTGCTCGTTGATCGCGCCGGCGGCAAGGAGCGTCCCGTCCACCTCCAGCGCGACCGGCGCGGGCGTCTCCTCCGTCGCCGTCTCCTGCGTCACATCCGGCGAGGGCTTCGCCGTCGCCGCCTCGGCCGTCGCCTTCTGCGCGGCCTGCGGCGTCGTCTGCGGCGCGGTGTCCGCCGTGCACCCGGTCAGCGCCGCCGCGCCCGCAAGCAGACCGGCGGCAAGCAGTGTCTTTCTCATCTCGCTGTTCCTCCCTGCGATCCTGCATGATTGTGGGTCGCTACAAAGGATATGCAGCGGGACGTGCCGTTATCCCTTCTTCTGCGCCTCGATGCGCTCGGCCAGATCGCTCAGGTACAGCCAGCGCTCCTCCGCCTCGGCGAGTTCGCGCTCCGCCTGTTCGCGCTGTGCGGAAAGGGCCGTCAGCTTCACGAAGTCGCTGGCGTTCGCCTGCGTCTGTGCGTCGATCTCCTCAAGCCGCTTGCCCAGCGCCTCGATGCGCGCGTCGATCGTCTCGTACTCGCGCTGCTCCTTGAAGCTCATGCGCAGCTCGCGCGGCTTCTCGCGGCGCGGCGCGTTTTCCGGCTTTTCCGCCGCGGCGGTCGCCTCCTCCTGCCGCGCCGCGCGCATGTCGAGGTAATCCGAGAACGAGCAGACGTACTGCACGAGCTGCGCGCCCTCCTCAAAGGCGAAGAGCCTGCCCGCCACGCGATCCAGAAACGAGCGGTCGTGGGAGACAGCCACCACCGCGCCCTGGAAAGAAGCGAGGTATTCTTCAAAAATCTCCAGCGTGGCGATGTCCAGGTCGTTCGTCGGCTCGTCGAGCAGCAGCACGTTCGGCGCGCCCATCAGCACGCTCGCCAGGTGCAGCCGCCGCTTCTCGCCGCCGGAAAGCCGGCACACCGGCGTGCGCTGCACGTCCGGCGGGAAGAGAAAGCGTTCGAGCATCTGCGAGGCCGAGAGGCGGCCGTCCGGCGTCTGCACGTATTCGGCGATGTCGCGCATGAAGTCGATCAGGCGCACGTCCTCGCCCACGGCGGGGAACTCCTGCCTGAAAAATCCGACCTTCACCGTGTCGCCCAGCGTGATCGTGCCCGCGTCCGGCGGCAGCTCGCCTGCGAGCATGCGCAGCAGCGTCGTCTTGCCGCAGCCGTTCGGGCCGACGATCGCCATGCGCTCGTCGCGCAGGATCGTGTAGGTGAAATCCGAGAGCAGCGTCCTGCCGCCCATCGCCTTGCCGACGCCCTCGCATTCCACGATGCGCCGCCCCAGCCGCGAGCCGGTGGAGCTGAGCGACAATCTGGCCTCCTGCTGCGGCCCCTTGACCGCGCGCATCTCCTCAAAGCGCTGGATGCGCGCCTTCTGCTTCGTGCTCCTGGCCTGCGCGCCGCGGCGCATCCACTCCAGCTCGCGGCGCAGCACGGCGCTGCGCTTGCGCGCCGCCGCGTTTTCCATGTCCAGCCGGGCCGCCTTCTCCTCCAGATACAAAGAGTAATTGCCGTCGTGCATGTAGAGCGTGCCGTGATCCAGCTCCGCGATGCGCGTGCACACGCGGTCCAGAAAATACCGGTCGTGCGTCACCATCATCAGCGCGCCGCGATAGCCCGCCAGCCGGTTTTCCAGCCATGCGATGGTCTGCGCGTCGATGTGGTTGGTCGGCTCGTCCAGCAGCAGCAGGCCGACCGGCCGGATCAGCGCGGCGGCCAGCGCCACGCGCTTTTTCTGCCCGCCGGAGAACGCGCGCACGTCGCTCGTAAAATCCGTGATGCCCAGCTGCGTGAGCAGCGCCTTCGCCTCGTAAGCGTCTGGCGCGCCCACGTCCATGGGCGCGTCAAAGAGCACCTGCTCCACGCTCGTGCGCGGCGCGTCGTAGACCGGCATCTGCGGCAGATAGGAGACGCGCAGGCCGCTTCTGCGCATGACCGTGCCCGCGTCCGGCTCCTCCTGCCCGCACAGGAGCTTGAGGAGCGTCGACTTGCCCGTGCCGTTGACGCCGACCACGCCGATGCGGTCGCGCTCGCCGATGTAGAGCGTCACGTCGTCCAGAAGCCGCTTGAGCGTGTAGCGCTTTTGCATGTGCTCCGCGCTGAGAATCACCGCCATATCAGCCCTCCGCCGTTTCCGTCTGCCCGGCGTCGCCCGCAGCCTGCGCGTCCTCGCCGGGCACGGCGCGGCGCGCATCCTGCGCCGTGATCTCGCAGAGCATCTCACGCGTGATCTCGCCGCTCAGCCCCGCCAGCCGGTTCGCCTGCTCCTGCACCATCTTCTCCAGCGTGTTGCGCATGCCGCGCGCGTTGCCAAAGTCCAGCCGGTCGGAGACGGTCATCGCCTTGAGCATGTCGAGCACGACCGCGTTGGCCTCCTCGCAGACGGCATACCCCTGCCGCTCCGCGTTCATGGCGAGGATGGCCATGAGCTCCTCGTCGGTGTAGTCCGGGAAGTCGATGTACTTGTTAAAGCGCGAGATCAGGCCCGGATTGCTGGTCAGAAAGTCGTGCATCTCGTCGGTGTACCCGGCGACGATCACCACCAGATCGTCGCGGTTGTCCTCCATCAGCTTGACCAGCGTGTCGATCGCCTCGCGGCCAAAGTCGTTGTCCATCCCCTTGCGCGCCAGCGCGTACGCCTCGTCGATGAACAGTATCCCGCCCAGCGCGCCGGTCACGACCTCCGTCACCTTGCCCGCCGTCTGGCCCACGTAGCCCGCGACCAGCCCGCTGCGGTCGGTTTCGATCAGCTGTCCCTTGCTCAAAAAGCCCAGCTTCTTGTAGATCCGGGCGATCAGCCGCGCCACCGTCGTCTTGCCCGTGCCGGGGTTGCCTGTGAAGACCATATGGAAGCTCATGTCCATGACCTTGAGGCCGTGCTCCTCGCGCAGCTTGCGCACCTTGATCAGGTTGATCAGCGAATGTACCTCGCGCTTGACATCCTCAAGCCCGATGAGACCGTCGAGCTCCGCCATCAGCGCCTCAAGCGTCTCCTCCTTCTCCCCGGCCTTTGGGGCGTCCTTCGCCGCAGACTCGTCCTGCCTCGCCGCCTTCTGGCCCGGCACGTCCACGCGGTCCGCCGCCTGCGGCGCGTGCCGGCCAGCCGCGCGCGTGAGCATGAACGTGCGCAGGCCGCCCAGATAGGCGGTGATGAAGTTCATCGCCGCCCCGCCGATGGAGCCATCCACCTCCGCCGCGGCGTAGAGCAGCGCGCTCACGCCGCCGACAAACTGCTGGGCGGAGGACGTGCCGTCCTTGTCGTCCATCGCCACGCAGCAGCGCAGCAGCAGCGGCGTGCCCTCCGCAAAGGATCGGTTCTTGTAGCCGGTATTGAGCGCCGACTCGCTCGACGCCTTGCCGATGTTCAGCACATCGCGCGCGGGCACGCCGGCGATGAACGCGCGCATCTCCCCGGAGAGTGCGCCGCTCGATTGCGCCATGCGCAGCAGCAGCGCCTGCGTGTACATGTCCAGAAACAGCCGGATGTCGCTGGCGCCCACGCGCTGCCAGTTGCCGCTTTCCACCAGCATGCCGCACGCCGCGTCCATCTGCGCGTAGGCCGCGCGGCCCTTCTTCATCGGTTCGCTCATATCTTCTCTCCTTTATGTCTTTGCGCCAAGCCTGCGCCTGACCTTTTGCAGCATCCCCTTCAGGCGCGCGATCTCTTCGGGCTTGAAGAAGAACACGTCGCGCACGGGGATGTGATACGTCCTCAGGTAATACGCCAGGAAGCAGCCGCCCGCCACCGCGTAGGAAAGCACCGACGCCGCCGCGGCGCCCATCTTGCCCCAGAGCGGGATGGTGATCAGATTGCCCAGCACGTTGACCACCACGGCGAATGTGAGCATGCCCAGATACACGTATTTTTTGCCCTGCGCCAGCAGCAGCGTGCCGATGATCTTGAAATAGCTCATCGGGACGATGCCCACCATCAGCAGCACCGTCACGGGATAGGCGGGCAGGTATTCCTCGCCCGCCAGCAGCCAGATGACCGGCTTGCCCAGCACGAGAATCGCCACGATCATCAGGATCGTCAGGTAGAGGTTGACCTTCATGCTCATGGTCACCTCATCGATGGCGTTGTCCCTGGCCGTGCGCGAGAAGAGCACCTCGCGGAACGCATCCGGGATCAGCCAGCCGTATTCCGAGAGCGACACGCCCAGCGTGTAATAGCCGATTTCGACGTCCGGCACGCCGAAGAGATAGCCCATCATCAGCGTATCGACGCGGTAATTGAGCGTCACCATCAGCGTGGTGATCATGGAGATGATGCCAAAGGGCACGATCTTCGCGGCAAAGCGCATGTCCGCCCGCAGCGGATTGGGCATGCGCCGCATGCGCCGCAGCGCCATGACCACGGTGATCAGATCGCCCACGACGACCAGCGCAAGGGAGACCATGATCGTGCGCTCCATCGTGTAGAACGCCAAAATGGTGATCAGCGTGTTGGTGATGCGCGCGGTGAAGAAGATCGTGTTCTTGAACTTGACGTCCTCGACCATGATCATGAAGCTGAGCTGATTGGCCAGCACCTGAATCGGCGCAATCAGACAGACCGCCGTCAATGCGAAGGAGTCAAACGCCAGCGCGCCGGCGACGCCGATGACCATATAGACGAAGAATTGAAGCAGAAAGATGCGAAGGAACTTGTCAAGCACGTCGGGCTCGCCCTGGCGCTTGTAATACGGATACGGCTGATAGAGGCCAAAGTTTGCCGTGACGGCGACGATGGAGATCATCGAGGAAATCTGGCCCAGCTCGCCCTTGAGTTCCGGGCCCAGAAAGCGGTTGGAGTAGCTCGATGCGATCAGGCCGATGAGCACGGCCATGATCTTGGTGAAGATGGTATAGACGTAATCGTTGCCCGTGATGCGCCGGGCGATGCCAGAAAGCCGCATACAAGTACCTCTCATTTGGAAAGACATTCTGCCTTATTATAGCGCGCATGGGAGGGATTTGCAATTCGTTTTCGCCGACCCGCCTCACGCCGCCCGCACGCGGCGCATACCATGCAGTGGAGCCACACCCTGCACGCTCCCGGCGCGAGAAGCGCCAGATGCAAATTCAACCGGAATCCCCGGATTCCGTTCCCCATAGAACCCCGGAGGTGCGACATGATGTGTCATCCTTTCTTCCATGGCTGCCATGGATGCGACGGCTGCAACGGCTGCGGTACGTACTGCCCGTTCCTGAACTGGGTACAGCCGCTGCTGTGCAATACCGCGCGCTTTTGCTGCGCGAACAACGATAGCGGCCCGACGCTGGTCATCCACAGCATTCTGCTGGAGCCCTGCGGCAACCAGAGCTGCACGCCGCGCACGCTGCGCATCCGGGTCACCGGCCCGAGCTATCCCTGCGGAGAGACCTTCACGCTGCGCGTGGGCAGCTGCACGGAGATCGACGAACCGCTGGTGATCACCGGCCTTGAGCCCGGCCAGTACGAGGTCGAACAGATCGTCTCCAACTGCTGCGAATTCGATACGACCTTCACCGGCCCGATCTGCAACGGCTGCGTGTCCATCACCAGCTCGGTCGTGCCCACGGTCATCACCATCGTCAACCGCAAGCGCTTCTGCCGCCGCTGCGGACGGCGCGGCTGCGGCTGCAACAATGGCTGCGGCTGCAACAGCGGCTGCGGCTGCAACAGCGGCTGCGGCTGCAACAATGGCTGCGGCTGCAACAGCGGCTGCGGCTGCAGCAGCGGCTGCGGCTGCAACAACGGCTGCGGCTGCAACAGCGGCTGTAACAATGGCTGCACGACCTGCTCCGGCTGATCGGGCATCGCCATCCATACGATTGGGGGAGATACGTCGCGTATCTCCCCCGACATGTTGCATGAACCATCCATCGTCAACAGGCGGGCCCTGCGCCCCGCCGTCAAACCGTCGTCTCGCCCTCCTGCGTCTGCACGACGCGCAGGATCTCCTCCGCCTCGCCGGTGTGCGCGTTGACGTAGGCGTAATACTGCGCGCCGGCAAAGTCGCCCTGAAACTCCCAGCAGAGCATCTCGCCCGCGTCCGTGGGGATGACGCACAATCGCGCTGCCTGCACGTGCAGGCGGCTGGAGAGCGTCTGCTGCGCCTGCTCGGCGGTCAGCTCCGGCGTCACATCCGTGCGCCGCCTGTGGTTCATCAGGTATTGAGAGCACTCCGCACCGACCACCGTGCCCGTCGCGCGGCTGACCTGCACCTTCACCTGATCGGCGTAGAGCAGCACGCCGTCCTGCACGGAGGCGAAGTTCGCCACGACCATGCCGTCGTATTCCTGCACGAAGCACCGCTCCATCTCGCCAAAGCCCATGTCCGCCAGATAGACCTGCGCCGCGCGCAGGCAGTCCTCGCGCGACACGCGCGCGTCAAATTCCGCCGCCTCCGGCATCATCCAGAGCAGGTGTCCGCCCTGCCCCGTCACCTGCACGCTGACGTTGCCGTTGTCCGTCTGCGCAGTGAAGCCGAACGCCTCAAACTGCCCGCCGCTGTCCGCCGCGTCAGACACCCTGTCCGCCGTCGTCCCGGCGTAGTGCGCCGCCGCCTCGCGCGCCTGTTCGCGCGTGACGCGCTCGCCCGTCAGCCCCAGCGGCGTGCCTGCCGTCCGGCCGTCGGAAAACGGGCCGTCGTAGATCAGCGACGGATAGTCGATGTCGCTCTCGCCCGCAATCGCCGCTTCCGGCCATGCGCCGGAGGCGTCCGCGTACAGGTCGGCGTCCTGCATCGGCTCGCTGTAGAGCTGTTCGCTCACGCTCGTCAGGTGTTGGTTCAGCCCCTGACAGGCGGCGAGCATCCCTTCAATCTGCGCCTCGTCGGTGCTGGTGAGCATTGCGCCGCCGGAGACCTGCGTGGCCAGCGTCAGCGCGTAGTCGCCCACCTGTCCGGCAAACTTCATCGCGCCGGACGCCGCCGCATGGCTGAGCGGCAGGCGCGAGAGCCCCGTCTCCACGTGCTGCGCCAACAGCGCCGTCTCCCCCAGCAGCGACACGCTCTGGCTCGCGCCGGAGGCGATGAGCAGCTTTTGCAGGTTGACCTCGATGTCCGCCATCGCGTCGACCACATCCGTCATGTCACGCTGGCGCGCCATCGTCAGCCGCGTGCGCAGCCCGCGATTCTGCGCGCTCTGCGCGGCGTTCACGCCCAGCGACACGCACAGCAGCACGGCGAAAAGCGCCGCCAGCCCCGTTCCACGGTCAAGCTTCTTCGTTCCCATCCCGCATCCCCGTCACACCGCAAAGCTGTGGTCGCCGATGCTCAGGCGCACCTCGCGCGTCCAGATCCAGTCGGAGGTCGCCGTCGCGGGGTTGTAGTAGTACAGGCAGCCGTTCGTCGGGTCCCAGCCGTTGAGCGCGTCGCGCGCCGCGCGCCGGCTCTGCTCGTTGGGCGTCAGGTTGATCTGGCCGTCGCGCACCGCGTCGAACGCGCCCGCCTGATAGATCACCCCGGCGATGGTGTTGGGAAACTTGCTGCTCTTGACGCGGTTGAGCACCACCGCGCCCACCGCGACCATGCCCACATACGGCTCGCCGCGCGCCTCGCCGTGGATCAGCCGCGCGAGCAGCTCCACGTCGCTCTCATACGAGGATGTCGTGCTCGCGGAGACAGCCGACGCGGACGTATCGGACAGGCCCAGCGCGGCGAGCGTCTGGCTGCCGGCCACGCCGTCGGCCGTCAGGCCGTTGCGCCTCTGGAAATAGACGAGCGCATCGTACGTCTCCTGACCAAACACGCCGTCCACCGCGCCGTCGTAATAGCCCCACTGCTTGAGCTTTTGCTGCACCTGGCGCACCTGCGCGCCCTGCGAGCCCCAGTACACCAGCGCATAAGCCGTCTGGATGCCCACGAGCATCATGAGCGCAGCGCCCAGCAGCGCCGCGCAGATGCGCATCGCCTTCCGCTTCACAGGTACACCGCCTCCCCCGCCGTGGCCTCGACGGCCTCCCCGGCATGCCCCGGCATCAGCTGCGGAAATAGCATGCTGAAAAACACCGGCTGCACCGCGTGCGTCCGCGCGCGCGCGGGCAGGCACACCAGCGCGCAAGTCAAAAGAAGGGCAGAAAAAAGGCGACCCATGTCCGTATCCTCCTCACGTTTGATACGAAACAGGGTCGCCCGTTTGCACGGATTTTATACGTCTTCCTCGATGACGACGCCGCGCTCCGCCGTGCGCATCATCCGGCAGGCCGGATATGCCTGCTGCAAGGCCTGCGCCGCCCTGCGGCACGCGCCCGCATGGATGAACACGCCGAACACCGCCGAGCCGCTGCCCGTCATGCGCGCGCCGGCTGCGCCCGCCTCCTCGATGGCGCGGATGGCCCGGTCGATCTCCGGGCGCAGGCGGCGGGAGACCGGCTCCAGCACGTTGCCCAGGCTCCTGCCCAGCAGGCGCACGTCGCCATTTTGCAGCGCGCGCTGCGCGGCGTCGTTGTCCGGCCGGTCCTCATCGCGGATGCCGTCCTCGTGCAGCGCGGCGAACACGTCGCGCGTGGAGAGGCCCCGGCAGGGCTGGAACGCCACGATGTACAGCGGCCGCCTGATCGCAAGGGGCGTCAGCCTCTCGCCCATGCCCTGCGCGCGCTGCAGGCCGCCGCGCACGCAGAAGGGCACGTCCGCGCCCACCGTCAGGCCGACCTTCTCCAGTTCATCGTCGGAAAGGCCGAGGCCCCAGAGCACGTTCAGCCCCTTGAGCGCGGCCGCCGCGTCGCTGCTGCCCCCGCCCATGCCCGCAGCGACGGGGATGTACTTGCGCAGCGTCATGTGCGCGCCCTTCGTGCAGCCCGTGTGCGCCTGCAGCGCGCGCGCGGGCGCCACACGGAGTTGGTCCCCGCCGGGGGCCACTAGCAGCCCCCCGGCGCGCCGCCTAGCGGCCGGGCCCTCCCCGCCCCC
>CALVKT010000051.1 GCA_944333055.1 uncultured Clostridia bacterium
GGGCATTGGAGCCCTGGAAGTATCGAAAGTTACTTCATCAAGGCAAGAATGAGAAAAACGGCATAGCCGAAGCTATACCGTTTCTCTCTTGCCCCACGATGTTTTCTTATCGGGAGGCACCTTTTCATGCCTGCGTTTTTCTGTGGTCTATGATGCGGGTTTGCAATCAGGGCGTGTTTCCATCAGAATCAGTGGAATGAATGCGCTGAATGGGATGCAGCGTGCTCTTTCAAAAAGCTTAGGGAATTCAGGCGCGTGTCACTTGCTTCGGCAAGCCTGCGTCTGTTCAGCCGGGTCGTATGCGGATTCTTCTTGTATGGTTCTCAGAGGTCATGCGCCTGAAAACACAACCCATATAAGTGTTTCCGAAGGGTTCTGCCACAAATGGATGAAACAGGGATCCGTTATTTCGTAGCGAACGGCCCATATATTGTGATGGACACAACGGACTTTAATCAAATACAGTTGGACACGTTGATAAAGAGGATAAATGATTATAGAAAGGAAATATTACATGGTTGATGCCCTCTCTTCTGCTGTGTCCCGTTGCCAGATGTGGAGAGCTCCTTAAGACTTTAACATCTTTCCTTGCATTTTGAGTCTCAGCTTTATGATATCACGCCAGTGCATCATTGAGGTACCGAATGTAGAGAAGGGCTGCCAAGTCATTGTCAACTTGGCAGCCCATGCTGGGGTGTAAGTTAAGGGTGCTTAGCAGGGAACCTTTCAACGAATCTCATTCAAACAACTCAGCCAAATACTCGGCAAATTCGTCGCCGCCGTTCTCATTCCATTCGGCTACAAAGGTATCCCACTCGGTCTCAATGTCGCGCTCGCCGGTGATGAAGTCAACATAATACTCGTTGTAAATGTTGTTCATGGCGTCCTTTTGGGTGATCAAGTAATCCGGCGTCAGCGTGGCATAAGTATCTTCCGCATAGTATTCAATGGACATATCGACGGACTTGAGTACGGGGGCAGAATACAGTTCTTCTTTCAGGGAAGCAGGCTGGAGGTTGTCGGTGGTCTCGAAGAAGCGGTTCCACCACTCAGGCCATCTGTCGGTTGTGGTAATTTTGCCGGTCTCGTCCTTGGTGTAGTGCTTGTCCAGAATGCCCAGCAGGTCGATTTCACGCCCCTTCGGGCTGCAGATGAACTCAAAGATGGCAAACGCGGCGTCCTTCACCGGGGAATCCTCCATGATGGCAAAGCCACGCGGCTCACGGGTGATATCGACGGCGGCATACGCCTGAGCAACGCCCTTGAGCGGAGGCAAGATCGTCAGTGTGGCGGACGGGCCATGCGTAGCAACCATCTTGTCGTCATGAATCTTGGTTGTGGCACCTACGCGGGCGGAAATGATGGTCGAGATGCCCTCGTAGTAACGCTGTTCCATCACGTCCCAAGTATTGGTGATGAACTCCGGATCAAACAGCTCTTCTTCGTAGAGCTGATGGAGGAATGTCAGCTTCGCCTTGGTACCCTCTGTGACCTCAGCGAACACATACTTGCCGTCCACCTTCATGATCGAGCCGGAGATGCCGAAGGCCTGATTCATGAAGCCGTCCAGGCGCAGCTTATTGTTGTCGGTGGTCAGCGGATAGGTCGCCAGCCCCTTATCCTTGATCTCCTTGAGCAGGGTGTGGAAGTTCTCTACGGTCGGCTCAGCCAGGAAGGTGTCCTTGCAGTCCAGCTGATCGAGGATATCGGTGCGCATGTTCGGCGCATAGGTGAAGGGCGGGCAGAGCCACAGCAGATAGGGATACTTCTCCAGACGGGACCAGTTATAGTCCTTGTAGAGGGACTTGACATGGGTGGAGTTGTTGACATATTCTGTCAGATCAGCCAGCATGCCTTCCTGCGCAAGTTCAAGCTCCACGCCGTTTTGGAAGTACACGATGTCCGCCACAAACTGCCCCGTACGCAGTGCCAACGGCACAACGTCCACATACTTGCCGGCGGGCGCTTCCAGGTATTCGATCTCTACGTAGTTTCCCTCTTCTGCCATTCCTTTTTCAATGGCGTCGATCATGAGTTGCACGTCTTCCTCGGAGGGAAGGACGTCCTTTTCAAGGATGGTCACCTTGACTGGACTTTCGGCAGTGCCGATGCCATCGGCCGAGGCGACGGCGCCGAGCAGCAATGCAAGCGACAGCAGCAGTGCAAATACCTTTTTCATGACAGATTCTCCTTTTCTTTATTTGCAGACGGTCGTGACCGTCCACGGATCAAATCAAAGAGAGGGGAAAAACTATTCCTTCATAGCGCCGGCCATCAGATCCTTCGTATAGAATCGCAAAACAATGGGATAAAGCAACAGAATGGGGACAATTGCGATGATGATCGTTGCGCTCTTGAGCGCGCTATAGTCGACCTTGGCGAATTCGTTGTAATTGAGCAGATTCTGCGCGCCGATGATAGCGGCTGTATCGCCCGAAACGACGAACTGACGCAAAATGACTTGAAGTGTCGTCTTAGAGGAAGAGGTCAGGTAAATGCCTGCTCGGAAGTATTCGTTCCAGCGCGCCACGGCATAGAACATGCACAGCGTTGCCACGCCGGCTTTAGCCAGCGGTAGGAAAATCTGCGCGTAGATGCGCAAATGGCTCGCGCCCTCGATGGTTGCCGCCTCGTACAGGGAGACGGGCACGGCTTCGAAATAGCGCATGCAGATCACCAGATAATATACGTTGACAGCGGTGACCAAAATGACCGACCAGGGCGTGTTCATCAGTTTGAAATCCTGAATCACCAGATACTCCGGTACAAAGCCTGGATCAAAGAGCATCATGGCGATCAGAAATCCCATGATGTACTTTTTGAACAGCAGGCCTGGGCGGGTCAGCGCGTAGGCCGCGGTGGTCGTCAGCGCGACATTGAGTACTGTGCCAACGACCGTGATGAACAGCGAGTTCCAGATGGCAGGCACCATCAGATTGTTGGAAAACACCACCTGATAGTTGAGCAGGCTGAAGCCGCGGGGCCAGATTTCCAAACCGCTCATTCCCATGGACTGGGCGGGATCGGAAAACGACTTGGCGAGGATATTGAGCAACGGCACAACCATGGTCAGCATGATCAGGATCATGAGCGTGTACAGAAGGATCTGACCCGGCGTCAGATATTTCTTCATCTTGGACCATTTCATTGCGTTCAACCTCCTCACCACACGCCTGTTCCTGTCAGACGTTTGCTGGTAATATGCGTGAGGAACACAAGGACGCAGCCCACCAGCCCTTTCAGCAGGCTCATGGCGGTCGCCAGCGAATATTGACCGCGCTCCAAGCCGATCCGATAGATGTAGGTATCCAGAATGTCGATGACGCTGTTGACGGAATCGTTTGTAAAGTTAAGCACTTGATCAAAGCCGGCGCTCAGGAAGTAACCCAGATTCAGAATGAACATGGTCGTCATTGGCGCCACCAGCGTGGGCAGAATGATGTAGCGGATGATCGCCATGCGTCCGGCGCCGTCGATGGCGGCCGACTCGTACAGCGAGTTGTCGATGGCGAGGATGGCCGTGAAATAGATGATGGAGTCCCATCCGAGGCTTCGCCACATTTCACTGAAAAACAGTACCCAGCGAATCGTTCCCTTGTTGGTCATATAGCGCACCGGCTCGACGCCAAACCAGCCCATGATCTGATTGACCGCGCCGTCCACGGAAAGAAAGTCGATCCAGATGCCCGCGATCACGACCCAGGACAGGAAATGGGGCAGATAGGAAATGACTTGAATGCACTTTCGAAAGCGAAGGGAGCGGATTTCGTTGAGCAGGATGGCAAAGACCACAAAGACAGGGAACAGCAGAACGTATTTCATCAGGCTGATGATCAGCGTATTGGTCAGAATTTTGAAAAACTGAGGACTGGAGAAGATGGTTTCGAAGTATTTCCAACCGGCAAAGACCCATGGCGTCCTGCTCTTAAAGGTGTAAAAAGCCAGACGCATGTTCAAGATGGGCAGCACACGGAACAGGACAAAGTAGATCAGAGTCGGCGCAAGCATCGCATAGAGAATCCAGTCGTTGCGAAAACGGACGAGGTTTTTGCGGCGAAGCATTTGGCGTTGCGCTTTTACGGTATTGACGTGTTCTGTCATGCCTAGCCCTCCTTACTGGTAGAGAAAAGAAGAATCCGGCAGTGAAGGATGTGAATTAAAACGATCACGCTGCCTGATAATAATAGAATGGGCATAGTCAAGTAAAACGATTTCTTAAATACATTATAATAAAAGGCTATATGAATTACAATTGACAATTTTTTCAATAAGTAAGAGTGCATGTTGTCTATAATGCACAAAAAATAGACGATCAAATGTGTTATTTGGTCGTCTTGCGAAGGTCGAGCGTGGGCTCGAATATGATATGTCGGTTACTTGAAATCGTGCCCGTGACGATGCCGATGAGCAGTTTGACCGCCTCCTCGGCCATCTCGTCAATAGGCTGGCGCACGGTGGAAATACAGGGGTCGAATACGTCGCTGACCTCAATGCCGTCAAAACCGATGATTTCGCACTGATCGGGAATGGAAATGCCGTGACGAATCAGCGTTTTCACGGCGCCGATGGCAATCAGGTCGCAGCAAGCGATGACGGCGGTGATTTCGGGATGCCGGGAAATCAGCGTTTTCATCATCTCGCGACCGGAGGAAATGCTGAAATCGCCATAGGTGATCAGTTCCTTGTTGACCTCGATACCGGACGCCTCCAGTGCGTCCCGATAGCCGCTGAAGCGCTGTATGGTGGTGGAAACGCCCTTTGGCCCCCCCAGAAAGGCGATATGCCGATGACCCATCTGGATGAATCTCTGGGTTGCTTCGAACATACCTTTTCGGTTGTCGATAGCTACGCTGGCACTGCTGTCGCCGATCACGCGGTCCACTTGAACGACCGGAACGCCATAATGCTTCAGGCTGTCCATGCTGGCCGTTTTGCAGTCTGCGCTGCTGGCCAGAATCACGCCGTCCACCCTTTTTTCAATCAGGGACATCACATACTTGGCTTCGGTCTCAGGGTCGTTTCCGCAGTCGCACAGAAAAACCGTGTATCCTTCCTGACTGGCGCGCTGAATGATGCCGCGTACCATTTGGGGGAAAAAGGGATTAGTCAGGTCGGGAATCACTAGGCCCAGCGTCTTGGTTTCATCGACGACGATGCTTCGTGCCAACGTATTGGGCAGATAGCCCAGTTCGTCGATGATCTTCAAAATCCGTTCCTTGGTTTCGGTGCTTACGCCCTGGCTCTTATGGTTGATCACGCGTGAAACGGTTGCCTTAGAAACATTTGCAATGCGTGCAATGTCTGAAATTGTAGGTCTCATGGTGTAACAGAACCGTCCATTTCATTTCAATAGAATCCAATAGCATTTCTGCTATATATCAGTATACCAGTACGTTCAATAAAATGCAATTGCCTTCAACTATTTTTTGGAAAAATGGGGGGGACTATACCGCTCGGTGACAAAGACATGGGTGAAATGGGCGCATGAACGCAAAAAGAAAGATGGGAACCGCGGAATTCTGCGGATCCTCTCTGCGAAATTTGAGAAAATAGTCTTGATTGTTTGTGCAAGAACCTGTATAATGACAGCAGAGAAAACGGTTGCTCATGAAGATATCATTCACATGTCAAACAGAAGACGGGGGAGAAATCTATGAGAGATCTGTTGGTGATTGGTAGTTTGAATATGGATACGGTCATCCGTACGTCACACATTCCGCGCGCGGGCGAAACGATCACAGGGCAGTTCAGCGCATATGTGTCTGGCGGAAAAGGCGCTAATCAGGCTTGTGCAGCAGGCCGTATCGGCCATTCGGTCGCGATGTTGGGCGTGGTGGGCAACGACGCTTTCGGCGATACGATGATCGAGAATTTGAAAAAGTCCGGCGTGGATACTTCGCTGATTGAGCGCTGTCAGGCGCAGACGGGGCAGGCTTTGATCTGTGTGGGGGACGAGGGAAGCAACAGTATCGTCGTTTTGCCAAACGCAAACGCATTTTGCAACAAGTCGCTGATTCAGGCGCACGAGCAGGATATTGCTGACAGCCGCGGAGTGATGCTTCAGATGGAAATCCCGCACGATGCGGTCTTTGAAGCCATCAGGATTGCTGCGAAAAGAGGATGCAAGGTGTTTTTTAATCCGGCGCCCGCGTCCGCAGATCTGCCGGAATTCATTTTCCCATTGATCGACTACATCACACCCAATGAGACCGAACTTGAGATCTTGACAGGGATGCCGGTTGGCGATCTGCAGCAGGCCGAATCGGCTGCTCGCGTGCTGATTGGCAGAGGCGTGCGGAATGTGGTGGCGACGCTCGGCTCGACCGGCGCGCTGCTGGTCGATGAAAACGGTGCCAAGCTGTATCCCGCGTATCCCGCTCATGCGCTGGATACAACGGCCGCCGGCGACACGTTCAACGCGGCGTTTGCGGTGCGCGTCTTGGAAGGCGCTGCCCACGACGAGGCGATGGACTTTGCCAATCGTGCGGCGTCGATTTCGGTGACGCGCACGGGTGCGCAGACTTCCATTCCTTTCCGCGCGGAAGTGCTGGCCATGATGGAAAACGGAGGTGAGGTCTGATGATTGCCAACTATTTGGAAAAGGTATACGCAGGTTTCCTGGGTATGAATGTGGGCATCCGCTTGGGCGCGCCGGTGGAAGCGACGATGTGGTCCTATGAGCGCATCCGCAACACCTATGGCGACATAACGGGATATGTGAAGGACTACATCAATTTTGCAGCGGATGACGATGCCAACGGTCCATATTATTTTCTGCGCGCGCTCAAGGACGATGCAAAAATGCGCGAGCCTGTGGCGCAGGATGTGGGCCGCGCATGGCTGAATTACGCGCGAGAGGGAGTGGGCATGTTCTGGTGGGGCGGATACGGCCGCAGCACGGAACATACGGCGTATCTGAATCTCAAAAATGGAATTCCTGCACCGCAGTCCGGCTCGCTGGTGCAAAACGGTTCGACGCTGGCGGAGCAGATCGGTGGCCAGATTTTCATCGATACATGGGGGTTGATCTGTCCGGATCAGCCGGAGAAGGCGGCGCGTCTTGCCAGCGTCAGCGCATCCGTTTCCCATGATGGGGAAGGGCTGGAAGGGGCGCGCTTTATCGCGGCCTGCATCGCACTGGCCTTTACCCACGACGACATCGAGGAGATTGTACGTTTGGCGCTTGAGCATGTCGGCGCGCAGTCGACGTATCGCCGCGTGGCGGAAGCGGTGATGGCGTTCCATCGAGAGAATTCGACGGATTTCCGCGCCTGCCGCGACATGCTGAACGACCAGTGGGGATACGACCGCTATCCGGGCGTCTGCCACATCATTCCCAACGCGGGCGTGTGCGTGCTGGCTATGCTCTATGGCGGGGGAGATTTCGCCAGGACGGTCGAAATTGCCACGATGTGCGGCTGGGACACCGACTGCAATGCTGGCAACGTCGGCACGGTGCTGGGCGTGATGAACGGTCTGGACGGAATTCCCGGTCACTATCGAAAGCCGATCTGCGACGCCATCGTGCTTTCGGGCATCACGGGATATCTGAACATGCTGGACATCCCCAGCTATGCCAAGGAGTTGGCGTTGCTAGGCTATCGGATGGCGGAAGAAACCCCGCCTGCTGAGCTTGTTGACAGCTTCCGCGAGACGCAGACCTACTTTGATTTCGAGCTTCCGGGATCGACCCACTGCTTCAGGGCGTCCGATGGGTTTACCACCGTGCTTTCCCATACGACAGACCGGGCGTATCGCGGTACGGGCGCGCTGAGTGTACTGGTGGATCGCGTGGGTCGGTTTGAGGGTGGCAAGGTTTATTACAAGCCGTTTTACCGGCGGGCAGATTTCAGCGACGAGCGCTACAGTCCGGTGTTTTCTCCCCGTGCCTATTCGGGCCAGACGGTGTCCTACCAGCTTTTCTGGGAGCCGTGGGAGGGATCGCAGGATGTGCTGGTCGCGCCGTATGTGCGCTTGACGCCCAGCGGCGAGCTGGTGAACATGGGCTATAGGAAACTGCCCAGAGGCACATGGACGGAGATTTCCTTCGCGATTCCCGACACCAAGGGCGAGGCCGTGGATGAAATTGGTTTTCTGTACGAAGGCAACTGCAAGGATAAGACGCTGGGACGGATCTTCCTGGATGAGTTCAGCATCAGCGGCAAGGCTGACTACTGGATTGATCTCAATAAGCAGTGCGTCGAATTCGGCTGCCTGACGCCGTTTTCTCAAAACGGCGGCGCGTGGACTGTGGAAGGCAACCTTCTGCACGCCATGTCCTGTGATCTGGCACAGTGCTTTACCGGGCATTATTTTGCCAGCGATCAAAGCGTTGCGGCGAGCGTGACGCCCGAGCATGGCACGGGACACATGCTGGCACTGCGGGCACAGGGCGCGATGCGTGGGTATTACGCCGGACTGGATGAGGAGGGAAAAGCCGCTATTTATAAGGCGGACTTTGGCCTGCGCAAATTGGCCGAGGCTCAGCTGGACTGGCAATGTGGCGGCACGTATGGGCTGACATTTACCGCGCAGGGAAGCCGCCTGTCACTTGCGGTAGACGGCAAGGAGATTGTGACCGCTGAGGATGAGAGCTTTGCATATGGCATGACGGGATATGTCCGCACAGCGATGGGACGCGCCCGCTATGGCAATTTGCACGTCAAAGACATTTAGCAAACAGAAAGGAAGGGCTGGCATGAACGAGAATGTATTTGAGAGCAAGCTGAGGGGCGTCGTGTTTGGAACGGCCTTTGGCGATGCGCTGGGCGCGCCGGTGGAGCGGATGACGCATGAAGAAATTCTCGCCTACTACGGTGGTCCGATCGCGACCGTCAAGAACCGCTGGTACAGGGCGCAGTTGCCCGCTGTGGAGCGTCTCAACCGGATGCGCGGCTACGGCATCGTGACGGACGACACGCTGATGACGCTGGCGCTGATGAACGTGTACTGCACCGAGCAGCGTCATCTGGATGCCTTTGACATGGCCAAGGAGTTTGTGAAGGAAATCGGTTACCGCACGCGCTATGTCCCCGAGTTTGATCGTGAAGCGCTGATCCTGGAACGGCTTTTTTATCCGGAAAAACACATCTTCAACCGCCATGCGCTGGCCAATTGCGATCCGCGCGAGGGCGGACAGGGCAATATGGTCAACTGCGGCGCGGCCATGTACATCGCGCCGGTCGGCGTCGTCAATGCCTGCCGTCCCAAAGAAGCCTATGACGAGGCGATCGACTTTGCCGTCGGCCATCAGTTGAGCTACGGCCTGGAGGCGGCCGGCGTGCTGGCGGCCTGCATTGCCAAGGCGTTTGACGCGGATGCGGACATCGATGCGGTGGTGGAAACGGCCATTGCTCTGGCCAAGGATGGCACGCGGGAAGCGATTGTCGCCATGACGCGGGAAGCCGTCGTCCTGCGCCCGCGACGCGAGGAGAAGGCGTTCATCGTCAAGCGCTTTCATGAAGTCCTTCTGCAGTTTTCTCCGGTGGGCGAGCAGTTTGTGCGCAGCATCAACCGCGCCGGGCTGCCCACGGCCAATTATACGCCCAGCCGATTGTATGCGATTGAGGAATTGCCCATCGCGCTGGCTTATCTCGTGCTGTATCCAGACGATCCGATTCAGGCCATCATGGACGGCGTGAACTCGGGCCGCGATACGGACTCGATCGGTGTGATGACGGCGGCGATCGCCGGTGCGCTGCACGGCGCTGGACTGTTTGATCCGCAGGAAATTGAGACGGTGGATAAGAAGAGCCGTTTGGATCTGGAACACTGCTGCGCGCGCTTTTCTCAGGCTGCGCGTGCGATTCTGCGCGAGGACGCGGCAAAGGCGCGTGCGTTTGCCCAGGAAATGGAAGGCATCTGATGAACGTGCTGCTGACGCTGGCGGTGGGCTTTGCGGGCGGTTTTGCAGGACACAAGACACGGATTCCTGCAGGCAGCCTGTTTGGTTCGCTGATGGCCACGGCGGCGTTTTCCATACTGACAGGATACGCACAGAGTCTGGCCGTGTATAAGATAGCAGCACAGGTGATTGCCGGCATATTCATCGGTATGCAGTTCTCTTCGGTAGGCATTGAAAACATCCTGCGCTTGTGGAAACCTGTTCTGCTGATGATTGTCGGCATGCTGGGCGTCAATCTCACCGCGGGATTTCTGATGAGCGCGGTGTCTGACCTTGATCTGAAGACGGCGCTCTTTGGCGCGACCCCCGGCGGCATTGCCGAGATCTCCATCATCAGCGGCGAGCAGGGCGCCGACGCGCTGAAAGTGTCTCTGCTGCAATTTGCGCGCATGCTGTTTGCCCTGTGCGTGTTCCCCACCGCGGCGCAAAGGTTCATCCTGTATGTGCGCAAAAAGCATCCCGAGCCGTCCGTGGAACCACTTCCCATGGAAAATGTGCTGGCGACGCCTGGGTCAACGGCAATCATCGTTTGCGTGAGCGCAGTGGTCGGTCTTGTGGGGTATTCAACCCATATATGCGGGATGACGCTGGTCTTTCCGATGCTGGCCGTGGCGCTGATGGGAAGGCTGAATCTGCATGCCAAACTGCGCCGCTCGGTCAAACGCATGGCGCAGATGTTGTCGGGAATCGCGATCGGCAGCACGGTCACATTCGGCGACTTGACAGGGCTTAAGAGCCTGCTGGCGCCGCTTTGTGTGTTGCTGCTGACGTATCTGGTGTTCTCGCTGGCACTGGGTCTTGTGCTGTATCGGTTCGGCCATCTGCCCAGCGAGGCTGCGTTTTTCTCCTGTATTCCGGCGGGCATGAGCGATATGGCGCTCATCGCCAGCGATTATGGTACGGGCGGACCGATTGTGGCGATCATGCATCTGGTTCGTTTTGCCTGCATCATGCTGGTGATCCCCATACTGGTTCCGTGGATTTGCAACTGATTGGGAGGTGTGTTCTTTTGCGCCCTTATAAAATCCTTTCTCCCTGCGGTATGCTGGGATACGGTTTTCCGGCGGAGTCTTTCTGGCGCGGAATGCAGATGCACCCGGATGCGATCGTCGTGGATGCCGGTTCTACCGACGCCGGGCCGCACAAGCTGGGCATGGGTACGGCGATCGTCAGTCCGCAGGCCTGCAAAAAAGACCTGACGCTGATGATCACCGCCGGCGCGAAGGCGGGCATTCCTGTTATTATCGGCTCCGCGGGCGGCAGCGGCGCGCGCAAGCACGTGCTGTGGACCCGCCGCATCATTGACGAAATCCTGAAGGAGAACCACTTGACCGACAGGAGAATCGCCACGATTTGGGCGGACATTCCCAAGGCCGTCATCAGCGAGCGAATGGAAGTGGGTGAGGTGACGCCGCTTGGACTGGCGGTTCAGGAATTGACGCAGGAGCGCCTTGAAAAGACCACCGGCGTCGTGGCGCAGATGGGCCATGAGCCGTTCGTGGAGGCTCTCAAAGCCGGCGCGGATATCATTATCGGCGGCCGCGCCTACGATCCTTCGCCCTTTGCCGCGCCTGCCATCCTGCACGGATGCGACCCGGCGTATGCGTATCACCTGGGCAAGGTGCTCGAATGCGCAGCGCTTTGCGCGCTGCCGGGCACGACCAAGGACTGCATGCTGGGCACGATTGAGGAAGACGGTTTCATTGTCACGCCGCTGTCTCCGGAACGTGTATGCACGCCCATGAGCGTTGCCGCGCACACCTTCTATGAGAAGGATCATCCTTATATTCTGCACGGTCCAGGATTCACTATGGATTTGAGCGGCTGTACGTTTACCGATTTGGGCAACGGCTCTGTGCGCGTAGGCGGCAGCCGCATCGAGTGGGATGAGGTCTATAAAATCAAGCTGGAAGGCGCGCTTCAGGTCGCCTACAGGACCTTCGTGGTGGCAGGCATCCGCGATGAAATGCTGCTTGGCTGCTTGAAGGAAGTCGAGGAGATGGTCGTCCGTCAGGTGCAGCGCTATTACAGCGAAATTGACCCGTCCACGTATACCATTCATTTCATGAACTATGGTCTGGATGCGGTGCTGGGAGAGACCGAACCAAATCAGACGCCCGGACACGAGGTGGGCGTGGTGTTTGAAGTGCTGGCGCCCACGCAGGACATGGCCAACATGATTTGCGCCACGACGCGCTCCACCTTCCTGCATTACGGCTACGAGGGCCGTAAATCCACCGCAGGCAATCTGGCATTCCCCTTTGCGCCCAGCGACGTGCCCTTCGGCCCAGTGTTTGAGTTCTCCGTCTATCATCTCATGTCTGTCAAAGACGGGCTGGAGATGTTCCCCATTGAATACGACTGAGGAGGGGAAGCATATGGCAAGACTGTACGATCTGGCCAAGGTGATTCGCAGCAAGAACAGCGGCCCGTTTGAGATCACGCTGGATGCGCTTTTTGGCGATCTGGCGACCTACGACCGGGTGAAGAGATCCGGCGTGATCACCAGGGAACGCATTGCCGCACTCTATTGCGTGCCGGTCAGCGATGTGACGACGCTGGTGTTTTTCGATCCTGCGTTGGGCTTTAAAGCGACCTTCGCACGCAAGACGTCCTCCGGTACGTGTCTGGATCGCGATGTGTACGGGGCACAGCAGCATGTGCCGCTGGCAAATGTTGAAATTCCCTGAACCGACGGACAGAAAGGAGAAAGAAGATGCTCACCAGGAAAGAACTGATTGATCAACCTTCCCTTAAGGAAAGCAAAGCGATTGCCTGCCTGTGTGGTCTGGCGATTGGCGACAGCTTTGGCGACGCGGCGCGCAAGCAGGAAAACCGGGTCAATTACGGCATCACCACGGACTTTTCCAGCGGCGCGTCCTGGAGTACGGATGATACGGAATTTGCGATGCTGACCGCGCGCATACTGATTGATTGCAAGGGCGAATTGACCAGCGACAGGGTGGTCGAGGCGTGGCTGCGGGATGTGGCTGTGCAGGACGAATTCAAGCGCGGCGGCGCGAGCGAGGTGACCGCGGCGATGAACCTGCGCCGTGGGCTGCGTCCGCCGGAGTCGGGTAAGTTCAGCACATTCCACATGAGCGACGGCACGGCGATGCGCATCAGTCCGGTGGGCGTGCTTTGCGCGGGCGATCCCGAGCGTGCGGCGCGCTTGGCGCAGATTGACGCGTCCGTCAGCCATTATGCGGACGGCATCTGGGGCGCGCAGTCGGTGGCCGTGGCGGTTTCCATCGCCATGGTGGACGGCACGATGGAGGAAATCATCGATGCTGCCGTAAGCGTCATTCCCAAGGACTCCTGGCTGTATCACAACATGATGGAGGCGCTTGAGCTGGTAGAGAAGTGCAATGGGAACATGCTGGATTGCTGGATGCAGCTGCACGATACGTTGATGGCCAGCACGTGGGCTACTACGGCGGAGGCAATTCCTGCTGCTTTTGCTTGCCTGAAGATGTGCCATGACGATTTCCGATCCGGCGTGGTGCTGGCGGGCAACTTTGGCCGCGACGCCGACACGATCGGCGCGGTAGCGGGCGCGATTCTCGGCGCGAAATATGGTTTGGACGCGATTCCAAAGCGCTGGGTGGAGAAGACGCGCTATCCGTCGGGGACATGCCTGCAGTTTACCAAAGGATTGGATATCATCCAGGTGGGGAAAGAGCTTGCAGCGCTGATTTGCTGAGGCAATGCTGTTCAATCCCGTTCATCTTGCCCCATAAATCCACCTTCTCTTTGCATTATACAACAATGTTGTCATGTTAAAAGTCGAACACGGTGTGACGGTATAAAGCGTACGCCGTGTTCGCTTTTGCTCAGGAGCGATTAAGAATCGGGAAGAAAGGCGGCTTTTGTCCCGCAAGATCGTCCGGGCATAGGGAAAACTCCCGTTTTTCCTAAATGACGCCAGCCTTGCGTGTCTTGCGCCAAAAAGCAAAAGCGCCTTCTCGCGCATATAAGCGGCAAGGGGTGCAAGCAGTTATCCAAACCACGAAAAAAGAATGCCAATGTTGAATCAACATTGGCATTCTTAGATGGCACCTCCAATGGGAATCGAACCCATGTTTTTGCCTTGAGAGGGCAACGTCTTGACCGCTTGACCATGGAGGCATCTGGCTGGGGAACTAGGATTCGAACCTAGACAATACGAGTCAGAGTCGTAGGTGCTGCCGTTACACAATTCCCCAATACGCGCCGGATCGTTCCGACGGAGCATATTATATCGAACCGGGCGGACTTTGTCAATACCCAATTTTGCAAATCCGCAGTCAGATCATAATCAGCGCGTGACCGCCGCCCAGACGGGCAAACGCGAGCTGCGTGAGCGCGACGACGAGGAGCCCCGCGGCCACGCACGCCGCAAGCATCAGCGCGCAGGCGGCGAGCACGCGGCGCACGCCGTTCTTTCCGACATCCAGAAACGGATAGGGATACGGGCTGCCCGCCTCCGCGATGACGCCGCGCACGGGCGCGCGCAGGAAGATGTAGGCGGCGTAGGCGAGGGGCACGGCCGTCCAGATCAGCGCGTCGAGGGGCTGCAAGGCGCGCTTGCCCGGCGCGCACAGCAGCCAGTAGAGGAACACCAGCCACGGCACCAGATAGTGGATGAACGCATTGTCGGCGCAGACGATGGCGAAGTCTCGGTCGCGGGGCGCCGCGCGCATGGCGCGCAGGATGTCCGGAAAGAGCAGGTGATGAAAGACCGCGAATGTGAGCATGATGCTCATCATCAGCGAGAATTCGGCGTGCGGGATCAGCGGGCACAGCGGCGCGCGGGCGTAGAGCTGCGGCGCGAGCAGCGCGAAGTACACGAGCACCAGCAGATTGCTCACGTTCGTGTAATAGCAGAAGAAGTCGCGGCGGCGCCGGCCGGCGTAGAAATCGCGGTGCATCGTCAGGCCGATCAGGCAGGCGACGACGATCAGCGCGGAGAGGAGCGCACCCAGACGGCCAAAGGGTGTATCCGGCATGACGACAAGCATAGCGCGCCTCCTCAAAGCGACATGGGCCTATTGTGCGAAGGCGGCGGGCGGGTTATGCGCCAAAGTGGGCGAGCAGCCGCGTGAGCACGGCGAGCACGGCCAGATGCGCCGGATAAAAGCCGTAGACGAACCAGCGCGGGAGCGTGAGGCGGCGGCGCATGGGCAGGCAGCAAAACAGCGCGGCGGGCAGCGCGAAGATGCGCATGCCAAACTCGTGCCCGAAAAACGTGTAGCCCGTGCCCTGGGCCCAGGCGAGCATGTACGCGCCGACGGCGGCAAACGCTGCGGCCGGGTGCTCGCACAGCGCGTAGAACAGGAGCATCAGGTGGATGCCGTCGATGCCGTAATCCAGATTCGCGGCGAAGCGGCAGCACAGCACGTATGTGCCCAGCGCCAGCACATACCGGCGGCTGCGCAGCGCGAGCAGGATGCACAGCCCCAGCGCAAGCGAGAGCAGGATGCTGGGCTTTTGCCAGCTGCCGATGTAAAACGCCCAGATCGCGCCAAGCGGGTCTTCCATGAAGGAGACGGCGTACATGGCGCTGTTTTCGTGCGCGAGGCCCAGCGCATAGAGCGGCTGGGAGACCAGCGCCAGCAGCACGACGCGCGAGAGATAGCGGAGCGGATCGCGCGTATAGACCGCGCCCACGGCGATGCCGTAGGCGAACATCGGGAACGCCAGCCGCCCGATCAGGCGCATTTCGGGAATTCCGGGAAAGAGCATCTTGCCCGCGTGGTCCACGAGCATGAACAGGCAGGCGAGCAGCCGGATGGTGCCGGTGTCGCGGTTGGTGCGCACCGTCTCAGGGCAGACAAAGGAGCGGGCGAGGCTGCGCGCACGCGCGGAGATTGGGGTTGTCATGTCGTCCTCCGGAAAGCATATTCTGCATTTCAGTATAATTCGCACGCGCCAAATGTCAAGCCTGAAACAAATCTTTAATAATTCTCTGCTATACTGATACAAAATGAGGCAATCTGCGCCGCTGAACACGGGGAGGAAAACATGGTACACGTTCTGGTCGTCGAGGATGACGTGAAGCTCAATCAGATCGTCTGCTCCAGCCTGCATGCCGCAGGCTATGCCGCGCGCGGCTGTTTTGGCGCGCAGGAGGCGTTCGACGTGCTCTTTGCCGGTGGAATCGATGTGATCGTCTCGGACATCATGATGCCCGGCATGGACGGCTTTGATCTGGTGAGCCACGTGCGCAGCATCGACAAGAAGATCCCGATCCTGCTGATGACCGCGCGGGACGATCTGGCGGCGAAGCAGCGCGGCTTCCGCGCGGGCATTGACGACTACATGGTCAAGCCCATCGACGTAGACGAGCTGCTGCTGCGCATCGAGGCGCTGCTGCGCCGCGCGCGCATTGAGGCGGAAAAGAGGCTGGTCATCGGGGCGACGGTGCTCGACGCGGAGGAGATGAGCGCCTACGTGAATGGGGTGGAGATCGCGCTGACGGTGCGCGAGTTCAACATCATCTACAAGATGCTGTCCTATCCGCGGCGCACGTTCTCGCGGGCGCAGCTGATGGACGAATTCTGGAGCGGGGAGACGAGCGCGAGCCTGCGCGCGGTGGACGTGTATATTACGCGCATCCGCGAGAAATTCTCGGCCTGCGAGGACTTTAAAATCGTGACCGTGCACGGTCTGGGGTATAAGGCGGTGCCTGCCGTATGAATATGAAGGACTTTGGCCAGCTCAAGATCAAGGGCGGCGAGGCGCGCCCGTTCGCCGAGGAAGACCCGCGCATCCGCCGCCGCCCGTTTTCCTGGCGCATGTTCCTGTTGATTCTGCTGGTGCTCGGACTGCTCAGCGCCGCGAATGTGCTGATCCTGGAGATCTTTCTCAACATGGAGGTCTTCAGCATCCTGGCCAGCATGGGCGTGGGCACCTACTGGGTGGGCATGGCGCTCATTGCGGCCATCGTCATCCATCAGGTGAGCTGCGCGAAGTTCGATAAGCCGATGCGCCGCCTGAGCCGGGCGATGCGCGCTGTGGCGCAGGGCGATTTCACCGTCTCCGTGCAGCCCACGCACAAGAAGAACAAGTTTGACTACATGGACCTCATGTTTGAGGACTTCAACCGCATGGTGCGCGAGCTTTCGAGCATCGAGACGATGAAGGACGACTTCATCGCCAACGTGTCCCATGAGATCAAGACGCCGCTTGCGGTCATCCGCGGCTACGCCGGGGCGCTGCAGCGCGGCGGCCTGAGCGCGGAGCAGCAGCGCGAGTACGCGGCGACCATCGTCTCGGCCAGCGAAAACCTGAGCACGCTCGTCTCCAATATCCTCAATCTGACGAAGCTGGAGAATCAGGAGATCGTACCCAACGCCGCGCCCTACGATCTCACGCGCCAGCTCAGCGACTGCGCGCTGGCTCACGAGGCGCAGTGGGAGAAAAAGCAGATCGACTTTGACGCGCAGCTTGAGGAGCGCTTGATGATCATGGCGGACGAGCGCATGCTGGAGATCGTCTTCAACAACCTGATTGCCAACGCCATCAAGTTCACGGAGCCGGGCGGGCGCATCGTGCTGCGCCAGGAGAAGGAGGGGGCGGACGTGCTGGTGACGATCTCGGACACAGGCTGCGGCATGACGGAGGAGACGGTCAAGCACATCTTCGACAAGTTTTATCAGGGCGATACGTCTCACAGCGGCGAGGGCAATGGGCTGGGGCTGGCGCTGGCCAAGCGCGTGCTGGACATCTCCGGCGGCACGATCTGCGTGCGCAGCGCGCCGGGCGAGGGATCGGAATTCACCGTCCGCCTCAAACGCATCGTCGAATGTGCGGGAAATTCATAATTTTGAAACATTTCTCCATCAATTCGGCAACGCGGACCGGTTATACTGTATTTTATGAATAGCAGGAAGAGGTGTCCCATTCCATGAATCCGATTCTTCTTGTCGCCGAATCCGGCTCCGACCTCACGCCGGAACTCGCCCGCGCGCACGGCGTGACCATCGTGCCCATGCACGTCGCCTTTGGCGGCCAGACGCGCGATGACGGCTCGTTCCCGACCAGCGAGATGTTCGCGCACTACGCGAAGACCCGCGAGCTGCCGCGCACCAGCGGCTGCACGCCGCACGACTTCGAGGTGGCCTTTGACCGCCTGCAGGCGGAGCACCCCGGCCGGCCGATCCTGCATCTGGCGTATTCCTCCTGCACCACCTGCTCCATGCACAGCGCCATCCTCGCCGCAGAGGGGCGGACGGGCATCGTCTGCGTCGATACCAAGCACGTGTCGGCGGGGCAGGCGGCTGTCGTCCTGGCCATGGCGCGTTATCTGAAGGAGAATCCGGAGACGACGGTGGAAGAGGCCGCCGCCATGGCGCGGACGATCAGCGACAGGACGCGCATGAGCTTCATCCCCGGCGACCTCGATTACCTGCGCGCGGGCGGCCGCGTGAGCAACGCGGCGTATCTGGGCGCGAAGATCCTCAGCCTGCACCCGCTCATCGAGATTCAGGACGGCAAGCTGATCTCCACGAAAAAGTACAGAGGCAACAAGGCCAAGGTCGTCAGGCAGGTGGCCCGCGAATGCCTCGACCTGCTCGAACGCAGCGAACCCGTCTACTTCGTCTACGGCGAGGGGCTTGACGAGGCGATCCGCCGCGACGTGGAGCACATCGCCAAGGAGCTCGGCTTCGATGCGTTCCTGTGGGTGAAGACCGGCTGCGTCATCGCGGCGCACAGCGGCCCGGGCGCGTTCGGCGTCGTGGGCAGCGCGCGATAAACCGTGTCCTGCCCAGACGGGCGAGGCGTGATCGAATTGATCTATCTGACGGCAGCGTCCGGCATATGTCGGGCCTGCCGTCTTTTTGCACGGCATGGGGACGATGCTTTCGCGGAGACGGCGATGAAAGTCGAGCGCGTGGCGATGGATGTCAACGATCCGGAGGGCGCGAGGGCTGAGACTAATTGATAAAAAGGTCAAATGCAGCGCGAAGCGAAGAATGGAGTCTGAGATCCCTCAGGCGGAGCGTAGCGACCCCTGATTGGCCGTTTTCATCAAGAGGAGATCACCGTGTGCGCGCCGCAGATGCGGACAGGCATAAAAAACGAACCTCTGCATCAGCGCGGAGGTTTCTTTTCGCGGCTTCTCTCAGTTTTGCAGGAAGCCCTTGCCCACGATCTCCGTGGAGGCGGTGATGATCATGAACGCGTGGGGATCGATCGTGTGCACGTGCCTGCGCAGCGCGAAGGCCTGCGAGCGGCTGAGCACGGTGACGATCATCGTCTTCTGGCCGTTGGTGTACGCGCCGTGCACGTCCTCCAGCGTCGCGCCGCGGTGCAGCGTGCCCACGATGTAATCAACGATGGGGTCGGGATGATCGGTGATGATCTGGAAGCACTTCTTGGTGCGGAAGCTGTCGCACACGTAATCCACCAGCGCGGACTTCATCAGCAGGCCGAGGATGGAGTAAAGCCCGCTCTCCACGCCGAAGCAGAACAGCGCGGCGACGGTGATCAGCGAGTCGGCGACCATCAGCGCCGTACCGGTATTCAGGCTCGTGTGCTTGCGCACGATCACCGCGACGATGTCCGTGCCGCCGCTGGAGGCGCCCAGGTGAAAGAGGATCGCCGAGCCGAACGCCGGCAGCAGCACGGCGAAGCACAGCTCCAGAAACGGCTGGGTGGTCAGCGGATGGGTGAGCGGGCAGATGCGCTCATAGACGGTCATCAGCACGGAGAGCAGCATGGAGCAGTATACGGTGCTGAAGGCGAAGCCCTTGCCGATGCCCACGAAGCCTGCGCCCAGCAGCAGCGTGTTGATGATGAGCATGAAGACGCTGGGGGTGAAGATGTCCGAGGGGATCAGGCGGCCCAGAATCAGCGACAGGCCGCTGACGCCGCCGGTGGAGAAGTTGTTGGGGAACTTGAAGAAGTACGTGCCGATGCTCGTGATCACGATGCCTGCCGTCAGCAGCAGATAGCGCTCGATGGTCGTAAAATCGCGGGATTTCGTCAGTCTCATCGGAACAAGGTCCTTTCCGTCAACGGGAGTAGAAAAACACGACTTGTCCATTATACCTGAAGTGATGGGAAAAGTCGATAGAAATACGAAAAATTGACGAAGACGAAACAAATCATTCGCCAAATGCGCGAATATGATGTATAATAAGACGACTGTGCGAATAAAGGAGAGAAACGGATGAGTCATAAAGGGCATGTTTGCGCGCGCGTCTTCCTGATGCTGTGCATCTTTGCGGGGGGCGTGCTCGCCGAACCGGCGTGGGTGGAGACAGCGAAGGGGTCTTTGAACATGAGAAGCAAGCCGAACGCCGAGTCCACGATCGTCAGAAAGGTGCCCAACGGCGAGGAAGTCGACGTCCTGGAGACGGGCGACACGTGGAGCAAGATCGAATACCGGGGCAAGACCGGCTATGTGAAGAGCGAATTCCTCAGCGACACGCCGCGCGAAACGCCGGAGCCGGAAATCGTCGAAGTGATGGTGATTCAGGAGGGAGGCTATGCCCGCATCAAGACGCAGAGCGGCGCGTTGAACGTGCGCAGGAAGGCCGATCCCAAGTCCGTGGTCGTCACGCAGGTGAAAAACGGCGCGCGGGTTGAGGTGGTGGAAGCGACGCTCGATTGGAGCGAGATCGTCTATGACGGCCAGAAGGGATACGCGCAGACGCAGTATCTGGCGCTGGACAGCCAGATGATCGGCAAGACGGTTTATCCCGACGACGCGTATCTGCACGTGCGTCAGGAAGCGAGCGCCGTCTCCGGCAGCCTGGCGGCCGTCGGCGCGTCGCAGCCGCTGACGATCCTGGAGATGGGCGACGCGTGGGTCAAGGTCGCCTGCACGGACGAAAAGGGCGCGCAGGTGACGGGATACGTCGCCATGGCGGATATCGACGAGTGGCGCGACACGCCGTCGAGCACGGATGCGACGCCCGTGTTCGCCAGCCTCAACCTGAGCGCGCAGACGCTGGCGCTGGGCGAGGAGATCAATGCCATCGCGGCGTACGAGCAGGGCGCGTCCTGCTTCGTGCGCGTGCTGCGCGACGGCGAGGTCGTGCTCGATGAGCGGCCGCTGACGAGCCTCGTCTTCAGCTATCGTCCGCGCGAGAGCGGCATCTATCAGATGGAGCTGATCGTGCGCCGCGCAAGCGGCACGGCCATCGGCTGCGAGGTGCGCTTCACCGTGGAGGCGCGCGATTCGCAGGCGCAGGCGCCTTCGGTCTACAGCCAGAAGGACGGCTGGTGGCTGGACAAGAAGTACAGCCGGAGCAATCTGGATCAGTCCGGCTGCGCCATCTTCGCGCTCTCGCACGCGCTTGACCGGCTGGGCAAGGGATCGGCGGCGACCACGCCGGATGAACTGGCCAGGACGTACCCGATGTATCTGGCCGAGAGCGGCACGGTGACCGGCAACCTGCTGGCTGCGGCGGGCCGGGATTTCGGCTTTAAGACGGAGAAAGAGAAGATCTACGATGCGCAGCGCATTGCGCAGGGCTTTGAGTCGGGCGCGGTGTACAGCTTCGCCATCGTCAGCGGGCACATCGCGCTGGCTGTGGGACTCAGCGAGGACGGCACGAAGGTCAAGGTCGTCGATTCTGCGCCGTCTGTGACGATTGAGCGCATCGAGGGCGCGCAGCTCTACGTGCCCGACGGGCAGGGCGGTCACCGCGCCGTCTCTTCGCTCTGGGACATTCCGGGCGCGAAGTACTACGTGGAGACCGATCAGTTTGGCGGGCTCGAATACGAGCTGGATCTGTCCTACGTCGCCGGCCGCGGCGTGCGGCTGATTCAGCCCTGACGAGCACACGCATATGAAAAGACCTCCTGCCAAGAGCGGGAGGTCTTTGGTGTGCACAGATCTGCGTGCCGGTCTCAGCAGCTCAGAAAGCGGCGCAGCAGCGCGACGGACTGCCCGGCGGCCATCTGCACGAACGCCGGATAGTCCATGTGCGAGGAGCCGTCCGCACTGTCGGAGATGGCGCGCAGCACGCAGAAGGGCACCTTGTTGACATAGCAGGTCTGGCCGACGGCGGCGCCTTCCATCTCGCAGGCGATGGCGCCGAAGCGCGAGACGATCTCCGCCTTGCGTTCGGCGGAGGCGATGAACTGATCGCCGGAGGCGATGACGCCGGTGGCGGTCTTGATGCCCATCACCTTGGCGCAGGCGGAGAGCTGACCGGCGAGCAGCCTGTCGGCCGGCAGCTCGATCTTGTTGATGCCGGAGATCAGGCCGGGCGGATCGCCCAGCGGCGAGGTGTCCATGTCGTGCTGCACGACGGCGGAGGAGACGGCGATGGCGCCGACGCTCAGCGCGTCGGTCAGCGTGCCGGCGACGCCCGTGTTGATGATGGCCTGCGGCTGGTAGCGCAGGATCATGGTCTGGGCGCACAGGGCGGCAAAGACCTTGCCGATGCCGCACACGGCGGTGACGACGTCGCGGCCATCCAGCGTGCCGCGCACGAAGCGGATGCCGCTGATGACCTCAGTATCTGTGTGTTCCATATGAGAACGCAGGGAATCCATCTCCACGTTCATCGCTGCGATGATGCCGATCATGTTTACTCCTCGTAGATGAAAGTCTGCACCCGGGCGCTGAGCGCCGCCAGATAGCGCGCCGCTTCGGCCTTGGCGGCCTCAAGGCTCAGGTTCCTGTAATTGCCGCATTCCGCGCTTGTTGCGCCAAAGACGGGGCCTTCGTGTGCGAGAATGCGCGCACAGGTGTGCTTCACTTCGCGCAGGACGGTCTCGTTGTCCGCGTCGCGCACCAGCAGGTAAAACCCGGTCTGGCAGCCCATCGGGCCGTAGTAGACGATCTGCTCTCGCAGCGCGCCGTTGCGGATGTAGGTGGCGAACATGTGCTCCAGCGAGTGAAGCGTGGCGTTGTCGATCAGGTCGCCGGTGTTGGGCCTGCGGTGGCGCAGGTCGTAGGTGGTGATGTCCCCGTCGATGCGGCTGACGTAGATGCCGGGGAGCAGTTTATCGTGATCGATGGAAAAGCTGGCAATGCGCTCCATGGCGGAAAACCTCCTGCGCCTCATGAAAAAATCGGCTTATTATAGCAGAGTTTGCGCGGGATTGCAACCTTTTTTGCGCGCCGGGACCGGCAAGAATTGAAACGCGCGTGCGGTCATGCTATAATGAAGAAAATCGATTTTCCCCGACGATGCTGGAGGTATATGCGATGAGTGAAAGCATGAAACGCCGCGGACGCGTGACCATCCCCACCGATGTGGACGTCGTGCCCCAGACGCTGGAACTGTTTGCACGCTGGGGCGCAGACGCCATTCGTGATTGCGACGGCACGGATTTTCCGCCTGAGCTCAAGGCGGTGGACGCCAAGATCTACTCGACCTACTACACCACCCGCAAGGACAATGCCTGGGCGAAGGCGAATCCGGACGAGGTGCAGCAGTGCTACATCATGACCGGCTTTTGCATGGCGCAGGAGGAACCGCTCAGGATCGAGCTGATGGACAACCTCTCCACCGAGCTGCTCAGGCCCAACACCCGCGACGACATCCGCCGCTGGTGGGAGGTCATCGACCGCACGACGGGCGAGGTCGTCTCCCCGGACGACTGGCGCTATGAGGACGGCTTTGTGATCATCGACGCGCCCGCGCCGTATCACGAGTACACCGTCTCCTTCCTGTGCGATCTGATCTGGGACCCGGTGCACATGTACAACGCCGTCGTCAACGACTGGCAGGGAGTCGAACACCAGATCACGTTCGACGTGCGCCAGCCCAAGACGCGCAAGTACACGATGGAGCGCCTGCGCAAGTTCATCGCCGAGCATCCGTACGTGGATGTCATCCGCTACACGACGTTCTTCCACCAGTTCACGCTGATCTTCGACGCGCTCAAGCGCGAGAAGTACGTCGACTGGTACGGGTACTCCGCGTCCGTCTCGCCGTACATCCTCGAACAGTTCGAGCGTGAGGTCGGCTATCGCTTCCGCCCGGAGTTCATCATCGACCAGGGCTATTACAACAACCAGTATCGCGTGCCCAGCAGGGAATTCCGCGATTTCCAGGCGTTCCAGCGCCGCGAGGTCGCCGCGCTCGCCAAGGAGATGGTGGACATCACCCATGAGATGGGCAAGGAAGCGATGATGTTCCTGGGCGATCACTGGATTGGCACCGAGCCGTTCATGGAGGAATTCGCGCGCATCGGCCTGGACGCCGTCGTGGGCAGCGTGGGCAACGGCTCCACGCTCCGCCTGATCTCCGACATCAAGGGCGTCAAGTACACCGAGGGCCGTCTGCTGCCGTATTTCTTCCCGGACACGTTTAACGAGCACGGAGACCCGGTCAAGGAAGCGAAGACCAACTGGGTGACGGCCCGCCGCGCGATCCTGCGCAGCCCGATCGACCGCATCGGCTACGGCGGCTACTTGAAGCTCGCCTGCCGGTTCCCGGACTTCCTTGACTGCGTGGAGAGCGTGTGCAACGAGTTCCGCGAGCTCTATGACAACATCAAGGGCACCACGCCCTACTGCGTGAAGACCGTGGCCGTGCTCAACTGCTGGGGCAAGATGCGCGCATGGGGCTGCCACATGGTGCACCACGCGCTCTACCAGAAGCAGAACTACAGCTACGCGGGCGTCATTGAGGCGCTTTCCGGCGCGCCGTTTGACGTGCGGTTCATCTCCTTTGAGGACATCCTCGCCGACGCACACGTGCTCGATGGGATCGACGTGCTCATCAACGTGGGCGACGCGGACACCGCGCACACCGGCGGCGTCTACTGGGAGAACCCGCGGGTCGTCGAGGCGGTGCGCGGCTTCATCGCGCGCGGCGGCGGCTTCATCGGCGTGGGCCAGCCCTCCGGCCACGCGTATCAGGGCCGCTATTTCCAGCTGGCCGGCGCGCTGGGCGTGGAGAAGGAGAACGGATTTACGCTGGGCTACGACAAGTACAACTGGGAGGAACACCCGGATCACTTCATCACCGAGGATGTCGCGCAGGAGATCGACTTCGGCGAGGGACAGAAGGGCATCTACGCGCTGCCCGGCACGACCATCCTCTGCCAGCGCGAGAAGGAAGTGCAGCTCGCGGTCAACGCCTGCGGCCAGGGCCGCACGGTGTACATCTCCGGCCTGCCGTACACCTTTGAAAACAGCCGTCTGCTCTACCGCAGCATCCTGTGGAGCGCGCACGCGGAGGACATGCTGCGCCGCTGGTTCTCCAGCAACGTGAACGTCGACGTTCACGCCTATGTGCAAAACGGCAAGTACTGCGCGGTCAACAACACCTATGAGCCGCAGGAGACGACGGTCTACCGCGGCGACGGCAGCAGCTTCGCGCTCAGGCTCGAGGCCAACGAGATCTGCTGGTATACGATCGACGCGTGAGCCTCAGCGCGCGTGCGCGAGCAGCGCGCGCAGGCTGAGCAGCAGCGCAGCCGCCTGTGAGATGGCCATGGCGAGGATCGCGCCCCAGAGCTGCAAGGCCGGCTGCGCGGCGAGCGCGTACAGGAGCAGCACGCCCAGCAGGTTGGTCAGAAGCGAAATGCGCAGCGACGCACTTTGCAGGCCGAGCCCGTTCATCAGCCCGGAGACGACCTGGGAGAGCGCCATCAGCGGCACGAGCGGACAGCTCCGGCGCAGCAGCACCAGCAGCTCCGCCTGCCGGTAGAGCGTCTCGGCGATCACCGGCGCCAGAAGCCAGACGGCCGCCATCGCCAGCAGGCTGACGGCGACCGTGCCGCCGAGCAGCCGCATCACGAGCCGCCGCTGCGGCTTTGCCTGCGCCTGACGGCGCGCCAGCTCCGGCGAGGCGACCGTGCACAGGCTGCACGTGATGAACGAGGGCAGCATGAGCACGGGCATCATCATGCCGTTCATCATGCCCAGCCGGGCGAGCGCCTCCGAGGCGCGCAGACCGGCGGCCTGCAGCCGCGCGGGGACGAGCATCGATTGCACCGTGCGCATCAGCGAGGAGACGAGCTTCATGCCGGTGAGCGGCAGGGACAGGGCGAGCATCTCGCGCCAGATGGCGCGGCGGCTGCCCGACCCGCGCGCAAAGAGCACGGCGCGCGCCGCGAAGAGCAGCATCAGCATGAGCGAGGCCGTCTCTCCGGCCAGCGCAGCGGCGGCAGGAACGCAGGCGCGCAGCGTCATCGGCCAGCCGCGCAGCAGCGGAAGCAGCCGCACGCACAGCAGGCAGCGCACGACCTGTTCGAGGATCTCGCACAGCGCGGGCGGAACCGGCTTGCCGCTGCCGTAAAAATACCCGTTGAGCGCGCAGGAGATGCCCAGCACCGGGATGCACGGCAGATAGATGAGCAGCGCGGGCAGCGTGCGCACGTCGCCCAGCCACAGCGAGAGCGGCACGCGAAGCGCAAACGCCAGCGCGGCGAGGGGCACGCCGGTGAGCAGCGCCAGCGCCATGCCGCAGCGCAGCACGCGCGCCTGGCGGCCCGCATCCGACTGCGCGCACATGCGCGAGACGGCGGCGGGCAACCCGGAGACGACCGGCGTGATGAGCAGCATCTGCGCGCTCTGGGCGAGTTCCACCAGACCGATCGCCTGCGCGCCCAGCTCGCGCGAGAGCCAGATGCGCAGCGCAAAGCCGATCACGCGCACCACAAAGTGCGACGCGCTGAGCAGCGCCGTGTGACCGATCAGCGTGCGAATGTTCATACAACCACCCCGGCAAGGGTATGCAGAACGGAGGGAACCGATGTTTGACAAGTGGGATCGTCGCTTTATGGAAATGGCAAAGCTCGTATCAGGCTGGGCAAGCTGCAACCGCAGGCAGATCGGCGCGGTCATCGTCAAGGACAAGCGCGTGATGACCACCGGCTACAACGGCGCGCCTGCGGGCATCAGGACCTGCGTGGAGCGCGGCGAGTGCCCGCGCGAGAAGATGGGCGTGCCCTCCGGCCAGCGCCACGAGCTGTGCTATGCCGTGCATGCGGAGCAGAACGCCATCATTCAGGCGGCGAAGCTGGGCGTGAGCATCCAGGGCGCCACGCTCTACTGCACGCATCAGCCCTGCATCCTCTGCGCCAAGATGATCGTCAACGCCGGCATTTCGCGCGTGGTCTACGGCGAGGGGTATCCGGACGAGTTTTCGCTCGCTATCTTCCGGGAAGCGGGCGTGCGTGTGGAGTGCTTCGGAGAAGCAAACTGACGGCACGCGGGAAGAAAAATCGCACATTGTTCGTCTCATCTGTGATGGAAAATCACGGGAAAGGAAGGATACGATGAAGAGTTTCAAGCGCGGGCGCGGGCCTTCGATGATGGAGGGCGTGATGAGCGTGGCCGTGGGCATCTTCGGCTTGCTCTGGACGGTGATGGCCCTGCAAGTCGGCGGCGGCGTTTTTGCGCTCTTTGGCGTCGTGTTTGTCATCGCCGCGATCGCGCAGGCGATCTACGCCTTCAGCAATGCGACGAGGAAGAAGCGCTTCTCCGAGTACGACGTGACATCGGACGAGGAGGAAGCCGATCCGCTGAACGCGCGCTTCGGCGGACACGCGGAGAACGGAGATGCGACCGGGGAACACGAGGGCGAAGCGCGCGCGTTCTGCCCGTACTGCGGCGCGAAGGCGGGCGAAGGATTCGTGTATTGCGCCCATTGCGGCAAGCGGCTGTAAGGGGGAACGGACGGTGGAGATCATCGCCGTCGAAGCGCAAAAGAAGGCGTATCTGCCGCTGCTGCTTCTGGCGGATGAGCAGGAGGACATGATCGACCGGTATCTCTCGCGCGGCGACCTGTACGCGATGCTCGATGAGGATGGCGGCGCGCTGTGCGTGTGCGTCGTCACGGACGAGGGCGGCGGCGTGCTGGAGATCAAGAATCTGGCCGTCCGGCCCGGCGCGCAGCGGCGCGGACTTGGCCGCACGATGATCGCGCACATCGCCGCGCGCTATCGCGGCGCGTTTCACACGCTGATCGTGGGCACGGGCGACAGCCCGCTGACGGTGCCGTTTTACGAGCGCTGCGGCTTTACCCGCACACACGTGATTGCGGATTTCTTTACGACGCATTACGACCATCCCATTGTCGAGGGCGGCGTGCTGCTGCGCGACATGGTCTACTTCAAAAAGCCCATCTGATGGGCAGCAAAAAACGAGCGGGCGGTTTCCGGATGTCGGAAAACCGCCCGCTCGTATGCTTGAAGATCATGTCCGCATCTCGCGGTTGAACGCCTTGCCCAGCATCGCGGGGCCGACGTGCTTGCTCTTGCCCACGAACACCAGCACGACGACGACCAGGATGTAGGGCAGCATCACGAGGAACTCGTAGGGGAAGGAGGAGAAGCCGTAGGCCTGCACGGCCAGCTGCAGGGCCTGCGCCAGCGAGAAGAGCAGCGCGCCGCCCAGCACGCCGACGGGCGACCAGCGGCCAAAGTACACCAGCGCGACGGCGATGAAACCGCGCCCGCCGATGAGCGTATCGGTGAAGATCTTCGCGTAGCACACGGACAGATACGCACCCGCAAGCCCGGCCATCGCGCTGCCGAAGGCCAGCGCCTGATAGCGCGTGCGGCTCACGTCGATGCCCATGGAGTCCGCCGCGCGGGGCATGGTGCCGCAGGCGCGCACGCGCAGGCCCCAGGGCGTCTTGAAGAGGAGATAGTGCACGACGGGCACCATCAGGAACGCGAAGTAGACCATCGGGTTGCAGGAGAAGAACATCTTGCCCACGATGGGCAGGTCGCACAGGAACGGGATGGGCAGCGCGTCGATGCCGGCCACGCCCTGCGCGCCGCCGATGAAGTGGCGGTAGAGGGAACCGGCCAGGCCCGTGGCGAAGAGCTGCATGCCGATGCCCGCGATGCCCTGAGGCGCGCTGAACCGGATGACGACCACGCCGAAGAGCAGGCCCAGCAGCGCGCCCACGGCGGCGGCGGCGACCAGGCCGGAAAGATTGACGTACCACGCGACCTTGCCGGAGCCGCCGACGAGGAAGGGGATGAGCATGCCGACGAACGCGCCCATGCTCATGATGCCCTCGCAGCCGAGGTTGAACACGCCGCTGCGCTGGTTGACCGTCTCGCCCAGCGAGGCGAGCAGCAGCGCGCTGGAGAGCGGGATGCCGACGGTCAGAAACAGGATGATGAAATCGAGCATGCCTTACGCCTCCTTTCGGCCAAACAGCGCGGTGAACTTGCGCTGCGCACGGTCCATCCAATACGGGTTGGCGATGATCAGCTTCGTGGCGACGATGACCAGAATGACCAGGCCGAGCAGCACGTCGATCATGTTGCTGGGCACGGGGATCTTGTTGATTTGAAGCGCCGAGCAGCCGTAGGAGATCACCGCGAAGAAGAAGGCGGCGGGGATGACGCCCAGCGGATGCAGACCGCCAAAGAGCGCCACGACGATGCCGGAGAAGCCGTAGCCGCCGGTGCAGTTGCCGATGCCGCGGTGATGCACGCCGAGGATCTCGACCGTGCCCGCCAGGCCGCAGCACGCGCCGGAGATGCACATGGCCAGCACGAGATACTTGTCCACGCTGATGCCGCCGTAACGCGCGGCGCGCTCGGAGGCGCCGGCGGCGCGCATCTTGAAGCCCGCGGGCGTCTTCCACATGAACAGGTAGACGATCACGGCCAGCGCGATGGCCACGAAGATGCCGGTGTGGAAGCGCGTGCCCTTGGGCAGGCCGTCGAGCAGGTCGTTGATGCGGGGCAGCCAGAGGCCTTCCGCGAGCTTTTCCGTCTGCGGATCGCCGACGCCGCCCGCGACGGCGGGGTCGAGCAGCGGCACGCGCAGGCAGTAGGCGTAGAGCTGCGCGGCGATGTAGTTGAACATGACCGTGGAGAGCAGCTCGCTCACACCGAAGCGCGATTTGAGGATGCCCGGAAACAGGCCCCACAGCGCGCCGCCCAGGATGCCCACCAGCAGCGTGACGGGCAGGGAGGCGGATTCAACGCTGAGCGAGTAAAGCAGCGCGCACAGGATGCCCATGACCATCTGTCCCTCGCCGCCGATGTTCATGATGCCGCTGCGGTAGGCGACGCAGATGCCCACGCCCACGATGGTCAGCGGCGTCATGATGTTGATCACGCCGGAGAGGTTCTTGAACGTGGTGAACGGGTAGCAGAAGATGACCCAGAACGTGTCGAGCACATTGGCGCCCAGCAGCGCCAGAATCAGCGCGGCGACGGTCAGCGTCAGCAGCACGGCGAGCAGGATGACGCCGGCCGTATAAATCCACTTGAAATTCTTCATATTTCCTTCACTCCTGCCATCATCATGCCCAGTTTGCGCTGCGTGGCCTCGCCGTGACCCAGCGTGCGCTGGATCTGTCCCTTGAAGATGACGGCGATGCGGTCGGAGAGGTTGATGATCTCCTCCAATTCCTCGGAGATCAGCAGAATGCCCACGCCGCTGTCGCGCAGGGCGAGCAGCTGCTTGTGGATGAACTCCGCCGCGCCCAGATCCAGACCGCGGATGGGATACACCGCGATGAGGAACTTCGGCCCGCGGTTGATCTCGCGCGCAAGGATGACCTTTTGAATGTTGCCGCCGGAGAGCGAGCCCGCGGCGACGCCCACGCCGGAGCAGCGGATGTCAAACTTCTCGCGCATCGCGTCGGCGTTCTCGGTGATCTTGCGGTTGCGGATCAGACCGCCCACGGAGAACGGCGGCTTGGCGATGTCCTTGAGCACGAGGTTTTCGCGGATGCTCATGCTGGGCACGATGCCCTCGACGTTGCGCTCCTCGGGCACGTAGCCCATGCCCTGGGCGATGATCTGCTTGGGCGATTTGCCCGTCAGGCGCACGCCGTCGAGCAGCACCTCGCCGCTGTCGATGGGGCGCAGGCCGGTGAGCGCCTCGGCCAGCTCGCGCTGGCCGTTGCCGGATACGCCAGCCAAGCCGACGATTTCGCCCGCGCGCACGGTCAGGTTCAGCTTGTTGAGCACCATGTTGCCCCGGTCGCCGCGCACGAACAGGTTGCTGACCTCCAGCATCGGCTCGCCCGGCTTGCGCGAGGACTGGTTGACCGGCAGGTAGACCTCGTGGCCGGTCATCAGCGCGGCGATGTCCGCCGCGGAGTGGTCGGCGGTGTTGCCGCGGAAGACCAGCTTGCCGCCGCGCAGGATGGCGACCTTGTTGCTCAGCGCCTTGACCTCGGCGAGCTTGTGGCTGATGAAGATGATGGACAGCTCGGCTGACATGCGCTTGAGCAGCGCGATGAGCTCGTCCGTCTCCTGCGGGGTGAGCGCGCTGGTCGGCTCGTCGAGGATCAGGAACTTTGCGCCGAAGCACAGCGTCTTGACCAGCTCCACGCGCTGCTGCTCGCCGACGGAGAGCTGCCAGATGGCGGCGTCCGGATCGACGGCCAGGCCGTAGTGCCCGGAGATGGCGACGATCTGGCGGCGCACGGCGTCAAGGTCGAGCTTTGCGGCCCGCTTGAGGCGCGCGAGGCGGCCTTCGCCCTTGCCGTCCGTCTTCATCTTGGACAGGCCCAGCGCGATGTTCTCCGTCACCGTCAGGTTGGGCACGAGCATGTACTGCTGATGCACCATGCCGATGCCGCAGGCGAAGGCGTCGCCGGGGGATTTGAAGACGACCTCCTTGTTGTTGATGTAGATCTTGCCTTCGTCCGGCGTGTACAAGCCCATGAGGATGTTCATGAGCGTCGTCTTGCCCGCGCCGTTTTCGCCCACGAGCGCCAGCACCTCGCCCTTGCCCACGGACAGGGAGATGTCGCTGCAGGCGACGATGCCGGGAAAGCGCTTGGTGATGTGCTCGATGCGAAGGCTGGTGATCGGGGTGGACATGCGCATACCTCCGTTTGTTCCTTTTGTAAGGGGAAGGGCGGCCTGCCGCTGCGGCGGGCAGGCGGGAGGGAAAGATCCGCTCATAAAAAGGACTGCCGCAAGCAGTTGGGGCAGTCCGAAAGGGAGAGCGAATTACTCCAGCACGATGCTGTTGTAGTCAACGGTGTTGGGCGCGGCGGTCAGATTGTCGATAGCGGCCTGCGCTGCGGCCTTCACGTCTTCGGGCAGCAGCTCGGCATTCTCGGAGAAGGTGTAGATAAAGCCGCCGTTGTTGTAGTTGAGCGGGATGCACTCGTTGCCGGTCTTGCCCTCGGCCATGCGGTCGATGACGCCCTTGACGACGGCGGAGTAGTCATAGTCGGCGGCGGCGAGCACGCAGCCCGGGAAGTCGGTGAGCTGAGAGGTGGTCTGGCCAATCCACACCGGGCCGTCGGCGGCATCCACGATGCGCAGCGCGCCGATGGCCTGCTGGGCCGGGCCGACGAGCACGTCGCAGCCCGCGTCGATGAAGGTCTGGCCGATCTGGCCGGCGCCGACGGTGTCGGAGTAGCTGCCGGTCCAGGAGAGCATGTACTCGGCGTCGGGATTGGTCTCCTGAAGCGCCTTGATGAAGCCGCGCACATAGCGGTAGGAATCGCCGCCGTCGGTGGAGCCGACGATGCCGACCTTGTTGACCTTGGTGGTCATGCCGGCGATGATGCCGTTGATGTAGCCGGTCTCCTCGGACATGGGCATGTAGGTGAAGATGTTCTCGCCCAGCAGCTTGTCGCTGGTGCCCAGCGCGAAGATCTGATCGGGATACTCGGCGGCGATCTCGATGGTCGCGGCGGTGTAGGTCGCGGCGTGCACGAGGATCAGATCGTAATTCTCGGCGAGCTGGTCGAGCGTGTTGGGAGCGTCCGCGGCGGCCACGGATTCCACCGGCGTGTAGTCGATCTCATAGCCATCGGCGATGGCCTTCTTGATGGCGTTGTCCATGCTCTGGCACCAGCCCTTGTCATCGACGGTATCCGGGTAAATGACGGCCATGGAGATGCTGTCGGCGACGGCTGCGCAGGAGAGCGCGAGCATCAGCAGGGCGGCGAGCAAAAAGACAATCTTCTTCATGACGAAACGCTCCTTTGTTGAAGTCTCAGGGGTGTGCCGTGCACGTCGACGTACACGGTAATCGTCTATCATAACGATTTTACGCGAAAAGGCAGCGCTTGTCAATACGGGAAATCCGATTCCTCACCCGTGCGCGGACGGAAAACGTTCGTTCCCCGTCGCGCATTGACAAATCTCGCGCGCGCCTTATATAATGATGGGGACAACGGACGGGCGCACGCGGATGCGCCGGAGGGATGACATGGCAAGATACAAAGACTATGTGGCGGCGCAGTCGCTGGAGGAGGCGTATGCGCTCAATCAGAAGAAGAGCGCCGTCATCGTGGCGGGCAACATGTGGCTGCGCATGTGCGGGTTGAACCGCCAGATGGCGATCGATCTCTGCCGACTGGGGCTCGATGGGATCGAGGAGACACAGGACGCGTTTGTCATCGGCAGCATGACGGCGCTGCGCGCGCTGGAGACGGACGCGGCGCTGAACGCTGCGTTTGGCGGCGCGTTTGCCGCAGCGCTCGCGCCGATCGTGGGCACGCAGTTTCGCAACACCGCGACCGTCGGCGGCAGCGTCTATGCGCGCTTCGGCTTTTCGGACGTGAGCGCGCTGCTTCTGGCGCTTGACGCGCAGGTGGTGTGCTTCAAGCGCGGCGCGGTGCCGCTTTCCCTGTACCAGAAGGAGCCGTGGGATCGCGACATCATCACGCACATTCGGATTCCCAAGGGGCAGCGCGCGGCCGTTTGCAGCGTGCGCACCAGCGCGACGGATATTGCGGCGCTCGTGTGCGCGGCGGCGCGCTCGCAGGCCGGGATGCGCATGGTGCTCGGCGCGCGTCCGGCGCGCGCGATGATCGTGGCGGACGCGCTTGCGCCGGAGAGCGGCGCGGATGTCTTTGAAGCCATCGCCGCCCGGACGCCGTTTGGCAGCAACCTGCGCGCGTCCGAGGCGTACAGGCGAAAGGTCGCGCCGGTGCTCATGGCGCGCTGCGCGCAGGCCTGTCGGGAGGTGACGGCATGAACGTGACGTTGACGCTCAACGGCAGACAGGTGACGGCCGCCGTCGAGGCGGACGACTCGCTCTACACCCTGCTGCGCGCGCTGGGCATGCATTCGGTCAAATGCGGCTGTGAGACGACGAACTGCGGGCTGTGCACCGTGCACATGGACGGCAAGGCCGTGCTCTCCTGCTCGGTGCCTGCGGCGCGCTGTGACGGTCACGCGGTCACCACGCTGGAGGGCATGCAGGAGGAAGCGAAGCGGCTGGGCGAATGCCTGGCGGGCGAGGGCGCGGAGCAGTGTGGCTTCTGCGCGCCGGGGCTGATGATGAACGTGTTTGCGCTGGCGAAGGAAAACCCGCATGCGACGGAAGCGGAGATCGACGCGTATCTGGCGGGCAATCTGTGCCGCTGCTCCGGGTATGTGAGCCAGCGCCGCGCGGTGAAGCGGTACCTTGAATCGATGGAGGTGCAGCCATGAGCGGCGGAAATCGTGTGCGCGGCGGCGTCGGCGTGCCTGTGCCCAAGAAGGACGCGCCCGCGCTGCTGACGGGCAAGCCCGTGTATGTGGAGGACATCGCGCCGCGCGACTGCCTGTGCGTCAAGCTGATGCACAGCCCGCACGCGCACGCGGTGATCGAGGAGATCGACGTCTCCCGCGCGCAGAAGATGCCGGGCGTCGCCTGCATCCTCACCCATCAGGATGTGCCGGGCACGCGCTTTACGCAGGCCGGGCAGACGTACCCGGAGTTCAGCCCATACGATCGGCTCATCCTCGACCGTCATCTGCGCTGCGTGGGCGACCCGGTCGCCATCGTTGCCGCGCAGACGGAGCGGCAGGCGCTGGCGGCGATGCGGCTCATCCGCGTCAGGTACCGCGTGCTCCCGGCGATTCTGGATGCGGCGCAGGCGATGGACAACGAGACGCTCATTCACCCGGAGGCGGACTGGCGCGCGCTCGTGCCGGACTGCGGCGCGGACAACCGGCGCAATCTGGTGGCCGCGGGCGAGGACGCGCACGGCGACGTCGAGGCCGAGCTGGCCGCGTGCGACGTAGTCATCGACCGCACGTATGAGACGGGCGCGAACCAGCAGTGCATGATGGAGACGTTCCGCGCGTTCACGCGCATGGACGCCTACGGACGGCTGGAGGTCGTCTCCTCCACGCAGGTGCCCTTCCACGTGCGCCGGATTCTGGCGACGGCGCTGGAGATCCCCAAGAGCCGGGTGCGCATCGTCAAGCCGCGCATCGGCGGTGGGTTCGGCGCAAAGCAGACGGCGGTTTGCGAGCAATACCCGGCCATCGTCACGTTGAAGACGGGCCTTCCGGCGAAGATCGTCTACACCCGCGGGGAGTCGATGACGCTCTCCTCGCCGCGCCACGCGATGCGCATGCACGTGCGCCTGGGCGCGATGCGCGACGGCACCATCCGCGCCATCGACCTGCACACGCTCTCCAACACCGGCGCATACGGCGAGCACGGCCCCACGACGGTCGGCCTCTCCGGGCACAAGTCGATTCCGCTCTACACGCACAATATGAAGGCGTTTCGCTTCTCGTGGCACACGGTGTACACCAACACGATGAGCGCGGGCGCGTATCGCGGCTACGGCGCGACGCAGGGCCTGTTTGCGGTGGAATCCGCCGTCAATGAGCTGGCGCACGCGCTTGACATGGATCCCGCCAGGCTGCGCGAACGCAACATCGTGCGCGAGGGCGAGGTCATGCCCGCCTACTACGGCGAGACGGCGGCCAGCTGCACCGTCGACCGCTGCATGGCGCGCGCCAGGGAGATGATCGGCTGGGAGGAGAAATACCCGGCCAGAACGCTCCCCAACGGCCACGTGCGCGCGGTCGGCATGGCGCTGGCCATGCAGGGTTCCGGCATATCGAACGTGGACACGGGCGCGGTGCTGATCCGCCTTGGCGACGGCGGCGTGTACAACATGTCCATCGGCGCCACGGACATGGGCACCGGCTGCGACACGATTCTGGCGCAGATGGCGGCGCAGAGCCTGGAATGCCCGGTGGACAACATCACCGTGCACGGCGTGGACACCGATACATCGCCGTATGACTGCGGCTCCTACGCATCGAGCACCACGTACGTGACCGGCATGGCCGTGGTGAAAACCTGCGAGCAGCTCCGGGAGAAGATCGTGCGCGTGGGCGCGAAGCTGCTGGGCTGCGCGCCGGAGGACGCGCTCTTTGAGGGCGACGGCGTCCGCAGGGCCGACGGCAGCGCGGGCGTGTCCCTGGCGGAAATCGCCAACGCGCACATGATGGCGGGCACGGAGGACATCTCCGCCTGCGTGTCCAGCGGTTCGCCGGTGTCGCCGCCGCCGTTCATGTGCGGCTGCGCGGAGATCGACCTCGACCCGCAGACCGGCGAGGTGAAGCTGGTCGATTATGCGGCCGTCGTCGACTGCGGCACGGTCATCAACCCGAATCTGGCGATGCGCCAGACGGAGGGCGGGCTGATGCAGGGCATCGGCATGGCGCTCTATGAGCGCCCGCAGATGGATCATCTGGGCCGCACGGTCAGCAATTCCTTCCTGCAATACAAGATTCCGACCCGCGTGGACGCGCAGCGCATCCGCGTCGAGTTTGCGCCCAGCTACGAGCCGACCGGCCCGTTCGGGGCGAAGTCCATCGGCGAGTGCGTGATCAACACGCCCGCGCCCGCCATCGCCGACGCCGTGTACAACGCCTGCGGCGTGCGCGTGCGCAGCCTGCCCATCACGCCGGAAAAGCTGCTCCTCGGGGAGCGGGAGGCATGAAGCTGGGCGTCGTGCTGCTGGCGGCGGGGGAGAGCCGGCGCTTCGGCGCGGACAAGCTGCTCAGCCCGTTCGGCGGAAGGCCGATGGTCTGCCGCGCGCTCGACCTGATCGGCGGGCTGTCCGCGCAGGAGACGGTCGTGGTCGCGCGCAGCGAGGCCGTGATGCATCTCGCACAGGCGCGCGGGTATGGCGTCGTGCGCAACGACGCCCCGCAGCTGGGGCAGGCGCACTCCATCCATCTGGGCCTCGATGCGCTCCGCGACGTGGACGCGGCGCTGCTGCTCGTCGGCGATCAGCCGCGGCTCACGGCGGCGTCGCTCCGTGCGTTGCTCGATGCGTTTGCGCGCGGCGGCAAGGGCATCGCCTGCCTGCAGGATGAGACGCACAGGGGCAATCCGGCAGTCTTTTCCAGGCGGTATTTCCAGGCACTGCATGCGATCACGGGTGACCGGGGCGCCAGGGGCGTGCTGCGCGCGCACGAAGATGACCTGCTGGTCGTGCCCTGCCTGTATCCCGGCGAGCTGACCGATGCGGACACGCCTGAGGCGCTCGCAGCGCTCGACATTTGACGGATATCAAAAAGCGAACCGGCTTGCGGGCATGAAGCGGTTCGCTTTTCATGTATATACCAATGCTGATTTCCAATTCATACTCACGCTTGATGAAAACGGCGAATCAGAACTGCAATGGTCGATACGCTCCGCTGCGGTTCACGCCGCTTACGCCGTGATCATAGAAGATGTGAGGGCTGCCGCCCTAAACCTGCCTGAGGGATTTCAGACTCCCTTCTTCGCTTCGCGCCGTTTTAAGCTTTTTCATCAAGAATCAGCATTATGATTGTAAAGTGGGCGTGCCCATTTTTCCTTTTCCATGCGCCACCGCTGAACGGCTCAAATCTGTGTATCTGACATCCAATAAATCTTAGATCCAGAAATTTGAATCCTTGCATCCACAGGAAGTTTGAGCAGATGCACAATATTCCAATAATCGACGTACCCACCGCCCAGATGAACAAAGCTGAACACACAAAGAACGGTGCTTGCAAAACCATAAGAACTTGGAACAATCATATATATGATTAGCGGTACAATGCCTAAAATCAGTGATGGCAATAGATTTACCACAATGAATCTGTTTCTTGTCATCGGTGACACACATGTTGTACCAAGCCCCTGCATCGTATAGAACAGAATGACCTTGCTGCCGGATGGAAAACTTGCAGCATGGATGAGTTCGTGTACCGGGAAGAAAAGCAGCGCAATCCCAAGACCTGCCATCCAATCAACCTTTGAAAATGCGACTCCTCCCAAGTACGTTTTTTTCATGTATACACAACAAGCAAATAAAAGGGCAATCGGAATCAGCATGATCACGGACTTGCCTGTTGCTTGCGGCAATTCTCTTGCATCAGCGCCGACATCGACAGCAGGAAGATTATTGCCGTCATACTTTCCAATCCATTTTATTTTCATGTGCGGCCTCCTGGCTCCTGACCTTCCCAATCACCGCCCCGGACGGTTCTTGGTTTTGTGTGCTTTTGCCATCCATCATCATCTTACATATGACGCCATACATGGCAACTCATCATTCGGTGATTCTGTCAGAAAATGGCGTTAGAAGACAGCGTAGAGGAATCCCGTCGCCGCCTTGGGGACGAAGAAGAAAGCCGTGTAAAAGAGCAGAATGTACAGCAGCAGCCAGCGCGTCGCAAGCCTGCGTGCCATCAGCCAGTTGCGCATCGCGTGACCGCGTTCCTGCATGACGGAGACGAACACGAGGATGACCAGCGCGCCCGCCAGCACGGCGTAGTCGCCTGCCGTCAGGCCCAGCGAAAGCAGCGTGCCGTCGGTCAACTGCGACAGGCGCGGCGCGGTCAGCGTCTTAAAGAGCATGGCAAAAGCGTCCGTCAGATGCAGGCAGCGGTCAAAGTACCAGCCGATGTTCACGATCAAAAACGTGCGCAGGACGCGGAAGACGTAGAAGCGCCGGCTCGCCGTCAGCGCGGCGTGACGCTCGCCAAAGCGCTTGTAGGCCGGTTCCAGCAGCGCGCTCACGGCGAGGATCACGCCGTTGTACAGGCCCCAGACGACGTAATGAGCCGTCGCGCCGTGCCAGACGCCCACCAGCAGGAAGACGAGGATGTTGCCCAGCGCGGCGGGCAGCGCGCGTGCCACGTCCGCGCCCGCAAAGCGCTTGCAGGCCCTGGTCAGGCGCTGCATGGGCCGCGTCAGCGCGAAGGGGTAGAAAACGTAGTCGCGCATCCACGCGCCGAGGCTGATGTGCCAGCGCCGCCAGAAGTCGCCCAGCGAGACGGAGAAGTACGGGCGCTTGAAGTTGGGCGCCAGATGGATGCCCATCATCTCCGCGCCGCCCGTCACCAGATCGATGCCGCCGGAGAAGTCCGCGTACTGCTGCAGCGAGTACATCAGCACGGCGATCACGATGACTGCGCCGCCGTAGGGCGTGTGATCGGCAAACACGGCATCAACCAGCGGCAGCGCGCGGTCGGCGATGACCTTCTTTTTAAAGAAGCCCCAGAGCATCAGCATGAGGCCGTTGCGGATGTTTAGCAGCTTCAGCCGATGCCCTTCGCAGAGCTGCGGGGCGAGCGCGTCATAGCGGCCGATCGGGCCCTGAATGAGCTGGGGAAAGAAGGAGATGAACAGCGCGAACTTGAGCGGATTGCGCTCGGGCGCGGTCTTGCCGTTGTACACGTCGATGAGGTAGCCCATCGACTGAAACGTGTAAAAGGAGATGCCCAGCGGTACAAAGAGCCTGACCGCGGGCGAAGACGCCCTGCCCAGCAGGCCGAATATGCCGCTCAGCATTTGGCCCGGCAGGCTTGGACAGTATTTGAGCACCGCCAGCAGGCCGAAATTGAGCAGCAGCACCGCCCAAAACCAGACGCGCTGCCGGCCGCGTGCGGCGCGCCTCACGCGCTTTTTCTCCTCGCGGTCAAGCGCCTGCGCCCGGTGCTTCGCCTTCTGGCCGATGCGCGCGATGACCAGCGCGCCGGCCCATGTGCTCAGCGTCGTGAGCAGGATGAAAGCGAGCGCCTGACGGCCGCCCAGCGCATAGAGCGCGTAGCTGAAGATCAGAAGCGCCAGCCAGCGAAAGCGGAGCGGGCACAGATAGTACAGCGCCGCAGCGGCGAAGAGCTGGTAGATGATCGTATAGGTGGACATGCAAGCATCCTCTTTCGTCTGGACGGATCAGGGTGCGGCGCGGCGCGGCACGGTCAGCTCGAAGCGGACGGGCTCATCCTGCGGCTTGCCATATGGGCGCGCATATACGCAGAGCGCCGCATCGCGGTAAGCGCCTGCGGGCGCGGTGAAAACGGGATCGACATCGTAATCGCGCAGCACGGTCATGCTTCCGTCCGAATTTCGCACGGCAAACCGGTATTCAGGCGTCACACCGGCGCCGCAGTTGCAGCCCGCCGTGTAGGTGTCCTGCCCATCGCCGGTCGTTTCAAAGACGTAGGCGTTGGTGATGAAATCAATGCTGGACAGATACGCGTCCATGGAGTCATAGAACAGGTGCTCGACGGATTGCCCATCCGCCAGCATGCGGATGCACGTGCCCAGCCGCTCGCTGTAGAGGTCGGAGCCCTCGCCGTTCAGGTGGTTCCAGTCATAGAAACAGGCATCCAGCCTGCGCATGAAATCGGGCTTGGCCAGCGTGAAATCCAGAAACGGGATGTCCTGCTCGTCGCAGAACGCCGCCACCTCCACGTTTTTTTCCATCACGCCGCGATGGCTGAGCATGCGTGTGGTCAGCGTCGGGGACATGACGACGATCAGTGTGGAGCCATGCCGCTCGCACAGCGCCTTGAACTGCTTGAGCTTGCGCGTGGTCTGGGGGCGCAGGCCGTCGTAGGCGTCCAGCTCGTCGGGCTGAATGAGATCAAACTCCATTTTGCGCAGCATGGTGAAGGGGGAGATGATGCGCGCATACCCTCTGCCCATGTAGTGCGAGTAGGTGTTTTGCAGGTGGATCTCTTCATAGTAGCGCTGCGGCTCCTGCTCAAGCAGACGCCGCTTTTTGAGATCGTCCAGGGAATGGATGGGCTGAGATTTGAACATGAGCAGCCGCTCGATGATCTGCCCATCCTGCAGACAGTTGTCGATCAGATAGGACGCGGCGATGAGCGGATCGTTGAGCTGGGGCAGCAGACGCTGCTGGGCTTGCAGGTTTTCGCTCGGCTCAATGAGCGTTTCCTGATCGAGAATCAGCACGACGTATTCGGGACTGTTGGTCTTGTACATGTACTTCGTCGCCGCATATGCGCCGGTCATGTTCAGGTGTGCTGCGCTCACGTCAAAGGCTTCCATGCCGGTGACGTCGGTGAGGATCTGCGGATTGACGTTGTTGAAGACGACGGACGATCCGACGACGGCCAGGTCGATGTCGTCGCGGCTTTCGAGTTCCCGAAACGTATACCAGGTGATGGCGTCCACCTTGAGCAGCACGTGGTTGGCGAGCGCGAGCACGAGGACGGGAACGATGAAAAACGCAAAAAAGCGCAGCCAACCACTTGAGCGGCGCGGCGTGTCCTTCATGGAATTATGGCCTCCTGAAACGCTTCCTCTGAATGTAACGGTATTCCCGTAAAACATAACATGTTTAATGGCGCTTGTCAAGCAGGGAGGGGCGCGCATTTTTAGGCGGTATGGGAGAGAAAAATGCGCAGGATGCTGTGCATTCTTCCCTCTTGCAAACTGCGGCAGAAATGGTATAATACCGCTGATTTCAAGCGGTACCGAGACAGGGGAGGGCAA